>JAJDTT010000105.1 GCA_022827025.1 Acidobacteriota bacterium
ACCAAGAGCAGGCAGGCGACCATGAGCAGCCGCCAGTAGAGATGCAGGATGCCGGGTGCCCGCAGACGAAAGATCCAGGGCAGAAGTCCCCCGACCAGAATCAGAATTCCAGTCTGAAGGCTGTAGAACCAGAGGTTGGACATCCACGATTCAAGGCTCATTTCCCTTCCTCAATCATCTCCTCCAACTCCCGGAACTTCTGCTGGAACTCCTTCATGTCGATTGCTGCCATCTCGTTTCTGGCACGCTCCAATTCCTTCCGCGCGTTCTCAAACTGGCGCCGGAAGTCCTTCAAATCGATTATTTCCATCTCGCTTTTGGCACGGTCCAATTCCTTTCGCGCCCGTTCAAGCGTGTGCCGCATCTGGCTCCCGATTTTGTTTTTCAGATTGACCGTTTGCGGAACGGACGCATCGTGTGGGAAGCGGACGACGACGGTGGTTCTTACGGGAACGGGTATGCCGTCCAAGACAAAGGGCTTGTAACGCCATTGGCTTACGGCATTCGCAGCCGCGGAGTTCAAGCCGGGGTCTCCCTCGTCCCCATTCATGACCTCCACCTGCTGAACTTCTCCGTTCTTGCCGATCACGATGGACAGTATGACCTGACCCGATGGACGAGCTTCTTGGAGCTCTGCCGGATACTCGGGATCAACCCGGTGGATCAGGCGGCTCTCCATGACCTGCCCTCCCACTCGAACAGGCTCCTCGACGGCTGATCTTGATTTGGGCATACGAAGAAAAACGGTGGTTCTTACCGGAACGGGCTTCCCGTCCAGGAGAAACGGTTCATAGCGCCACTGTTTCACCGCATCCGTCACCGCGGAATTCGAGGGGGGATGGTCTTCAGCGCCTTGCAAGACTTTCACCTGCTGAACCTCTCCCTTCCTGTCGACAACGATGGACAATATGAACTGATCCAACGGGCGGGAACTCCCCGGGCGGCCGGGGATCTCCGGATCAACCTTGTGGACCAGCTTGTTGGCCATGACCCGACTTCCGACTCGAACAGGCTCTCCGGCAGTTGGTTCCTCTTGCGGCATCCGAGCCGACGGAGTGGCCTTCAAAGGCAGTGCGGCCAGACTCCACCATCCGGTTACCGACAGCAGGGCAACGCAGACGCTCCAGAACATCGTCGATTTGGTCTTGGACATTCGTACCTCCTGGAATTGGAGCAGGCGCCGCACCCGGCGGCTGAACTGGCATTCCCTGAGAAAAAGGGGAGCGGGCAAGGATGCGGTGGAATTCTTCCACCTTGCGATCTCAACCAATGAATGAAGGTAGGTCTTCCTCGACCCCAGCAGCGCGACCGCTCGCTCATCCACGACCTGCTCCCGGGTCAACTGAATTCGGCCGATCAGCCAGTAGACACCCGGGTGGAACCAGAACACGGTCCGCACCAACTCCTCGATTGTGTTCCAGAACCAGTCGCCCCTCTTCACGTGCAGCAGCTCATGGCAAGCGACCGCCTTCTGCATCGCCTCGTCCAGCTCTGCAAACGACTCGGGGACGACGATGACCGGGCGGAACCAGCCAAACGTAACGGGTCCGGTGACCTCGGACGACACACGAAACCGGGTAGAAACTTCCATCTCCTCGGTCAGCAGCTTCAGATGCGGCGGCAGGACCAGCCGCCGAGTTCTCCGCCTCAAGCGGCGGAGCCTGCAAAAGCCAGCCCCCAGCCAGATCAGGCGAAGCAAGATGCCGGAGACCAAGAGAACCCCCAACATCGGAAAGACGTCAGCGGCCTGGTCCGTCTCACTGACCGTCACCGGAGAAGCGGGAAGAATCAGTTCCTCGGCCACTGGAACCGATACGGGATCGGGCAAGGGTTCCGGCACCCCCGGTTGGAATACCAGAAGGAGACAGACTGCCAGCAGAACCCGCCAAAAAAGGTACAAACTGCGGGGCTCTCGAAGTCGAAGGATTCGGACCAGGAGGCCAGCCGCCAGAATCAGGATTCCGGTCTGGAGGCTGTAGAACCAGAGATTGGATAACGACAGTTCCAGGCTCATTACCCCTCCTCGATCATTTGCTCCAGTTCTCGTAGCTTCACCTTGGAAACGTCGTGCCGCTCGACCAAGTGCAGCATGAGCGCCTCGCTGGACCCTCCGAACACCCGCTCCACCAGGTCCGCCACCACCTCACGAACCACTTCATCCCGGGGACGGGTGGGCCGATAGATATGCGCCCGCCCCTCCTTCCACTTCCGGAGAAATCCCTTTCGGTCCAGGCTCTGCATGGTGCCCATAACCGAGGTGTAGGCGATCCGGCGCCGAAGGCGCAGTTCCTCGTAGACGTCGCGGACGGTGACCTCTTCCTTGTCCAGACGCCAGATCAGCTTCATGATTTCCAGTTCCTGCCGACTTAAGGACTTTGACATACGTAGACTCTAGTACGTTATATACCTTATTTCAACCAGGAATCCGGATTTTTGAAATCACGTCTAAAACTCAGTACGGAATCCGTGGTTGGAATGCCGTTCGGAGATGCGTTCTCCGGGACCGTCTGCTTCGGTCCGGCGGCAACGAAATGGCGACTACGCTGGGCGTTTCCTCAACCCTTTCACCGGAAACGGCTTATCGCTCAAGAGGCTCTGCAGGATGTTTCCCAGGATCTCGACGGTTTTCGGGGCGGCACCCAGGGCGCTCCAGACGATGTTGCCTTCGCCGTCGATGATGTAGTGGCTCGGGTACGCCTCCACCCCGAATGCCCGTGCCATGCGGCTCGAGGATGGAACGATCTCGTAGCGGAACTCCCTGCCCTTCAGGAACTCCTTGATCGGTTCCGCGTCATCCGTGGCGAAGGCCAGGAATCGGGCCTTCCCCGCAAACTCGTTCGCCAAGTCGTTCAGCTCGGGGATCTCCTTGATGCACGGTCCGCAACTGGTGAACCAGAAATTCACCACCACCGGCTTCCCCTTCAGTGACTTGGACGTCAGTTGGACGCCCTCCAGTGTCGTCCCTCGGATCTGCGGGGCAGGTTCCAGTTCCGGAGTTTCACCGGTCAACCGGGTCATGAGGTAGTCGTCGAAACCCCGGCTGCCTCCGGTGCGGGCAACAAAGGCGTTCTTCAACATCTCCTCGGCCGTCGCGGACCCCATGCGGTAGGCGTCCACGAGGATTTCTTCGCCCCGGCGGAGATGGCCAATGCTCGTCCAGACTGCCGCCTCGATTTCCAGGTCCTCTGCCGACCGGCCCCGTCCGTCTGCTTGAGCCATCTTGACATCGGCCAGCGCCCCTTCAGCATCCCCGTTCCGGAGCCGAAGCCGGGCGCGAACCCTGAAGGCCAGATCCCGCAGACGCTTGTCGGAAACGAACGCGTGCGGCGTGAAATAGAGCTCGATCGAGCGGTCGATGAGTCGTTTGGCCTCTTCGTCCGAGGTCCCCTCCCTGGACAGTGCGTTCGCCAACAGCAGATAGGGATGGGGATCTTCCGGATCCTCGTCGACCCAAGCCGCGAACAGGCGGCGAGTGGCTTCCAGGCTCACTCTTGTATTGCTCCTGAGCCAGAGGACAGATCTCCTGTCCTTCCAGAGACGCGGGTTGGCCGGCGCGTCGTTCACGAGCATCGCTTGCAGCTTCTCCAGCCCAGCACTCATTTGGTCCAGACCCTGAGTCGATACCCAGAAATCGGCTTCGTTCAGGGCTTGGACAGAGTATCTCGACTCGGGAAACCGGGTACAGAGTTCGGTCAAGCTCTCAAATGCGCGGTCTGATCGTTTCGCGAGCCAGTAACCCGTAGACAGCGTTCGGAGCAATGATGGCCCCTTTTCTTGGACCTCCATCTTGCGAAGCTGTGAAATGACTTCATCGATTTCCAGATTCTTCAAGATCCTTTGCTTAAGCCCCCAGATCTTGGGGTAGATCCACCACAGGTCCGGGTTTTCGGCGAGTGTGCTGTCGATGACCTCGTTGCAGGCCGCGAGGTCCGTCCGCGGTCTGCATGACGACAAGACCCGGGTTCCGGGCGGCGATTCTCCGGTATCCGTTCGAGGCGCAAATCCCTTGCCACGAAAAATCCTTTCCGGCGTCCGGATCCTGACCGCCGCCCATTCGCAGTTGCCGGGCATCGTCATTCGAGCGACGAACGCTTCTCCGTCCCAGACGGCCTTCGCATTGACGGTGGAAAGGATGTCCTGATCCCAAGTCGACAAGTTGACGAACACGCGATCATTCGGGAAAAGACGACCCCGCGGGAATTCCGGAGTGATCCGAACGACAAAGGATTGACCCCAGCGAGGCGCTTCGGGCTCGATCTGAACCCCGGCAAACAGGCCGGTCCCCAGCGCGAGGGCGGACAGGAGAGGGCAGATGGTTCCGATCAGACTTCTCGAAACGTTCTTAGCATGTCTTCCGTAAAGTCGCATGAATGTGAGAAACATACGTCCTCCAGCCAGGAGAGATCACAAATTCCAAATCCCAAGATAGGAGCTCTCCCACCGGCCATGAGCCCGGCGAGATCCTGGGAGAAAAGGAGTGGGGGTTTTCCTACCCCCACTCCCTCGGGGGGACTGAAAGTCCCCCCTCCTATTCACCCAACTCCGGCCCCACCGGGGCCCAGCGAAGGCAACCGCAGCGAAGAGGGGGGACAAGAATGTCCCCCCTCCGGGTGCCCCATGGTTTTCTCAGAAGACCGGGAGCTTCTCACTCCTCACCTCTCATTTCTCCTTCCACGGCCGATTCCCCATCTTTTGCAACCCTCTGCCTCCAAGCCTGATAGAGGCGGCCCATTGCCTTCACCCGCTCCGGATACCGGGACGCAAGGTCTCGCCGCTCGGTGCGGTCCGTATCCAGGTCGAAGAGCAGCCACAGGTTTTCCGGATCTCCCAGGACCGGTGGAACGGTCCCGCTCCTCCCCGCAGGCCGCCAGGGCTGGTAGCGAATCCAGTGGTCGGGAGAAACCAGCTTCCACCTGCCCTGCCGGACCGCCCGCCAGAGACCGCGCTGATTCCAGAAGAGCGCCTCATGGCCCTCCCGGGTCCTTGCCTGGAAGATGGGAAGCAGGCTCCGGCCCTCGATCGGCGGGATCCTCATCCCGTTCACCTCTGACGGATAGTCGGCTCCGGCAACCTCCAGGCAGGTGGCCATGATGTCGATGAGGTGGCCGGGTTCCGAGCTGACCCTTCCCGGCCGCGCGATCCCCCGGGGCCAGTACGCCACCAGGGGCGTGGCGATGCCGCCCTCGTGGTTCCAGCGCTTGAACTGCCGAAACGGCGTGTTGCTGAGATTGGCCCAGGGGAGGTCCACCGATCGGTAGGACTCGACGGGACCCGGCGGCAGGCCGGGTGTCCGGGTCCGGTCCTCGTCGCTGGCGCCGTTGTCGGACAGGAACAGAACCAGGGTGTTCCTTTCCTTGCCCAGCGACCGCACGGTCTCCATGAGGCGGCCGATGTTCTGGTCCATTCGATCCACCATGGCGGCATAGACTGCCATCTTCAGGTCCCATGCCTCCTTGTCCGCCACCTCGTCCCAGGCCGGCGCGTGGGGACTGCGGGGAGACAGTTCCGATCGGCCGGGGATCAACCCTTCCCGCACCAGACGCCGGTGGCGCTCCCGGCGGAGCGTGTCCCAACCCGCCATGAAACGGCCCCGGTAGCGGGCAATGTCTTCCGGCCAGGCATGAAGCGGGTAATGAGGCACGGTATAGGCGAGATAGAGAAAGAAGGGGCGGTCCTCCCGGCCGTACTGCTCCAGATAGCCGATGGCGTGATCCGTGAAGGCGTCGGTGCTGTAGAACCGGCGGTCTTCCGGCGTGTAGGGGCGAACGACCTTCCCTTCGATGGAAAAGGGTTGGTCGTCGCCGGCGAACTTCTTGCCCGGCTCCGGCTCACCGGGTCGTCGTCGGCCCGGATTGAAATGATTGCTGGTTCCCGTCAGGAGTCCGTAGTAACGCTCGAATCCCCGCTTCAACGGATGGCCGTCCAGGTGCCACTTGCCCGACATGAACGTCCGGTAACCGGCGGCCTTGAGGGCTTCCGCCAGGGTGACGCATCCCAGAAACCGGCGGTCTCCCACCTGTTGGGAATAGAGTCCGCTGAGCAACGATGCCCGGCTGGCCGGACAGATCGCATTGTTGTAGAACTGCGAGAAGCGGAGCCCGTTGCGGGCCAGGCGGTCCAGATTCGGGGTCCGGATCTCTCCCCCGTAGCAGCCCAGGTCCGAGTAGCCCAGATCGTCCGCCATGATCAGGATGATGTTGGGCCGGGGCGGAGACGAGCCCCACGCCAGCGAGCCGGCGAGCAGGGCAAACAGGAACGCCCGGACGACGCTTCGGCTGGCGTTCCTCACCCTTCGTGATGCGAGCGGGCGTTCCTCAGAACCCGGCATTCGTCCCTATCGATCCGACACTACGGGACGGCCCAGCCGGACTTTGGGGCGTTCGTCCAGTTCCAGCGCCGTGTGCCGGTAGAAGTAGTAGGTGCCCATTTCCGGAGAGGCCAGGATGTCGGGCTTGGCGTCTCCGTCCAGGTCCCGGAAGCCGTAGTAGGGACCGTGCGAGCCAAGCCCTTCCAACGGCTTTCCGAAGAGGGCCAAAACCTGGGGAGGCCCGAAGCGGGGTTCGGCCGGAGTGCCGATGTTGGGATAGATGAGAGGCCGGGTGGGATTGTGGTCCCACGCGCCCGACCTGCGTCGGCATTCGTTGAAGAAGAGGTCCAGCAGGCCGTCCCCGTTCCAGTCCACCAGGAAGAACTGGCTCGGCTGTAAATCGACTCCCTGGATGGCCTCGCCTCCGGGAAGGCGAAAGGGACCGTCGTCCCGGAGCCGAAGCGTCCCCTCCCCGTCCCGGAACCTTCGGAACAGGTGGGCCTCCCAGGTGACGGCCGCAGCCGTCACGAGATCGGTGAGACCGTCTCCGGTGACGTCGGCAAATGCGGCCCGGGCCCTCCCGCGGAACGGCTGGTGGCGGTTGGGAACCTTCTTCCTCCACTGGCCGGTTCCGGCTCCCAGCAGTTTGGCCGTCGCGGCCAGGAGATCCTTTCCGTCGGGATAACCCTCGCACAGAATCTGGAGCCGCGGTCCGAACCTGGGCCGGCTGCGGGTGCCGATGTTGCGGTACCAGAAGATCCGGTTGGTCAGGTTGGGGAGCAGCAGGTCCGGCAGCCGGTCTCCGTCCCAGTCGATGTAGACCGGGTGCGTGTAGCCCATGTTGTGCCCGTAATTCTCCAAACCCGGAAAGACCTGGCTCATGAAGAGGCAGATCGGTTCCCCCTGGGACCGGACCGGCTCCTCCCGGGCGAATGCCGGACGAGACTCGGTGCCGTCGTTGATCAGGACGCGGACAAAGCCGAATCCGTCGCCGGCCAGGAGATCCCAGTCCCCGTCTCCGTCCCAATCGCAGGGATAGGGCGTCGCCTGTTCTCCCAAAATCGCATGGGCAGACAGCGACAGGGCCTCGCGGCGCAGGAAAGCCGGTTCCTTTCCGGCATCACCCTTGAGATGCTCGAAAAAGGCCAACTTTCGAAGGTGGTCGTAGGCCACCAGGAGGCCTCGCCGGGGACCCGCCGGGACGGATGCGGTGAAATAGGCGGCCGGGACACCAACCTGTTCCAGCAGGCGAGGGGAACCAAACCTTGGAACCGATCCACCCTGGTTCCGGCGCCACGCCACCCGGTAGAAATGTTTCTTCCTCTCGGCCTCGGGATCGGTGACCAGGCAGACGCTGTCCGGACGGCCGTCCTGGTCCACGTCGTAGAAACTGGCCCGGACTCCGGGATCGATTTGAACAGGGCGTCCCGGCCGAAAGGGCCAGCCCTCGGGATTCGTATTTCGAATGAAGTAACCCCGGCCGTCGGGTGGAATGTCCTGGCCTCGAAACATGGACCCGACGAACAGGTCCTGGCTCCCGTCCTGGTCCAGGTCCACGATTCTCACCGGACCCCACCATTCCTTTGGACGGGGAATGCGGCCGTGGTCCCGGAAGATGGAAAGTCCTCCGTCGTCCCGCTCCCCGGTGTTGAGAAGGAAGATGATCCAACCCTCGGCGCTGCGGGGATTCTGATGCGAGCCGTCGGCAGGCGAGGAATAGACAAGGTCGACCAGGCCGTCGCCGTTCAGGTCTCCCGCGTCCAGGTGGAGGTAGCCGGCCCGCAGATGCCGCGGCTCCGGCGAGCCGGCTTCGTCCAGGTAGCGGATGGCGACCGGTTCGCCGAACTGGAACTCGTCGGCGCCGCCGACCCGGGGATAGCAGACGATTCCCCCAGGCGGACGGTCAGGCGAATAGGTGTAGATGACCGTTCCCACGAGGTCGCGCTTGCCGTCTCCCGTCAGGTCCACCAGGGCGCCCAGAATGGGAAGCGAGATGGGTTTCGGCTCGCCCGCGTTGTAACGGAGCAGATCGCCGGTTCCGATCATGGGAACGTAAGGACGAGGATTCAGCGGCGGCCGCACGGCGCCCACCCGAAAACGGATCCGGTAGTCTCTATGCTCCGGGTCCTCCACGACCCACTGGACCCGTCCCTGCTGTCCGTGGTGGAAGTCGCGGCTCAGGGCATGAGGCACAGGGCTCCCCGACACCGCATCCACGACCTGAATCGAGTTGGGATCCAGAACCCCGGCGACTCCGGCGTCCGCGGCCAGGGAGGCGAAGTCGATCCATGGCTCCAGAGGAATCTGGCCGAACGGAAGTTGGGAGACGATGCGAAGCCCCACCGTGACCTCGCGGCCGGACGAATAGGCGGCCGGCCAGATCAGGGTGACGGACAAGGCGAAGATCAGGGTCTGCAAACTCCGGATCGACATGGAAGAGAGTCCCTTGGAATCCAGCAATGTCCCTCCAATGTCTCATATCGGGCGTTGGAGTGGGGGTTTTCCAACCCCCACGCCCAGCGTGCTGTCCCTCAAATACAACGTAGGGGCGCCCCTTCTGGTCGCCTGCCCGGCGCCGGCACGTGGAGCGGCGGCGTCCTCGACGCCGTCTTGCGACCTCGCATTCGAGAAAAACCGAGCGGCCGCATCGTCGCTACCCACCTGCGCTCGGCCTCACCCCCCAGCGCGAAAACGAGCGAAAGGACCGATCTCTCTTCGAAGAAAAGAACCGGGACGTCCAGCGGCCGAGCTTCGATTTCACCCAACGCTCGAAAGAGGGCGACAAGGATGTCGCCCCTCCTGGCGTGGTTTGGACCGACGCAATAAGAATTCAGTTTATTTGGAAGGAATATAGACGAGTTCTGCTCAGAATGAACTTCAACCGAACCGTATGGTCCTTGAGTTCTTCCAGGTTCTCCTTGCCCTCCCAGAAGACCTTGGAGTACACGCCCTCTGCCGGGGCTACTCTGGAAGCATCGGCTTCGTAGCCGGGAATGGGGTTGCCCGCGGCGTCCTGGACCTCCACCTTCAGGTAGCCCTCCTGGTTGGGGCTGTCGTTGAAGGTCACCTCTCCCGGCGCCTCCGACGCGTCCCCTTCCCGCCTGAGCAGGCGAGCGTTCACCCGGAGCGAACTCCCCGAGAACTGAACGGGCCGGGTCAGGACCGTGCCCTCGGCGGTGGCGTCCAGGGAGACGAAGCCGTCCTGTCGCAGGCGGGCCAATCCGATCTCTCCGGTGTGGTCCTCCGACGGGGCGTTGTGGAGATTGTCGAACCCGGAGTAGTAGATCCAGACCATTCCGTCCTTGACCACGGGAGCCGTAATGGGCCAGATCATTCCGCTGTCGAAGCTCTTGCCCGAATATTCGTTCCGCTGGTAGCCCAGATAGATCAGCGGCCGACGATACACGCTCCGTTGCCACTCGACGCCGTCCCGGCTGGAGACCAGTTGGACGTCCATGGTCTGGATGTTGGTATGGAAGACCCAGAGCAGGCCCAGGGTCTGGCTTCCGTAGGGGAAGGCCGACAACCCGTAGAACTCGGTCCCGGGACGATCATGACTGTCCGGCTCCAGGACCAGGCGATCGTCGGTCCAGTGGATGAAGTCGTCGCTGACCAGCCGCGAGACCTTTCTGGGGCCTCCGGGATTGGTCTTGTGATAGAGCCAGTACTGCCGGGAGACGGGATCCCGCATCACCGCGAAGGTGTCTCCCGTGGCCCAGCAGGGCACCACCGGATTCTTTTCGTAATCGGTCCAACGGATCCCGTCGGGAGAGAAGGCGGCCCAGATGCCGCACCGTTCCCGGTCCCGGGTCTGCCAATACCCCATCTTGTAGCGGCGGGCAGGGTCCGGATCCTCCGGGTCCAGGATCACCGAGTGGTTCCAGTTGTTCCAACGCAGCACGATGTTGTTGGCCTTGGAGCCGCGAAACTCCAGGTGGTTCAATTCCGGCTTCTCCCACCGGATCCCGTCCTCGGAGGTGGCGTAACAGACGAACTGATCGATATCGGTATCGCCGGTTCGCGCCAGCGTGTTGTACCACATCTCGAAAATTTTCTTTTCCGGAGAGTAGATAACGCTCCCCGGTTGAAGTATCAGGTAACCCTCCCAGGGACGGTCCGACCGGATCAGGGGGTTTTCGGACACTTTTCCGCCCCGGCCCAGACTCCGCCAGACCCGGTCCATCCGCTCGATGAGCAGGTCATCCACGAACAGTTGGACCCGATCATCCAGCCGAACGGGAGGGTCCGCCGCGGGACCCGGAGCGCAGGAGACTCCCCCCAACAGGACGCTCCCCACGAATACTGCCAAGCAGATGCCGGATTTCATTCTCATGCCGCCACTCCCGGCGGGGATCATAACACGCGGGTCATGGAGCGGCGACATGGAGCGGCGACATCCTTGTCGCCGAGGAGCGGCGTATTTTAGGCGCCGAGCAGGGGGGGTAGGGGACGGCAGTCCCCCCTGTACGCTTCCGACGCCCTTCTACGCTTTGGAAATGTTGAAGACGGGGCGACAAGAAATCGCCCTTCCCGTCGGGCGATTGGAAATCGCCCCTCCCGACTATTGGCGCGGGCTGCTAAACTTGGGAGCCAGACCGATGCTTCGTCTCGACGGCCCGACATCGCCCAATCTCTGCCAGACAGTCCACCGCAGGGACTTCCTTCACGCCGGATCGCTGGCGTTCCTGGGACTCACCCTGCCCGGCTTCCTGGAGCTCAAGGCCGCGGGCCGGACCACCTCCGACAAGGACGTGAACTGCATCCTCCTGTTTCTGGAGGGGGGCGCGCCCCAAATGGACACCTGGGACCCGAAACCGGACGCTCCGGCCGAGATCCGGGGACCCTACAAGCCGATCCCCACCAACGTGTCTGGAATTCGGATCACCGAGCTGTTTCCCCGCATGGCTCGCCACGCCGACAAGTTCGCGTTGATCCGCTCCTGCTACCACACCAATCCGGCCCATCCCCAGGCCAAGACCTGGATGCAAACCGGACGGCCTCCGCTCCCCGGAATCCAGTACCCGCATCCGGGTTGCGTCGTCGACAATCTGAAGGGAGCCCGGGGGGACCTGCCGGCGCATGTCCTGCTGCCCTACCGGCTGGACAAGGGGCAGGGGCCCGGTTTCCTGGGCAAGACCCACGAGCCCTTCGTCATCGACTCCGACCCTTCCGACCCTTCGTTTCGGGTCCGGGACCTCCGGCCGCCCGATTACGTCTCGGCGGTTCGAGCCCGCAGACGGATTTCCTTCCGCCGGCTCATCGACCGGAGCTTCCTCGATTTCGAGGAGAACTGCGCCGAGAGCCGGCTCCTGGACGCCAATTTCTCCCAGGCCTACCGGATCGTCTCCTCCCGGGAGGCCCGGCAGTCCTTCGACCTGACCGGCGAACCGGACCGGCTTCGGCAGAGCTACGGCATGAACCGATTCGGACAGGGCTGCCTCCTGGCCCGGCGCCTCGTGGAGCGCGGCGTCCGCTTCGTGACGGTCAACATGTTCGACGACCTGGCCGGGTCGTGGGACATTCATGGCCAGTCGCCCTTCACCTCCCTGAGCGCCCTCGACACCCTGGGGCCCATGTTCGACCACGCCTTCTCTTCCCTGCTGGAAGACCTCCGGCAGCGGGGACTTCTGGAGCAGACCCTGGTGGTGGCCATGGGAGAGTTCGGCCGGTCCCCCAAGATCAATCCGGCGGGCGGACGGGACCACTGGCCGGCCTGCGGCACGCTCATCCTCGCCGGCGGAGGCGTCGCGGGGGGGCAGGTCATCGGCTCCTCCGACCGCACGGCCAGCGAACCCAGGGACCGTCCCGTCGAACCCCTGGAGATCCTCGCCAGCCTGTATCACGCCCTCGGGATCAGCCTTCACACCGAACTGGACGGACCGGGCAACCGGCCGGTTCCCGTGGTGGAGATCGGCGTGGAGCCGATCCGGGAGCTTTTCGGCGCCGCATGATCTCGACTCTCCTGCTGGCCGCGTCCACGCTCACGGTTTCCGGTGCCGGTTCACTGGCGCTGATGCCGCCCGACATCACGCTTCAGGGACAGGACGCGACACAGCGGCTCATCCTGATCCAGCGGACGCCCCAACGCGGGTCCGAGGCCGACCTGACCCGAGAAGCGACCTTCTCTTCTTCGTCTCCCGGCGTCGCCCGAGTGGGCGCTCAAGGGGTGGTGCGGGCGTCGGGCGACGGAGAGGCCCGAATCACCGCCCGGCTGCCCGACGGCCGCTCTGCATCCGTCCGGGTCCGGGTGAGATCGGCCGGCCAGCCGCCGCCCCGGGACTTTCGCAACCAGGTCCGCTCGGTCATGACCAAGTCGGGGTGCAATTCGGGACCCTGCCATGGCGCCGGAGCGGGACAGAACTTCTTCAAGCTCTCGTTGAGAGGCTATTCCCCGGAGGAGGACTTCCGGGCTCTCACCCGGGAGGGTGGGGGCCGCAGGATCTCCCGGCAAGAGCCGTCTCGGAGCCTGATTCTGCTTAAACCCACCCTGGCCGTCTCCCACGGCGGAGGAAAGCTGCTGGAAACGGACTCCCTCGATTATCGAATCGTGGCCGACTGGATCGCGGGCGGAGCCAAGGGTCCCGCTCCCGACGATCCGAAGATCGAGCGGTTGGAGATCCACCCATCACAGGCGACGCTACGGCCGGGAGTCCGGCACCGGCTCGTGGTCCGGGCGTTCTTCTCCGACGGACGGTCCGAGGACGTCACTCGCTGGGGCAAGTACACGAGCAGCGACGCCTCCGTGGCCAGGGTCGGAGAGGATGGAATGGCGGAGACCGCAGGTCATGGGGAGGCGACGCTTTCGGTCTGGTATCTCGACCGGATCGCAGCGGCGAGAATCTCCGTTCCCTTTCCCGGGGAGCTTCCGGCGGAGGTCTTCCGCAATGCGGACCGCCACAATTTCATCGACGACCTGGTCCTGGAGAAGCTGCAACAGATGCGGATTCCCCCGTCGGATCTCTGCACCGATTCGGAGTTTCTCCGGCGGGCCTCCCTGGACGCGGCGGGAATCCTGCCCACCGGCGTAGAGGCGAAACGGTTCGTGGCCGATCCGGACCCTGGAAAACGAAGCCGCCTGGTGGATGCGCTGCTGGAGCGGTCCGAATTCGCGGATCTCTGGGCCTACAAGTGGTCCGACCTGCTTCTGGTCTCCAGTTCCAAACTCACGCCGGCCGCGACCCGAACCTTCCATGGTTGGATTCGACAGGCGGTCGCGGAAAACAAGCCCTGGGACCGCCTCGTCGAGGAGATCATCACCGCTTCCGGAAGCAATCTGGCCAACGGCCCCGCCAACTACTACCTGCTTCACGACGAGCCCACCGCCCTGGCGGAGAACATGACCCTCACCTTCATGGGGATCTCCATCAATTGCGCCCGCTGCCACAACCACCCCTTGGACAAATGGACGCAGGACGACTACTACCACCTCTCCAGCTTCTTCTCCCGAGTCGGCCGAAAAAACGACCTGGGCTACGGTTTTGCCGACAACCCCAACTCATTGAAGGAGACCACCATATTCACCGCCAGCCGCGGCGAGGTGATCCATCCGCGACTGGGCCGTCCCCTTCCTCCCCGCCCTCTGGAATCGGCGGAGTCGATCCACGACCGGCCCGGGAGAGACCGGCGGCTCCCTCTCGCGCAATGGCTCACTTCGGGCGAGAATCGCTACTTCGTCCGTGCGGTCGTGAATCGGGTCTGGCATCACTTCATGGGCCGGGGCCTCGTCCATCCCGCCGACGACATGCGGGAAACCAACGTGGCTTCCAATCCGCGCCTCCTGGAAGCCTTGGCGCGCGAACTGGTGCGGAGCGAATTCGATCTCAAGTCGCTGATCCGATCCATAATGAATTCGGCCACCTACCAGAGGAGTTCCCGGCTCCAAGGCAACAGCCACGACCGGAAGTATCACTCCCACTACCTGGTCCGAAGACTCCCGGCCGAGGTCCTGCTGGACGTGGTGTCCCAGGTTCTGGGCGTGCCCGAGAGCTTTGCCGGATATCCGGAGGGGGTCCGGGCGCTTCAACTGCCCGACTCCCGGGTGAACTCCTACGCGCTGACCCTCTTCGGACGGCCCGCCAGAGAAATCAACTCCTACTCGGAGCGGGTACGGAGTTCCACGGTCCCCCAGGTCCTGCACCTGCTCAACGGGGATCTCCTGAGCGCCAAGCTTCGCTCCCCCGAAGGAAAACTCCAGCGGATGCTCGACGAGGGGCTCACGGACCGGGAGATGGTCCGCCGGATCTTCTGGAGCTCACTTTCCCGGCCGCCGTCCCCGGGGGAGGAGGCGGAGATCCTGAAACTGTTCGGCCCGGACGGAGACTCGTCCGCCTCCCGGGAGCAGAAGCGCCGTGAGCTCCTGGAAGATTTCTGGGCGGGCGTGATGATGAGCAAGGAATTCCTCTTCAACCACTGATGCGCCCGAAACCCCGAATTCTGATCCTCATCATTCTCGGCACCCTTTCCTGGAGTCTGGCCGCGACCTACTCCCCCTCCGCGCCGGTGGTCTACCAGGCCACTCCCACCGGAGCCCAGGCCGGTTCCAGAGCTCAAGTCGTTTTGGAGGGAATACATCTCAAAGGGTCCGAAAATATAGTTTTTAACTCCTCGGATCTAACGGCCAGAGTCCTTGAGGTTCGGGACGGACCCAACGGCCGGTTCCAGACCCCGCTGGAGCGGTTGCGCCTGGAAGTCGAAGTTCACGAAAAAACCCCTCCCGCAATCTACGGATTCCGAGTCAAGACCCGGCACGGAGCCAGCAACTGGATTCCCTTCGCTGCCGGGCGGTTCCCCGAGATCCACGAGTCCGACGGAAACGGCACCCTCTCCGGAGCCCAACCCGTACCCCTTCCCGCGACGGTGAACGGCCGGATCGCCAAGGGAGGAGAGGAAGACTATTTCCAATTTGAAGGGCGCCAGGGTGAGGAACTGGTGCTCCAACTGCAAGCCCACGCCTTGGGATCCCGGATGGACGCGGCTCTCACGCTCATGGGACCGGAGGGACGGGTCCTGGCCGGCAACAACAATGCCTCTCCGCGAAACCTCGACGCCATGTTGGGTTTGCGGCTGCCCCGATCAGGCCGCTACACCGTCCGGGTCACCGATTTTGCCGGCGGTGGGGGCTCGCGAAGCTTCTACCGCCTGACCTTGGGAGCAGTTCCCTATGTGACCCACCTGTTTCCCACGGGCGTGCGCCGCGGTGAAGAGGTGGAAGCGCGGTTGGAGGGCTTCAATCTGGGAGGTCAGACCAGGATTCGGCTCCGCGGGGACCGGCCACCCCGGGAGGACGGCTTCCGGGACCTGACGATCCGCACGGCCCATGGTCCGGCCCACAACCCCGTCCGGATCGCGGTGGGGAACCATGACGAGGCCCTGGAGTCGGAAGAGAACGATTCCCCTGAGACGGCTCAGCCGGTCTCCGTCCCCATCACCGTCAACGGCCGGATCGATTCGGTCCGGGACGCCGACGTCTTCCGCTTTCCGGCTCGCCGGGGGCAGCCTCTGGCCTTGGAGGTCGCCGCTCAGCGGCTCGATTCCCCACTGGATTCCCATATCGAAGTCCTGGACCTCCAGGGCAATCCCCTGCCCCGGGCCCGGCTCAGGACCATCTTCGAAGGAAGCCACCTGGAGCCCCTGGCCTCCCGCTCCCTGCAACTGCAGCGGTTCGACCTGGCTAACGGAACGGCGTTTCGGGGAGGAGACTTCGTCCTCCTGAGCGAGCGGGAGCTGGTCCGCCTGGAAGAGGGCCTCCGCCACTCGGACGACTTCTCCCTGGCCCAGGGCCTCCTGGGCCAACGCCTGGCCTGGTTGGGCACTAGTCCCCAGAACCATCCCAAAAACTACAACGCCCGGAAGGTGGAGATCCTTCCTCCCGAAGCTCCGCCCACGGGAGATTCATCCACCCTGACCCTCTTCTATCGAAACGACGACGGCGGTCCCGTCTACGGCAAGGACTCGTATCTTCTGTTCGATCCCCCGGCAGACGGAGAATACCTGGTTCGCCTGCGGGACCTGAACGGTTCGGGAGGACTCCGCCATACGTACCGTCTCACGTTCCGTCCCGCCAGGCCCGATTTCCGGCTCTACCTGGACGACGGCTTCATGCAACAGCGGGACCTGAGGGGAGCGGGGGCCAGGAGCCCCAACGTCCCCCGGGGTGGGAGCGTTCCCCTGGTGGTGTCGGTCCTGCGGGTCGACGGGTTCCGGGACGAAATCCGGATCGAAGCCGTGGATCTGCCGCCCGGCATCCGGGCCGAACCGGGCGCCATTCGCCGGGACGAGTTCCAGACGACGCTGATCTTCACCGCGGACGCTTCAGCGCCTCCGGCGCCACCCGGTCACACGCTCAAGATCCAAGGGCGCGCCCGAATCGGAGGCCGGGCGAGAATCCACGCGGCGGTGGACCCGGACAGTGGGCTGAACCTGGTCTCCCTGGTCCCTCCCCCTGCCATCCGGCCTCTGGTCGAACCGGAACACCTGGTCCTGAAGCGGGGGTCCCAGGGCCGCCTCCATGTCCGGATCGACTGTCCGGATGACTTCGCTCATGAAGTGGGGATCGAAGTGAAGAATCGCCCCCCCGGCCTGTTCGTTGACGGACGGTCCACCAATGCGGGGCTGGTCATCAGCAAGGGCGAACACTCCCGCATCCTGAATATTCTGGCGGAGGAATCGCTGGAGCCCATGACCGTGCCCATCTACGTCGTGACCCGGCACCGCAGCGAACGTACCGAGAAGATGCGAGGATTGGGAATCCTGGAAGAGTCGGTCGACTACGCCTCCCATCCTGTCCTGGTGACCATCGAGTAACCACGTCGGACGGCCGCGGCGGCGATTTACGGTGTGGCGGCCTGGACTGAGCACCGGCCGGCATACGCTCGCCGCAACTTGCGGAGAGCCATGGCCTCGATCTGCCGGATCCGCTCCCGGGTCAGGGAGAAAACGCGGCCGATCTGCTCCAGAGTATGCTCCCTGTCTTCCCCAACACCGAACCGCAGGCGAAGCACCCGCTCCTCTCGGGAGTCCAGATTCATGAGGATGCCTGAGGTTTCATCCGCAACGCTCAGACGCAGCAGTTCTTCCGAGGGAGACTCGCCGGTGCAGTCCTCGAGGATGTCCTGCAGCTTACCCTCCTGGTCGCGGCCGATCGGGGCTTCCAGGGAAACCGGCTTTCGCGCGATTTCCAGGATGCGCCGGACCCGGTCCGCCGGCAGTCCCACGACTCCGGCGAGCTCTTCCGTACTGGGTTGGCGGCCATGGATCCGGGTCCACTCGCGAGCCGTTCGGACGGACTTGTAGACCACCTCGGAGATGTGGACGGGAAGTCGAATGGTTCTGCCTTTCTCGGAGATGGATCGCTGGATCGCCTGCCGGATCCACCAGTGGGCGTACGTGGAGAACTTGAAGCCCAGACGGTGATTGAAGCGGTCGACCGCCTTCATCAGGCCGATATTCCCCTCCTGAATCAAATCCAGGAAAGCCAGCCCCCGGCCCCGGTATTTCTTGGCCACGGACACGACCAACCGCAGGTTCGACTGCACCAGTTCCTGCTTGGCATCGACGGCCTTGCGCTCCGCGTCGCAGATGCGGCCGAAGGCTCGGCGCGCCTGCTCCCGGGTCACGCACCGGGACTGCTCCCACTGCTCCAATTCGTTGCATACCTCCCGGTATCTGCCCTGGTCCTCCGCCGCGGGACTCTTCCTGAGCCGCTCGCTCGTGTTGACCAGGTCCAGCATCGGTTCCAGAGAGGTCTTGAGCGACTTGAGCAGGCGGACTCGAGCCTCCTCCTTCAGTCCCAGCTTGCGAATCCGCCCGGCGATGGCGTGGCGAACGCGAGCCAAGCCCAGCAATTCCCGGAAGCCGGGTTCCCCATCCTGTACGGCCTGCCGCCATCGCCGCCACAGGCGTCGGGCGCGCTGGTCCAGATGGGCAATGGTCCCCAGTTGCATCCGGAACCACTCCCCGGCTTTGACGCCGGAGGTGGCCTTGGAATCCAGACGGGCGATCTCCCGGATCCGAATCTCTCCGACCTGCAGCCGCGGCCCCCAGGAAAGAAGTTCCCCGACGGCAAGCGGACAACGGTATAGATTATCGGCGAGCCGCTCCCGTCCCTTCGCCAGCCGGCTGGCGATCTCGGTCTCCTGCTTGGCCGTCAACAGAGGTATCGATCCCATCTCCCTGAGGTAGGTAAAGATCGTGTCGTCCCCGTGGCTTCTCCTGCCTGCATCCGACCCCGGCCCCAGGACTTCATCCCGATCCCATGGGGTCGAGCCGGTATTCCGGCGCCCGGCAGAGCCTGAGCCCCCGTAAACCCGTCCGTAGCCGCCACGATTACCCGCAATTCCCGATTTCATCATCTCGGTCACCTGCCTTGAATAACGTTCTGTGTAGTAGACGGATTCTCGGCAGAAAAGGTTTCGTTTCGATGGAGCGGCGACCAGCGGCGACATGGAGCGGCGACATCCCTGTCGCCGGGAGCGGCGTGTTTCACGCGCCGACTGGGACCGGCGTCTTATAGGCGCCGATCCCAGGGGGAGTAGGGGAGACGTCTACGGAAGAGATCTCATAAGTATATGATATTACAGGAGTTATTATCTTTCCTCCCGACCTGATTCCCTCATTACATCCCACGTTCTAAACGGGATTCCATTCGACCGTATTGGAGGTCCGTGGACGTAACCGTTCGGTCAGGCCGTGGGGATCGACTTCCTGTGCCGGGCCTACGGCTTCGCGCTCAATGGCGACCGGGCACCCAACGAAGTGCCACCCATTCACCTCCATGGGATGGAAGCACAGAGTCGAGAAGCGACCCGTGGTTGTCGGAACGATAGGGGCGGGTCGCGTGGTGTGTAAGGACTTCGCGGCTGACGACCATCTGCCGTTATCCGGTCCGCGGGAGGTCTTGCCGCCGCGACGAGTGGCTCAAGCCCGCCAGCAACCTAAAGAGAATTGATCGCTACGGAGAGAATGTCGTTTCGACCACTCCACCACGGCTTGCCCGAACGGTTACCTGCATCCACACTTGGATCAGGTGATGCGAACCGAGGATCCGAAGGTCGCTGGTTGAGTCGTTGCGCGGCGACAGCCGCGTTTCCCCGGATGTTGGCATCGGGTTGCGGGCGACCATAAGTGTGGTGGCCGGCCGGCACGGCTCCGCAGCGGACGACGCGTGGTCACCCCTGGAGAAAATCTTGGGAGCGACGGGCTCCCGCGAATCGACGACGGAGAATGGGATGCCCCACCGACACTTCCTTGAACTGCGCGAGGCGATTCACGACAGGCTCAGAACCCTTCAGCCTCCCTTTTGGGAAGAGCAGATAGAGAAGTATCCCTGGCTTTACGGAGCCCTCGGCGACCCCAGCGCCGACGTGATGTTCGTGTGCGAGATTCCGTCTCTGTCAGCGCTCCGGGCGATCACAGAAAGCCCTTTCGGCGGCCCACCCAACTTTGATACTCAATGGACGGGGAATCCCGACCACCGCCGGGACAAGCGCTTCCGCAAGGTGCTGTGCGACCTCGGGTTGAAGGACGGCAAGATCTGGGAGCCGGGGGGCTGGCACTGCTACATTACGAACGTCATCAAGCAGGCGGCTTTAGTGGACAATTGGACGCAAGTTCCCCGGCACGAGAAGCGGCGAACGGCTCGTAAATGGAGCGGGATCCTTCAGATGGAAGTCGACGCGGTGCGACCGGTAATCGTTTTCTGTGTCGGCGGCGAAGCGCACTCGGCGGTGAAATGGCTTCAGAACAACGCCGGTTTGCGTGTTCCGGGGCCGATCCACCGCATCTGGTCCTACTCGGCCCGACGCGGCAACGAAGAAGTGGAGCGGAAAATGCGTAACGGGATCGCGCCGTATCTCCAAGGTTAGGAGGGAGCTTGACGGACCGGGTTACGTCCAAGGGTAACTGTTTGGTCAGCCCGTGGAAGAACGGTCGGTCGGCATCCTCCCGCCGGCGCAAGCCATACTGCGTCGGCGTTGCCGCTGATCCACCAGCGCGGCGGCTGGACCACCTTTGGACAGGCCAGCCGAGGCTGCTCGCCGTGCCGCGAAATCCCTTTGCGCGGCTGGCCAACCGACCACATCGTTCCGGCACCACGGGTCTCGTCTCCGCTCTGCCCGCTGTCTGGGCGGAGGTGGAAGTGGGGGCGCTCGTCGGCTGCTCGTGCGCCATCAAGCCGAACCCGTGAGAAGTTCGAGACCACGGCTTCACCGAACAGTTACCCGTGGACTCCCCATGGAGGAGTTTCGAGCCTCAACTCCAGACCGAACCGCCGAGTTTGGGGGTCGGTGAAGCCCCACCGACGAATGCCCATTGCATCTCCTCCTTTCTGGATCCGGGGTCTTCGCCGTGGGGCGAATCGTACCATGGCTCCAGAGAAAGGACCGGTGGGACCTGTCCCCCCAGGCCCCCCAGTGGCGCCAGAACCCGCGCCGGATCACCATTCCGGCGCTGAACCGGGCGCTTTTATTTGTCGCGTCCCATAAGAATGGGTCCCTCGCGCAGGATTCCCGCCGCGCCTCTCGCTGGCTTCCCGGTCGGCGCGAGTCTGTCCCCGGCCGAGAGTGGGACGATGGACACTCACCCAAACCGGTTGGCCGGAGCCTGGTTTTCGCTGCTGACAAGTAGTGTTTGGTGCCGATCGGGGAGCGCACATGGGACAACGGGGGGCATGTGCACGAAAGAGGCCTTTCGGCGTGCACGGACACTTTTCTCTAACCTACTGTGCCCGTTGCAGTTGCTGTCCAACTCGCGGCTCGGCCGTGCCGATCGGGGCATTTTGAGGAGGACGGGAGCGCCCCCCCTTTTTGCCTCCCGGATCGGCACAGCGGGGAAGGCTGATGTGCACTGCCGTGCCATCGCCTGGAGGGGTCGCTCCCGTCCCATTGATCCCTGCGGGAAGGCCAGAAATGAAACTGTGACGGGCAAGATGGGACGCATGAGCGCCCCTGACATCCACGAGGAACGGTTGGAGACCCTCAGGAAGCAGGCGGTGGAGAGGCTGCGCTCCCGCCGCGCTTACCGCTGTCCGCACTGCGGCTATCGGAGCTTTCAGATGGACAGTCCCCACTACGGAGAAATGTGCGAGCTCCTGGCGCAACGACCCTCATGAGCTTCGAACGGACCTGTGCTGGATGCCGGGAGATTCGGGGGTTGCCTGCCTCCCAGCACTGCGAGCGGTTCAGGAGGTCGGAGGGTACACTGAGCCTCGAAGTTGAGGTCCTTCAGTGGGAGGACGATTTCGCCGTGGGGCAAATCGTACCACGTCTCCTGGGAGAACCGGAGAATCTCTATTCTTTGCCGCAGGATGTCCGCCAATTTCAGTTAATGGATATAGACGGAAAGAGATTCGGAACCCGGCCGACTAGGTATTTCAATCCGTAATCCAAGCCGGGCGGCGGCTCCGAGAGCCTTCTGTGCGACCGGATGCCGGGACGGGTTGAGACCGTCGATCCTCGTTGTCGACGCGCCGTGACGGAAAGACGGTGGGAACGGCTCGGGTTGAGGGACGTCCAGTTGAGGCTCTGGCGAGAGAGTTTTCCGGTTGAACCCGAGGAAGCGTTTCAGCTTGTTCCTCGGTCGCTCCGGTTGGTGCCGCTCGCTTGGAGTTCAGCCCTGAAATCTTCCTTTACTGGCAACTGGGCTAGGTTTACGCTGACAGGCAGTTAAACTACGCGATGCCGTTGGCATGCGGTCTGCGCCGGCAGTCCTGCCTAGGAGAGAAGACCATGATCAGAGTAATGTTGACGGTAAGCGCCTGGGCGGTGCTATGGACGGCTCTGGAGCCGTCGGCGCAAGAGGCGCCTCTCGATTGTAGAAAGTGGAACACGAAAGAATATTTCGAGATGGCCACGGTCCGGGACGTGAACGCGTGCCTGGCCGCCGCCGATCTGATGGAGCGGGATGTATACGGGCACGCTACCCCCCTGCATCTAGCGGCTGGATACACGAAGACTCCTGCAGTGATCGAAGCGCTGCTGGCGGCTGGCGCGGATGTGAATGTTCGGGACGCAAAGCGTGACACGCCCCTGCATTTTGCAGCCGAGCATAACGAGAATCTGGGAGTGATCCAGTCCCTGCTGGCGGCCGGGGCCGACGTGGATGCACTGTCGGGGCCGGGACACCCACATCATATCGCCAGCCACTGGTACAACACTCCTCTGCATCGGGCGGCCATGTTCAATGGAAATCCGGAGGTGATCGAGGCGTTGCTGGCGGCCGGGGCGGACCCAATGGCGCAGCCGGATGAAAATTACCCGACACCGCTGCAACTTTCAGCCCTGGGCAACGGGAATCCAGAGGTGATCAAGAGGCTATTGGAGGCGGCCGGGACGAAGGCTCTGGACGATGAGGTGAGAACAACCCTTTTGCTTTTAGCGGCAGGGGGCAACGAGAATCCAGCCGTGGTGGAAGTGCTCCTTAAGGCAGGTGCGGACCCCAACGCGCGGGATAAGAACAAGGATACGCCTCTCCACTCGGCGGCTCGATCCAACGGGAATCCGGAGGTGATCGAGGCGCTGCTGGCGGCCGGCGCGGATCCCAAGACGAACGTTGCTGGTGGCCGCACACTCCTGCATGAAGCGGCCTCCCACAACAGGAATCCCGCCATCATCGAGTTCTTAGTCAAAGGGGGGGCCGACCTGGAGGCGCGGGATTGGGCCAGTTCCACACCCTTGCATCTAGCGGCACACTTCATACGGAATCCGGAGGTGATCGAGGCGCTGCTGGCGGCCGGGGCCGACGTGAACGCACGAAATGCCAAGGAGGAAACTCCCTTGCATGTGGCGGCCGCTGAGAATCCGAAGATAGTCGAGATTCTGCTCAAGGCGGGAGCCGACCCGATAGCGCGGGATAAAGATCGCTCTACTCCCCTACATTTGGTGGCTGGTGACCCCAGTTTGTTGGCCATGAGATCTCCATATAAGTACTATCGGGAGATGTCTGTGCGGGCGATCGAGGCGCTACTGGAGGCCGGCTCCGACCTGGAGGCGCGGGATAAGAATCGATGGACCCCTCTGCATGCGGCGGCGAGGGGCAACAAGCACCCAAAGATACATGAGTCCTTGATCGTGGCGGGGGCCAGCCTAACGGCGTTGGACCGTGAAAATAAAACTCCCCTGCATGCGGCGGGCGAGCTCAATAGCGCCTCCGCCGCTAGGAAGGTTCTGCTGGTTGCCTGGGCCAGATTGGCCGTTGGGAAAATAGACGGCACGGCAATTTCGGATGCTGACGGCGGCACGGGGAAAACGGCGCGAGCGCGGTCCATTTTCGCGGAAGGCGTTATTATCGACCAACAACTCATTGGAAATTCCGACGGTTTCGACCCGGATGTTCCCGCGCCCGCCGGCGACACAAATGTTACCTATAAAGGGTCTTTTGTGAGGGGCAAGGCGCACGGCAACTGGATATTGAGCTTTGCGGATGGGAGCGTATTGGAAGGGCCCTATGTAGACGGGCAGATGCATGGAGACTGGGTCTTTCGCTTTGCAGATGGGAACGTATGGAAAGGCCCTTGCGTGAAAGGCCAGATGCACGGTGACTGGGTCGTGACCCTTTTTGCAAACGAATCGATGTGGACGAGGACCTACAGGAACGGCAGATGGATCGGCGATCTGCGTCGGCAGTCTTCCTGACAGTAGGTCCTCGGGGAAGTCTTCAGCTCTGCGCCGGGGCCGCGAATTATTGTCGGTAATGTCCGTTGCCGTGACCCAGTCCAGGGGACGGATCGGTGACGGCGTCGGAAGTTCCGAATCACGTGTGGACGGGAGGCGAGGACCGTAAATTTCAGTTAACGGACGTAGAAACATCCGGAAGGGACCACCGAAAACCACTCACGAATCCGACCGGGATGAGAATGGAGTGACCTGTGAGTAGCCACAACAAAGGGACTCGATACTACGGCACTATTCTCACCAGTCGGAAACAAAAGGTCCAAGGCAGGTCTATAGTCCCCATTGTAATGAAGTTGCTCATCGCACTGGCTTTCATTCTGTCTTTGGCACGCGCCGAGGAGCTGCCCGTCACGATCAGCGAAGTATCGATCGTCGAAGGCCCTCCCTTGTCCTTCGAGTTCACCATCACCGGCCCCTTCTTTGATGAACACAAGATGGAGCGACTCACGATCCGGGGCATTCCCCACGAACTGGCGCGTGATTACAAAAGCTACTTGAACCCGGAGGTAGTGCGCTCTCCCATAGGTCCAGAACACCTCGCAATGGCCTTCAGGTATGGCAGCAACCGTCTGGAGTTCTATCGCGATGGGGAACTGGTCCACGCTGGAGACGGGGGCGGAATGACCTCCTATCTGTCGGAGGTGTGTATTGACCCCGGTTCGGGTCGGCTCAGGCTGATGTTTAACCTGTGGAGCGGCAGTGCGAGCATCCCTGGCCGAGACGACATTTTTTATTTCGTTCCCGGCAAGGGAATCGTCAGCAAAACTCTCGCCTGGCATGAGTACAGAGTCACGACGATCGATTGTGCAGAGGATGAGACGCGCTGGGAAGAGGGTGCGCCGCCCTGGGAATGGGGCGAGAGTTTCCGCCCGTGCCGCTGTGCCGGCAGGATTGACGGTGAGGACTACTTCTCTGCCGCGAGCGAAATAATAAGCGCAGAGACAATCGAAAACCCGATTTCGGAAGCGGACTTCTCCTCATTACTTTCCCGGATCGGCGGATGGGAGAAAGTTCTTGATCGGTTCGAGGGCACTGCGGTGGACGTTCAGCGCTTCGAGTCTTCCAAATTCGAGGTCGTGGCGATCACCTACGAGGATTCGCTAAGAGCCTTTGGCTCGTCCCAGACTATCTTCGTGCACCGAGTGGGAGATGGATACTGGGTCCGGGTTTACGCCGCGCCAGAAACGTCAAAGGGATTCCTCAAGGCGACGATTCACGGGTTGGTGAATGAGGATGTTTTGGACTTGACCATGAATGTCGACGAAACGCCCTACTGGGGAAGATTTGAGCGCGTGACAAAGAACCTTCGGGAGTGGTGGCAGGAGGCGGATCGAGCCAGGCAGCCATAGCAAAGCTTTCAAACTGTCCCACAGAAATCCGGACGGCTAAGCCGCGCGTCCCCGCACCATGCTAGAAACATACTCTCGCGGCGGGGCGGACACCGCAGGAAACGGGGGTATCAGGGGCATGGTTTAGAATACGATAAAGTATATTATACGGACCTTTCCGGGAGTCCGGATCAGCACAGGAGACGAAGGGCTGAGAGATCAGAAGAGCCCAGGGTAGTCTTCAGGAGTGTACTGATCCGCCGGAAACGGCTGCATCACACTCTTGATCAGCTTTTCTCTACGGTCGCAGGCGACGAGTCGGGCGTCGAGCATCCGAACATACTGCTCGCCCTTTTGACGTACAGATTCATTCGAAGGATCGATGTGACTCTCTACGTGTTCCTTCATCCTGTGTATCCAGCCTCGAACGACGTTGAGCGACGCAAGGTCCTTTTCAGGATCATCGGAACCGAAATTGAGGAGCCCCTTGAACGGGAAGATGGCAGTGAGGTCACCGTCCGTCTCGACACAGCGGGAAAACACCTCTTTTACGCATTCATCGGACTGTCGCTGAACATATTGGACAACGTCCATATCAACCTCGATGAACGGGGTCCCGCGCTCGTCGGCATCTCTTCTGAAAATGGAAACCTGCTTTTCCCCCTCGACGGCCTCGCTGAAGCCAACACCAATTTGATATTCGGCTGTGTGATAAATCGGACCACGTTTGATGTAGCCGCGACACATGATTCCCTTTGATAGCAATCTCCTACAGGCGCCCCAGCAATGGCCAACAAGATTGATGAGTCCTGCCGGTGAGATCTCGGCTGAGATCAACACGCTGTCGGAAACTTGAGTGATGCGAAAGTCCAGGTCCTTCCTAATCCATGGTGCCTGGGGACAGGTCGTGGGACCGTATTTTTTGAAATGTTCGCGCTCCGTGGGTTTGCCCAGCATGTCCGTAATTTCGCAAAACTCCTTGAGTGACAGACCGCGTCCTGTATCGGAACCACGGACATGAAACTTCCATCCAAGCACGTCCACGAAAGCGATGAATTTTTCGGTGTACTGAAGCTCGCTCAATGCCCTCTCACGGGTGATGACACCCACGAGGTCGCGGACCTGGGACACTGTGACGTGTCCGGACTTCACCGAGAAGATGATCTTCTTGGTCTTTCCACCCCGGCCTTCGTCATGGAAGTTTTTCTGACCATCAATACCCCGGTCGGCTCCCTTTTTTGGTTTAACAGGTCGACCTTCGACCAAGCCGAGAGCCCACAACTCGAACTGATGGGTGTCGTCCGCTGCCAGAGCGGTCGCATCCTGGAGGCTGACCGGTTCACCGATGACGTCAAATTGGCAGTCCTTCCCGAAGGAGTCCCGCAGCCGGTATCGGACTAGGGAAACAGCCAACTGGGTGATGTCGATCCCGATCCAGCGACGATCGAGCTTCTGAGCTGCGGCAATGGCTGTTCCACATCCGCAGAAGGGGTCCAAGATGGTGTCGCCTTCGTTGCTGCTTGACCTGACGATCCGCTCAAGGAGAGCTATGGGTTTCTGCGTGGGATAGCTGAGGCGTTCTCTTGAGGTATTCGCAATTCGTGGAATATCGGTCCAGATATTCTGAAGTGGTTTCCGTGGTGATTCGTCAAGGCAGACCTTTTCCCCGTCTAGTCTAGGAATGCCATCCCGTTTTGTCTCGATGCGGCCCTGAGCCCACATCTCCTCCAAACCTTCCAAGCTCTTGGACCACATCCTAGTTGGTCCTGGGATGGTCCCCCGCCACTCGAACCTTCCGGAATTGCCTCGAAGAGGTGCAGTCAGATTTTCCAACTTGTATTTTCGCCCATCCTCGTCGGTATGCTTGAACCTCTTCAGCTACGACTCGCCGTAGGCCTCATAGAGCGGGTTCCATGCCGGACTAGAACCCCTTGAGTAGTAGAGAATCACGTCGGCGATGTTTCCGTACTTGGTAGCGTCATTATGACTCTCGTGACGTTGCCAAGTAATTTCATTGCGAAAGTTCAGTTTCCCGAAAATCGAATCCAATAGCAGCTTCAAGTAATGGCTGGCCGTTGGATCGCAGTGCAGGTAGAGACTCCCCGTTAGTTTTAGCACCCTCCAGAGCTCCAAGAGACGGGGAGCCATCATCGATAGGTAGGCTAGCATGTCGTTGGTGCCGAGAATTTGCCTGAAGGCAATCAGGGCCTCGGCTACCTGCCCCCCAGCCTCGACCTTGTTCTTCACCACATGCGCCAGCGCCGCCTCGACCACCTCGCGCGGATGATCCGTCTCCTCCGCCGCCCAGTCCCGGAACGACGACCGGAACCCGTGCGGCACGGCGGCGATCCCGTTCCACCGCAGTAGCTTGCGCAACCGACCCGAGCCGAGGGGCTTTCCGCCCTCCCGGGGGAAGATCAACCGGGCGGCTCCATCCTCCAGCGTCCGGGCTTCCTCCAGAATTTCCTGCGCCCGGCCACACAGCGGCACCCGGTGCTCCCGTTACACCATAACAAACGGGATGGAGTTGGATATCAAGGGATGTCAGGGGAGGATGAAACGCGTTCAGAATGGGTATAAACTAAAGAAATACAACCACTTAATAGATATTCTGGGATCTCTTTGGATACCTGTGGAATCTAAAGGGGTGTTGAGTGGACGGCAGTCCCTCTACGCTTCCCCCCCCCCGAATGGCACATGACCAAAAAGGAACAAAGAAAAAGACGGGGGACAGGAAAGTCCCCCCTCCTTACACGAGCAGCCAGACGGTAGCCGCCGTCCCCGCAATGGCGGAGCCGTAGCAGAGGATCGAGATGGCTGTCTTGAGGGCTCCGCCTCCCAGGTCGATCAGGATGTGCCGGAGACGGTGAGCCGAGTGGAATAGAGGCAAGGAAATGAAAACCAGCAGATAGAGCCGAGCCAGCGGGTTCTCCAAGAGCTCCCGAACCCGCTCGTAGGAGAGCGTCTCGAGGGGGATCCAGCCCAGGCCGACGCCCAAGCCGGTCACCAGGATGTGGACCGGGACCAGGAAGGCCGCCACCGTGCCGCCCGCCGAAAAGAGCCCCCACCAGATGGGGTCGGTCGTCTTGAGTCGCACACCCATCTCAGTTCACCACCAGGTACCAGAGAATCCCGGAAACCACGATCCAGGCCAGGTAATTCGCCGCCAGCACCAATTTGGCCGGGATCACCTTCCGTCCCATCCGAATCACCATCACGATGGGGGTCAGGTGGATCCAGGTCACCGTGTGAAGCACGCAGAACACCAGGGACACACCCAGCAATCCCAGGACCGCTGGATGCTGGAGCAGGGCAAGGTAAGCCTCATAGCTCTCCTTCCCTTGCGACAGCCGGTACAGGCCCACCAGGTATCCGAGCGCGTAGAGCGCCACGAACACCGCCGACAGCTCCCGGAGCATGAACAGGAAATACCGCCCGCTGCCCAGCCACCAGAGGGCCGACCTCCGGGGCCGGTAACGAGGCGGACGCCGTGCCGAAGTGACGCTCACGATTTCCCCCAGGGCCAGAGCATCCCGAGGATATGGTCCTTCGTCAGTTGCACCTTGGAACGCTGGATCGCCGCCGCCGGGTCCACGTGCTTGGGACAGACCACCGAGCACTCGCCGACGAAGGAGCATTCCCAGATTCCCTCGTGGCTTCCGATGACCTTGGCCCGCTGGTCCTGGCCCTCCTCCCTGGAATCCATGTCGTACCGGTGCGCCAAGGCGATGGCGGCCGGTCCGATGAAGGTCTGGTCCGCCGCGTAGACCGGGCAGGCCGCGTAGCAGAGAGCGCAGTTGATGCACATGCTGAACTGTCGAAAGAGCTGCAGCTCCTCGGGGGACTGCAGATACTCCCCTTCTTCAACCGGCTTTTCCTGCTCCCGAATCATCCATGGCTTCACCGCCCGGAGCTTGTCCATGAAATCGTCCATCTCGATGACCAGATCCCGGATCACCGGGAAATGGTCCAGAGGACCCACCTGCACCCCTTGCGGGTAGTCCTTCAGAAAGACGGCGCAAGTCAGCTTGGCCTCTCCGTTGACCATCATGCCGCAGCTTCCGCACACCCCCATGCGGCACGACCAACGGTAGCTCAGGCTCCCGTCGACGTGGTCCTTGATGTAGTTGAGGCCGTCCAGGACCACCATCTCATCGTCGTAGGGGATGGTGTAGGTCTGCTCGAACGGGGCGGGACTATTCTCCGGATCGTACCGGATGACGGTGATGTCGATTTTGTTCATGCCGGCATCTCGCTCCTGGCTCAATATTTCCGCTCCTCGGGAGCCCAACGGGTGATGGTCACCGGCTGGGTCTCCAACCGTGGACCCTCCTCGGAGATGAGGGACAGTTGGTGATGCAGGAACTGTTCGTCGTCGCGCTCGGGAAAGTCGACCCGGGCCTGAGCCCCGCGTGACTCCTCGCGAGTCAGGGCGGCCCCGGCGATGCACCGGGCCACGTCCAGCATGAAGTCCAGTTCCAGGGCCGCCACCAGGTCGGTGTTGAAGACCTTCCCCCGGTCGTCGATGCGGACGTCGGCGAACCGCTCTCTCAACTCCGCCAGTTCCCTGGTGGTCTCCAGCAGGCTGTCCCGGGTCCGGTAGACTCCACACCCCTTCTCCATGGCGGTCTGCATCTCGCCCCGCAGACCGCTGATGCGCTCGGTCCCATCTTCCCGATGGAGGAATCCCTGCTCGATCCGCTGCTCCTCCTTGCGGGCCGCCGCTCGGACCCGGCCCGAATCGACAAGGCCGGTGGATTGGGCGTGGCGGGCGGCCGCCTCGCCGGCGAATCCTCCGAAGACCAGGCATTCGGTCAGAGAATTGGACCCCAGACGATTGGCGCCGTTGATGGTGACGCAGGCGACTTCTCCGGCCGCGTAGAGGCCCTCCAGGGGCGTGCTCCCGTCGTTTGCGGTACTGACGCCGCCCATCATGTAGTGCACCACGGGACGGACCGGAATGGGCTGATAGACCGGGTCGATCCCCACGTACTTGGACGCCAGCTCCCGGACGAAGGGAAGCTTCTCGTTGATGACCTTCTCACCCAGATGGGTGAGGTCCAGGTGGACATACTCGCCATGCCGGTCTTCGAAGGCTCGACCCGCCTGACGTTCGGAAATAATGGCCCGGGAGAGGATGTCCCTGGGTCCCAATTCCATTTTCCCCGGAATGTAGCGCTCCAGGAATCTCTCGCCTTCGCGGTTGAAGAGATACCCACCCTCGCCCCGGGAGGCTTCCGTGATCAGGATTCCGGTCCCGGGCAGGCCGGTGGGATGGTACTGGACGAACTCCATGTCCTTCAGCGGCGCTCCGGCCCGGTAGGCCATGGCCATCCCGTCGCCGGTCTTGATGTTGCCGTTGGTGGTGAAGGGGAAGATCTTGCCACCTCCACCGGTGCAGAGCATGACGGACTTGGCCAGGATGGGTTGGATCCGCCCGGTGGCCAGATCCAGGCCGGTGACGCCCACGCATTTTCCGTCGTCCACCAGGAGTGAGGTGACGAACCACTCGTCGAAACGCCGGATCCTGGCAAAGCGCAACGAGTGCTGGAAGAGGCTGTGAAGCATGTGGAACCCGGTCTTGTCCGAGGCGAAGACGGTCCGCTTGACGCTCATGCCCCCGAACGCCCGAACGCTGATGCGCCCGTCCCGGTCCCGGCTCCACGGACAGCCCCAATGCTCCAGTTGTAGGACCTCTTTCGGAGCCGTATCCACGAAAAGCTCCACGGCATCCTGGTCCGCCAGGTAGTCGCTTCCGCGAATCGTGTCGAAACAATGCAGGTCGTGGCTGTCGTAGTCGCGAAGCACGGCCGCCGTGCCGCCCTCGGCCGACACGGTGTGGCTGCGCATGGGATAGACCTTGGAGACCACGACGATGTCCAGGTCCGGCTGCACTCCCACTGCCGCCACGGCCGCCCGCAGCCCGGCTGCGCCGCCGCCGACAATCAGGAGATCACACTTCAATGCGTCCATATTCGGGCGCGAATGTTGCCACACTTCCCGAAACGGAATCAAGGCGGCGATGACGGAAAGAGGCGGCGTCCGAGCGCCGGCGAATGATGCTGAACGGCCAACCGCCCGGACCGCATTTGCGGGCGGGACTTCGGCGCAGTATCGTGCAAATTCCACCGACTGTTCGATTGCGGAGCGGAAAGGCGGCGTAGCGGATGGAAGGAAACGATGAATCTTCTCCACCTTCTGGACACCTTCTTCCTCCTCTTCCACTCCCTCTGGATCCTCCTGGTGGTCCTGGGTTGGACCTGGTCTCGAACCCGGCGGTTGAGCCTGGCGGCACTCGTCCTGACCGCTGTTTCCTGGTTCGGACTCGGCTTCTGGCGGGGGTGGGGCTACTGCGTCTGCACCGACTGGCACTGGCAGGTGCGGCGGTCTCTGGGTGACCTCGACCTGCCTCACAACTACATCGGCTTTCTGATCAGGGAAGGGACCGGTCTGGAGGTCCCGGATCCGGTTCTGGAACCTGTCATCCTCGGGGCCTTCCTGACGTCCGCCGTCGGAGGCATCGGGCTCCGCCTGCGGGACCGCTGCCGGATGACCTCAACCGAGGCCGAAGTCCTGACCCGCGAGCAGGAGGACCTCCTTGAATAGCCCGGGCGAGGGACTGACAGCCATCGACTGGGGGATCATCGCCCTCTACGCCCTGGGCACCGTGGCCCTGGGATATTTTTACGGACGGCGTCAGTCCAGCCTCAAGGAATATTTCACCGGCGGCGGGCGCATGAACGCCATCCTGGTGGGGTTCTCCATCTACGCGACCGGTCTGAGCACCATCTCCTACCTGGCGGTCCCCGGCGAGGCCATCGGCAAGGGCCCCGGGGCCATGTTCAACAACTTCATGGTCTATCCCATCCTCTACCTGGTCATCGGCTACGTCTTCCTTCCGCTCTACATGCGCCGGCGCGTCACCAGCGCCTACGAATACCTGGAAGACCGGCTGGGTTTGCGGATCCGGCTCCTGGGAGCCGTCATATTCGTGCTCTCGCGCCTGATCTGGATGTCGCTTCTCGTCTACCTGTCGGCCAAGGCCATGACCGTGATGTTGGGCGTGGACGAATCGTGGATTCCGGTGGTCATCCTGGTGACGGGATTCGTGGCCGTGATCTACACGTCGGTCGGCGGTCTGCGGACCGTCGTCATCACGGACACCCTCCAGTTGACCCTCATGCTGGGGGGAGCCTGGCTCGTGATCGGGATCGTGACCTGGCAACTGGGCGGCGTCACCTGGGTCCCCACCTCCTGGCAGCCCCATTGGGACCACCAGCCGTGGTTCAGCCTCGACCCGGCGGTTCGGGTCACGGTCTTCGGATCGGTGATCTACGTCACCCTCGAGGGAATCTGTGGAGCCGCCTCCGACCAAACCCACGTCCAGAGATATATGGCCACGGGGAGCCTGAAGGCGGCTCGGCGCTCCATGATCGCCAATATCCTTGCCGGTCTCGCCGTCGTCCTCACTCTCTGGATCACCGGGCTCGCCCTTCTCGGGTACGTGCAGCAGGCGGCTCAGACGCTTCCCTCCCACATCAACGTCGGCCAGGGGGCCGACAGCGTATTTCCCTATTTCATTGCCTACGTGCTGCCTCCCGGCATCTCCGGGCTCGTGGTGTCGGCCATGTTCGCGGCCGGCATGTCCAGCGTCGACTCGGGCGTCAACTCCATCACCGCCGTGGTCAGCCGCGATTTTCTGCACCGGTTCGGGAGATTGCCGGCCAGCCGGCGCGCCCGCACCCGCCTGGCCAAGATCATGGCGTTCTCCATCGGCATGATCGTGGTGGTGGTCGGCTCCCTGATCGACAACGTGCCGGGGAACATCTGGGCGGTCGGCCAGAAGACCTCGGGGCTGCTCTCGACTCCCCTGTTCGCCCTCTTCCTGTTCGCCTTGTTCGTCCGCTTCGCCACGCCCCTGGGAGTCGTCTGCGGCACCGTGACCGGCATCACCGCCGCCGTTCTCGTGGCCTACTCCGGACCCATCTTCGGATTCGATTCGGAGACCGGGTACGACCCGGTGAGTTTCATCTGGATCGGACCCATCGCCTTGACGGCGAATCTGCTGGCCGGAAGCCTGGCGAGCTACGTTCACCAGGCGCTCCGCCGGTTCCGAAAGGGATGACGCGGGTCGCGGGAGCGGGACTCTGGTAGACTGGGCGAGTACTATCCGGGTCCGATTCGTGGACGTCCGGACCTGATCCCAAAGAGAGGAATGTCATGAGAAACCACTTGCGAATCTGGTTGGCGGCCCTGTTGTTCTCCGGCGCCGCTCTGGTAGCCAACCACGGGACCCCCACGACCGAAGCGCTCATGCGTGACGCCGCCCAGGTCCTGTCCCAGTCCCTGGACCGGGTCCAGCGGTCCTACACACTCTTCCCCTTCGACGCCGATCATCGGGGCGACTGGCATTACTTCCCCGAAGGGGGATTCACCAGAGTCTATGGTTACGTCCGCAACGGGATCACCTTCAAGCAGATGAACCCCATGCAGAAACACCTGGCCAGCGCTCTGCTGGCTTCGGGATTGAGCCGCAGCGGATTCGCCAAGGCGACTCGCGTCATGAGCATGGAAGAGATCATCCGCGCCATCGAGGACGACCACACGGGGCACCGCGACGCCGAGAGGTTCCACTTCTCCATCTTCGGAACCCCCGGCGACGAGGGCAACTGGGGCTGGCGGGTGGAGGGACACCATCTCTCGGTTCACTACACCCTCAAGGACGGCAAGCTCATCTCCTCCAGTCCCACCTTTTTCGGCGCCAATCCCCACGAAGTGGCCCAAGGGGCCCACAAGGGGATGAGAGTCCTGGAGCGGGAAGAGGACATGGCGGTCGCCCTGCTCAAGAGCCTGGACCCGGAGCAGCAGCGGCAGGCCATCTACCAGGAGGTGGCGCCCGAGGACATCCTCACCATGGCCGACCGCCGGGCCAAGATTGAGGGCGCCCTCAAGGGGCTGCCGGCATCCAAGATGACGGAGGCGCAATATGAGGGTCTGATGGAGTTGATTGGCGAATACGCCGGCAACATGCCTCAGGAAGTGGCGGCAAGCCGCATGAAAACCGCTCGGGAAACGCCCCGGGATCAACTCTACTTCGCCTGGGCGGGGCGCATCGGCCGGCCCAAGCCCGAGGCCGTTCCCATCGGCGGCAGGACCACCGGGAACCGGGATTCCAGGGGCAACTACTACCGCGTCCAGGCCCCCACGTTTCTCATCGAGTACGACAACACCCAGAACCTGAGCAACCACAGTCACTCGGTCTGGCGGGACTACGAGAACGACTTCGGCTACGACGTCCTGGCGGATCACTACCGGAGATACGATCACGGGACCGGTGGAATCCACTGGGCCGGCCTGGACCGGAGTGACAGCCCGAAAAGGTAGCGAGGGACCTGAGGAAAAAGGACGGGAGCGGCGGTTTCCCAACCGCCGAACTCCGAGTGACTCCCGGACACCGAAGCAGGAGCGATTGGAAATCACCCCTGCTTGCTTCTTAGACGAGGAAGGACGGCAATGAGCAGGACAACGTGGGTATTGTTGTGTCTCTGGTCTGCAATGATGGCGGCCAGCCCGGTGCCGGCGGCCGGCATCATCAGCGTCACTCGGGGCGGCCCCGACATCAAGGTGCCTCCAACCCAGCCGGACAATGCCACCTGGCGCTACGGGCTGGGCGCCGCCTTCCAGGTCGGTCCGCGCCAGGCAATTCTGTTTTGCGGCATCCGCCGCGAATACGGTCCCGGAGTCGACTTCGAGATCGGCACCGACGGGATCCTTTTCGACGACCTCTCGGACGTACGGGCCGACCGGGCCGTCGTCCTTTCTCGAAATCACCTCGAACCCAATCCCAACTCCGATCCTCCCGGAAAGCCGGCCGTCATGGTCAAGTATCCGGTCCAGGGCGGATTCATTCCCCGAGGGGCAAGGCGCGCGGACGGGTCCGAGTACGAACAGGGCGGGACCGGGTTCGGCGTGGCCAGCGCCATCGGCTGGCCGGCTGCCAACTCAGATGCGTCCGGCGGCGAAGTCTGGCACTCCGAAAATCCGAGGGGAGTCGAACCTTTCGGAGGAAACGAGCAACACAAGTATTTCGAGGTTCAACAATACGCGTTCGATGGCGAGTCGTTCCGGGTTGTGGAAACCCGCAAGGTGGGAGAGTCCGAGCTCATCTCCGGCTGGCGGGTCACCAACCGCGGCTTGGGCCCGGCCATCCTCGACGGAGAAGACCTGCTTCTGGGGATGGTCGGGGCGCCTGTCCCTCGCTTCGGTACCGTGGCGCCGCAACCCACCGGAGCCGTGCTGGTGCGCTGGAAGCATCGGAACGGGAAATGGGAAGCGGCGGACATCATCTCCGTGACCGGCGGGGACAATTCGTTCGAGCCCAGCGTGGCGCGCGACCGGGACGGCTCCCTTCTCTTCTGCGTGCGCGGCGGCAAGGAGCCGGATTACAACGACGTGCGCATCTGGCGTTCCACGGATCAGGGCCGGAATTGGGAACAGATCATCTACGTCCGGGGGATCATCGGCAGCACTCCCATCAACCTCAACCCGGCCACCGACGGCAGCCTTTACGTGGCGTCCAACCTCTACCAGGTTCACATGCACCCCTGGCCCCACACCTACCGGCTGCCCCGGGACCGCCAGGGGAATCAACGGGGCGGCGGCTGGTTGCGGGAGACTCTGGCGCTGTGGCCTCTGCGGGCGGACCGAACGGGCCTGGAAACGCCCATCATCGCCCGCGACTGCCGGAGTGAATTCGGAACCCCTCCCGGAGGCTCCACCTGGAACGTGGATCATCCCGTTGCCGTGAACCTGAGACTACGGGATGGACGCTGGCACAACGTCATGGTGACCCGGATTCTGGAGTACGGAGAGATCGTCCGCCAGTTGGGACCGGCTCCCCAATCCGGGGCCTACCTCGAGGAGGTCCACTCCTCGGGCAAACCGGTTCCGGCTTGGCGGTTCGAAGACTAGGAGCCTGCGCGGCAGAAATTGATCTGCTGCGAAAGCGTATAATCGGTCCATATTTCCCCGATTTCTCGGCGAATAGAACAACTATGCGCCTCTAAATCGTGAAAATCTGGCCTCGATTCTCCACTTTCTCGCTA
>JAJDTT010000186.1 GCA_022827025.1 Acidobacteriota bacterium
AGACCGTACCCGCCCACTTCGACACGACCTGGGTCAGGGGCTCGCACAATTTCAAATTCGGCGGTTCCTATTTGCTGTCGGTCTCCAAAGGGGATTCGTCGATTTTTGGTCAGGGAAATTTCTCCTTTCAGGATCGCACGACCGGTCTGCCGGGCTTCCCTGGAACAGGATGGGGCTTTGCCAGCCAGTACCTGGGCGAGGTGGACAGGGCCACCGTCAATAGCCCGACGGCCTTCAAACGCGATGGCGGAGCCTGGGGTTTCTACTTTCAGGACTCCTGGCGCGCCACCCCCAAGTTGACGGTGAATTACGGCCTCCGCAACGATATCTTCATCACCGCGGGAGAGAGTTACGACCGCATCGGGGCCTTCAACCCGACCATCCCCAACCCCGGTGCCGGTGGACTTCCGGGGGCCCTGTGGTTCTGGGGTGAGGGTCCGGGCCGGAACGGGTTCAAACGAGTGGCGCCGACCCTCTGGAGCAACTGGGGGCCTCGTCTGGGGCTGGCTTACTCGCCTGACGAAAAGACCGTCTTGAAGGCCAGCGCCGCCTACATGTACTTCCCACACTTCGGCGCCATGACCAGCGGATTCAATACGCCCGCGATCGGATGGATTCTCAATGTGACCGCTGCGAGCCTGGACGCCGGTGTGACCCCCGCCTTCAACTGGGATGACGGATTTCCGGATATCCTTCCCAACCTGCCCGACATCGACCCTTCCTTCGCCAACGGCCAGTCGGTAGTCGCCCTGAACCGGGACACCATGAAGGCGGGCAGGACGCTGACCGTCAACTTCGGCGTGGAAAGAGACCTGGGCTGGGGTACGGCTTTTCGGGCCAACTACCACGGCAAGTTCAGCCACAGCCTCCCCAGCAACGACGCCGTTCGATTGAACCAGCTTGACCCCAGGCACCTGGCGCTGGGCAGCCTGCTCTTTGCCGACATCAATTCCCCGGCAGCCGCAGCGGCAGGAATCACTGCTCCCTATGAGGGATTTACGGGACCTGTGAACCAGGCGCTCAGACCGTTTCCTCACATGCTGAACATCAACGAACGCGCTGCCCCCGTAACCGACCTGACCTACCATGGTGCGGTGCTGTCCCTGCAGAAGCGCTACGGACACGGGTTGAGCTTCATGCTCAACTACACCATCTCCAAAGCGCTGGGCAACGCCAGGTGGGCTAACCAGGGGCATTCGCTCGCCAGCCACATCCAGCATACTTCGCAACGGCACCTTAGGTATTTGTACGACCAGGACCGGCCCCAGAATGTTGCCTTGAGCTGGATGTGGGAATTGCCTTTCGGACCGGGAAAGCGCTGGGGCGCAGGCGCCAGTCCGGTAGTGCAGAAGCTGATCGGTGGCTGGAACATCGGGATGCAGCAGGCCTATTTCTCCGCGCAGCCCCTCCATGTGAGCAGCCGCGTCCGCTATCCGGGCGGCTTCAACGCCATCTGGCCGGACCGGGTCGACGGGGTATCGGTTCGGACCGGTGTCGACTGTGGCGATTACGACCCCAACGACCCATCCCGGAACCGATACATCAATATCAACGCCTTTGCCAATCCTGCGCCTTTTACCTTGGGGAATACCAGGACGTTGCCTTCGACACGAGCCTGCAGCTATTTCAACGAGAACGCCGCCATCCAGAAAGATACCTATCTCGCCGAGGACGTCTACGTTCGCTTGGGAGCCGATTTCTTCAACCTGTTCAACCGCCATATCTGGGGCAACCCGAATACCGACATCGGCAACGAGGCGGCCTTCGGCACCATCCGTACGGTCTCCTTTCCTCCGAGGATCATCCAACTGAATCTTTCGATTCACTTCTGATTCCGGCGAAATAGCAGAGGCGATTGGAACCCGGAGGGGGCCGGCAGATGCCGGTCCCCTCTTTTTTTGGCGCCATTGAGGACTTTCTTGACCTTCAGCAGGACTGCTGGAAGCCTCAACGGGAGAGCCGGAGCGAGGGCCTGTCGTAACCGCATCCCGCGACCTGTGCCTGGCGCTTGCGTGAAGCCGGAAGGGGTCGCCGAGATCGATGGCCGCGCGGGTTGACAGGACCCGTACGAGGATCACCTCCGGACTGTCATCCTCCTCCGATAAAATCTTGACGTTACGTGGATGGATGGTCTATAAGTTGCCAGATTGAATTGGCTGCGCGGCGAGTTTCAGAGATCGACGGCTGTGTTGCGATCGACCGCGTCATCCCAACAGTCATTTCACTTTAACGTCCGAGGAGTAGCAATGAGTAGAGTATTGAGTTTGAGCTTGATTCTGGCGCTCTCCTGCCTTCCCCTGCTGGCGCAGGAGAACGTGGGGACCGTGACCGGGTCGGTCCGGGATGAGAGTGGCGGCGTGGTTCCGGGAGCGGAAGTCTCCATCACCAACGTCGGCACCGGCATCGTGACCGACACCATTACCAGCGACGCCGGGATCTACGCCTTCAATTCGGTGGCGATCGGAGAGTACCAGCTGACTGCCACCATGCCCGGCTTCAGGACCCTGGAGCAGAGCGGGCTCCGGGTCGTGTCCGGAGAGGTTCTGACCGTCGACGTCGCGTTGTCGGTCGGCGACGTGGCCGAGACCGTGGAGGTGATGGCGACGCTTCCCACCATCGAGAAGCAGTCGAACAAGGCCGGATATGCCCGGGTCAACGAGGAGATCGCGCGGCTTCCGATAGCCATCTCCAACAACAACCGCCAGGCGCTCTCGTTTTTGCGCACCATGCCGGGCGTGGCCTATAACCCCAATAGCACCAACGAAAACGACGCCATGAGCAGGGCCTTCATTCATGGCACGCCCAATGCTTCCCCCAGCTACACCATCGACGGTGTCCGGGCGGGCAGTTCCACCCACCAGAATGCCCGGGACGACACGGGGCCAATTCCCGAGTTGGTCCAGGAGTTCCGGCTCGACACCAACACCAATGCGGAGCATGGCTGGGACAGCGGCGTGGCGATCACCCTGATCTTCAAGTCGGGCACCAACGACTTGCACGGCGACGTCTTCTGGTATTTCCGGAACGACATTCTCGACGCCCGGCCCTGGCTGGCCCCGAGCAAGAGCGTGACCCGGCAGAACGACTACGGATTCGTGCTGGGAGGCCCGATCTGGAAGAACCGAACGTTCTTCTTCGGTGGGTTCGACGGCTACAAGCTGCGGACCGCTCCGGGAGACGCGGTGCGGACCGTGCCCACCGCGGCCATGCGCAGCGGCGACTTCAGCGAGATTCTGGGCCCCCAGATCGGGACCGACTCTCTGGGCCGGCCGATCCACCAGGGCGCCATCTACGACCCCATGACCACTCGCTCGGACGGGCAGGGCGGGTTCATTCGGGACCCGTTCCCCAACAACATGATTCCTGCGGATCGATTCAGCACCGTCACCAAGAACCTGATTTCGCGGATCGGGCTGCCCAACCGGCCGGGTGTGACCAACAACTGGGTCGGGGGCCTGACCTCCACACCGGTCAACAAGTCCTCCTTCTACCTGAAGGTCGATCATCAGCTCGACGAGGCGGGCGACCACCGGCTCACGGTCGGATGGGAGCAGTCGTTGCAGGAATCCCGGTCAAACTACGCCCCGGTCTTTGACGAGTCCATCTCCAGTCTTCACAAGAACGACCAAGTCCAGTACCGCTATCGCTTCAATTACCACTACACGATCCGGCCCAACGTCCTATTCAACCTTCGGACCGGCGTCACCCGGACGCCCCGGGTCATCGGCACCCAGGGTCTGGCCAACGACAATACGGGTGCGGAAGTCGGCATCAGGGGAGTGCCGGGACCCATCGCCCCCCAAGTCGGCGTCCAGGGCCAGAGCGCCTACGGGCCCATCTTCCAGAAACTCATCGATCCGAGTCAGACCATCCCGGCCAACATTGACGTGACATGGGTCAAGGGTTCGCACAATTTCAAGGTGGGCGCCGCCTATCTCCTTTCCGTCTCCAAGCAGAACCTGGCCCTCTTCGATCAGGGGTCGTTCAGTTTCTCGGCCCTGGAAACCGGTTTGCCGGGCAATCCGAACACCGGGTTCGGTTTCGCCAGCAAGTTGCTGGGCGAGGTGGACTCGGGATTCGTCTGGAGTCAACGCGACTTTCGTCACAACGGCGGGGCCTGGGGCATCTATGTCCAAGACTCGTGGCGCGCCACCCCCAAGTTGACCATCAACTACGGTCTCCGGAACGATGTTTTCGTTCCTTTGGGCGAGACCTTCGACCGGATCGGAGCCTTCAACCCCACGATACCCAACCCCGGAGCGGGTGGACTTCCCGGGGCTCTCTGGTTCTGGGGTGACGGTCCGGGAAGAAACGGATACAAGCGGGTCGCGGACACCCTCTGGAGCCAGTGGGGCCCCCGTTTGGGATTCGCGTATTCACCAGATGACAACACGGTCCTTCGGGCCAGCGGCGCCTACATGTACTTTCCGCTCTTCGGCGCCATGACCAGCGGCTTCAACACGCCCTTCCTGGGGTGGACGCTGGATCCGTCCGTCAGGAGCCTGGACGGCGGGCTGACCCCGGCTTTCAACTGGGACAACGGGTGGCCGGACCCCATCCCGAATCTTCCCGTTCTGGAGCCGGACTTCGCCAACGGTCAGGCGGTACAGTCTCTTAACCGGGACGACTTCAAGGCGGGCCGCACCTTGACCCTCAACGCCGGGTTGGAGCGGGACCTGGGCGGGGGGCTGGCCATTCGGGCCAACTACCACGGCAAGTTCTCGCACAATCTGCCCAGCAACGACGCGGTGCGGTTGAACCAGCTCAGTGTCGGCAACTTGAGTTTGGGGAGCCTTCTGCAGGCCCAGATCGGTTCACCGCAGGCTGAGGCCGCCGGCATCGCTGCTCCTTATCCAGGATTCTCGGGACCGGTCGCCCAGGCGCTCAGACCATTCCCGCACATGCTGGACATCCAGCAGCGGGCCGCGCCCGTGAACAACCTGACCTACCATGCCTTGGTCCTGTCGTTGCAAAAGCGGTATGGACACGGTTTGAGCTTCATGCTCAACCATACGATCTCCAAGGCCATCGGCGATGTCGGGTTCTCCCAGCAGGGGCATGGGTTCACAAGGGCCCAGCACACCTCGCAGCGGGGTGAGCGATTTGTTTACCAGGAAGATCGCCCCCAGAACCTCTCTCTGAGTTGGCTGTATGAACTGCCGTTCGGGCCGGGAAAGGCCCTTTTCAACAGTGGGAATCTTTTCTCCAAGTATATTCTCAGTGGTTGGACGCTCGGCATTCAGCACAACTACTTCTCGGGACAGCCGCTCAGCGTCACGAGCCGGGTCAGGTATCCGGGAGGCTTCGGAGCCATCTGGCCGGTCCTGCGTCTGAACACGCAGATCAAGACCAACACCATCTGCGGCGACTACAGTCCCGGTGGGCGATTCCTGAACGTCAACGCATTCATGAATGCGGCTCCCTGGACTTTGGGGAACATCAGAACTTTGCCCAAGGAACGGGAGTGCAGCTATTTCAACGAGAACTTGACGCTCCAGAAGGACACTCAGGTCGACGAGGACGTGAGCGTTCGTTTGGGAGTCGATATGTTCAACGTGTTCAACCGCCACATTTGGGGCGGCCTGAACACCGATATCGGAAACGCCGCGGGATTCGGCCGGTTTCGCTCCACGTCACGTCCCCGGTTCATCCAGTTGCATCTCTCGGTCCACTTCTGATTCCCAACACCAAAGGTGGATGAAAAAAGGGCCGGCACCCAGTGCCGGCCCTTTTTT
>JAJDTT010000074.1 GCA_022827025.1 Acidobacteriota bacterium
CCCGGCGGTGGGGGACTTCTTTGAAACTTCCAATCCCCGATGACCGTAGGGGCACCCCTTGTGGGTGCCCTGCGGGGTCGCATCGTCCCCCGGCTGAGTCGCCGCTCCACGTTGCCATTCCCGGCGCCCGGAAGGACGCCGATCCCAGTCGGCGACTAGAAAGTCGCCGCTCCACCCCTCCGGTTCGGTAGTGCCCAGGCAATGGCTGACGGACGGTGGCGCCGTTCGGAAGAGGGCGACCACAAGGGTCGCCCCTACGAGTCGTTCGACAGCGGCAACGCGGTGGGCGCCGCTGATGGACAATCCCCGCCCGGTTTCTCGGGGGATCATGCCGGAGGCCCGCCGGTGGGGGACTTCTGAGAAAAACATCGGGCACCCGGAGGGGGGACTTTCTTGTCCCCCTCTTCGCCGCGGTTGCCTTCGCTGGGCCCCGGCGGGGCCGGAGTTGGGCGGATAGGAGGGGGGACTTTCAGTCCCCCCGAGGGAGTGGGGGTAGGAAAACCCCCACTCCTTCTTTTTCTCGCAGGATTTCACCGGACCGGGGCCGGTGGGGGAGCTCCTATCATGCGGTGGAGAACTCGTACGGGCCCAGGTCCGGATCCACGTATTCCCGGTGGAAGTTCTTTCCCATCAGGTACCGCGTCTCCAACTCCACATCGCGAACGCGGATCGGTTTCGTCACCTCCGGGTCCCGCTCCAGCAGAGTGATCTCCATCCGGTTGGCGCCCCGCCGGGGCCAATGCTCGCGCTCCAGCGTGTAGACGAACCAATAGCCTGAGATCCGTTTGCGCGGGGCGTGCATCTTGTACATGTGGTTGATCTTGCGGAGCGAATCTTCAGGAAGCTCCCGCCCGTTGAGCCGAAACCGCAAGCGATCCAACTCCGTCGTCTGCCTCACCCGAATCCTCAGCAGGACCCGATGAACCCGTCCCACCGAATCCCAACGGGGCAGATCGTCGCTGATGGTGAAATCGAGATGGACCGGCCGGCCCACCTCCAGTTTGGCCGGCAGGGGAGCCCGGGTCTGGAGGAGCGTGTCTTCGGCCCCCCGGTTTGGCTGCGTCAACAGGTGGTAGTGCTTGTCGCGGGTCTCCATCACCCGTGGATAAGGCAACTCCCGAAGCTTCTGGTAGAAGGGGGCTTCGTAGGGCCAGTCCAGGAACCAGCCCCGATCCAGGACCATGCCGTCGATGCCCTGAGCCCAGTAGTTGCAGGCGGTGGCCCGGAGCATCTCGATGGTTTCCACGTCCAGCCGGTCAGTGTGCACCCTGCTCTGGATCGCCGCTACGATCCGCGTGCCGGTTCCTCGAGCCGCCTTCACCAGGGGACGGAAATCGGCCATCTGGTTGACCACGCCCGGCCGGTCCTGAACCATCAGGACATCCACCAGACCCTGTCGAATCCACTCCGCGACATCCATTCCCAGCGAGTAGACGCCAGCCGGATTGGTGGCCACCCGCACCAGCAGTTCGCGGCCGGCGCCGCTGCCGCGGACCGTCTCCGAAACGCGCCTCACCCACTCGGTGAGGATGGGGCGCCCCTCCTCAATCCGGTGGGGAGCGAAGAAATAGGGAAAACTGCTCAGGTTGAGCTCGAAGCCGTCCACCGGGTATCGCCGGACCGTCTCCTCCACGATGGCAAAGCGTTCGTCCCGCGCCTCCCGGTGACGAAAATCCAGGCACCCGAAACCAGGATAGCCGGGGTCCACGTCCCCGTCGGCGCCGATCTCCAGGTGCTTGTTGTCCCAGCGGAAGTCGGAGACTCGAACCCAGACGGTCCCTTCGCCGTGTTTGACGGCCGGCCACTGGACGTTGAGGGAGGGATAGAAGCGGATGTTCTCCTCGCGAGCCCGGTCGGCGACGACTCGCAGCGGATCATTCCCGGCATCGATCATCATGCGAGCGTTCTGATGGGCTCGCCGCCAGATCAGGTGGGGCCACTTGTCGACGTTGTGTCCCCAGAACTCGCCGGCCTTGGTGTCGTGGAGCATGGTGCGCCCCTCGCCCAGGGAGAAGACCAGGGCTTCGACGGGCGTTCCCAACAGCTCGTCCACCGCCGCTTCGTACTCCTCCTTCTGCATGGGAGGCTCGTACATGTAGATCAACGGATGGCGACCGTCGTTGTGGAAGTAGATGCGCGGCTTCTTCATGGCGTTCCTTGCGGCCCGGACGCTACGGATGCCGGAATCCCTGCACCCTGGTCGGTATCCTCCAGACGGAATTGGGGCTGACCATGTAGAGCTCGTCGTAGTTGTCGCCTCCGAAGGTGCAGCTCACCACCGGAAGCTCCGGGGGTGCAATGGTCCCCACATACAGGCCGGCCTTGTCGAAGATCTGAACCCCGGCGAGGGTCCCGACGTAGATCCGGCCCTCCATGTCCACGGTCATCCCGTCGGCCTGAGTATTGACGCGGTCTTCGGGGTCGGCGGCATCCATCGCCTCGGGCGTCAGGTTGAGCATGGCGAACTTGCGCTTGTTGGCGAGCGAGCCGTCCTCCTGGACGTCGTAGGCCCAGACGAAGTTCTCACCCGGGCTCTTCCAGGTGTTGTTCAGGTAGAGGGTCTTGCCGTCCGGCGAGATCTCCACGCCGTTGGGCATGGCGAATTCCCCGGCGGGCACCACCACCCGGGCCCGGCCGCGCCGCGGAACATAGTAGACCTGCGCTCCCGGCTGGCTCTTTTTCGCCTCCAGCGTGAACTGGGGATCGGTGACATAGATGCCCCCCTTGGCGTCCATGACCAGGTCGTTGGGACCGTCCACCGCCTTGCCGTCGACCCGCCTGAGCACGTTGCGGATCACCCGTCCGGAACGGGGATGGACCTCCACGACCCGGTGTCCGAACATGTCGCAGACGATGAGGTTGCCTCTCCGCGACGCGATGGTTCCGTTGGTCTGCCGGCCCCTGGAGATGACCCTGGTCTCTCCGTTCGGCTCCATGCGGATCAGGCGGCTCCGCTTGGGATCTCCGGTCCAGTCCCCCCCGGCCGGATCCGCGAAATACATGTCGGAGAAATAGAGCCGTCCATCGAGCCAGGTGGGACCCTCCAGGAACGTAAAGCCGGTGGCCACCCGCTCCGGCTCGCTTCCGGTGGCGATCACTTCCTGAAAACGGGCGCTCTGCCGGGAGGCCGCCTCCAGGTAGTCGGGCCGCACGGGCCAGAAGGCATCCAGGACGTCGGCCCCGAATTCCCCCGAGTCTCCCGCATGCACCATCCCTCCCGGGACGAAGAGGGCATGCCGGGCATGTCCGTCCACCGGCAGCTTGAGATCCACCATGGTCTGCACCAATCCCCCTCGAAGCACGATCATCAACTGGTCCTCGGGGTGGATGTGCAGGGGGAAGGACGCCGCCGGATCCAGGGTGATGAAGCTGAGCATGGCGTTTCTGCCCCAGATGAGACGGGAATTCGCCGTGCTGCGCGGGTAGGGAAGGTCCTTGGCGTGCGGGATGAGCGGCGTGAGCTGAATCTGACCCATGTTGTAGACCTTGCCCGCCTCCAACGAGGGCATCACTCCCTGATCCGGCATCTCGGCGGGGTCGGCCTGAACACCGGCCAACTCCAAGTGGTCGGTTCTGAGCGGAGAAAAGACCTCGACCAGCTCCGCGCCCTCGGCGCCCGCCTCCATCCGGCGCCGGGTCCCCTCCGCCAGGTAGATCACGTCGTCCCGGGCCAGTGCGTGATCGGCGTCCTCCACCCGCAGGGTGAGGCCGCCGGCCCGGACCGTGGTGATCGCCTCCACCGCCAGCGTCTCTTCCGGGTAGACGGCTCCCGGCTCCAGGGTCACGTATTCGTAGAGGGTCCCCTGCCCCCAGGCCGCCCAGGCCGTGACTCCGGGAGCCAACTCCAGGTTGGGAAGCGTCTCATTGGGATAGACCCTGTCCCAATCCAGGTTGGAGCGGACATCCAGATCGGGAACCTCCCGCTCCCTGCCCTGGACACCGTTCTCCTGGATGACCCGGGCGTTGTCCTCCCGCCAGGGTTCTCCCAACTGACAGCCGGCGGCCAGCAGAACCAGCACCGTCGCAACCGCGGCCAACCCACACCATCTCCCGCAAAGTGAATTCTTCATGCTCTATTCTCCCGGTCCAACACGGTCATGCGTTCACTGGCCGGCAAGTTCACACCAGGTGGGAACCCGGCCCCAAGCGCACGGTGGTCTCGTTTCGTCCCAGATCGTCCGGGTCCCGGCCCCTTCCGGCGTTCTTCCCCCGCAGGTACCGGACCTCCAACTCCACGTCCCGGAGCTCGACCGGCGGCGTCACGTCCGGGTCCCGCTCCAACAGGGTCACCTCGATCCGGTTTCTTCCCTGCCGGGGCCATCGTTTCCGGTCCGGACGAAAGACGAACCAGTAGCCGGCGACCCTCTGGTTCCTCGGCGACCTCATGGTGTAGATCTGGTTGATCTTCCGCATCCGCTCCCGGGGCAGGAGCCGGCCGTTGAGGGTGAACCGCAACCGGTCCAGCTCGGTGGTCCCGCTGATCCGGAGGCGAAGCAGCAATTCGTGGACCCGGCCGACCCGATCCCAGCGGGGCAGGTCGTCGGCGATTTCCAACTCGACCTCCACCGGTTTTCCCACCTCCAATTTCCGGGGGAGGGGCAACGCCGGCTCATGGGGGCGGAGCCGGGTTCCCGCCCGGGTCGGCACGTAGTAGAACTTGTCCTTGGCGGCCATCACGTCCGGGTGGGGCGCCTCCCGGAGTTTCTCGTAGAAGGAGGCCTGGTACGGCCATTCCGCAAACCACTGATCCAGGTAGAGCCCGTCCACGCCCTGAGCCCAGTAGTTGCACGCCCCCGCCCGCATGAGGGTGATGTCGGCATTCTGCAGCCGGTCCGAGTAGACCTGCCCGTTGAGACCGGCGTAGACCCGGCACGGGGATCCCGAAGCCGCCTGCACCAGGGGCCGGAAATCGGCCACATGGTCCATGGAGTTGTGGGACGCTCCCACGATGACGTCGACGCTTCCCTGGCGGATCCACCGGCGCACGTCCAGCCCCCGGCGGTAGGCCCGGTCCAGGTCGACCGGAACCGTGATCACCAGCTCCCGGCCCGCACCGCTGGACTTCACCGCCTCGTGGACCTGAGCCACCCACGACGACATGATGCCGCGGCCGGCCGCGACCTGATCGGGGCGGAAATAGTAGGGCCCGGCGTAATTGAGCTGGAGCTCGAATCCGTCGACCGGGTAGTTGTTCAACACCTCCCGAATCACGGCCAACCGCTCTTCCCGGACCGCGTCGTGCTTGAAGTCCAGGTGCGTCCTTCCCGGAAACTCCTCCAGGTCCCCGGCGGCGCCGATTTCCAGATGCCGGTTCTTCCAGCGGAAATCGGATGCCCTCACGTCGTCTTCGGGAGAATCCCCGAACAACCACTGATTGACCAACAGGGTCGGGTAGAGGCGCATGCCCTTGACCCGGGCCCGTTCGCAGACGATGCGTAGCGGGTCCTGGCCCCGGGCCAGCATCATCTTCACGTTCTGGCGGGCCCGCCGAAAGATGAGGTGGGGCCACTTCCGCACCGGGTCTCCCCAGATCTCGCCCACCTTGGTGTCGTGAAAGAAGGTCCGGCCGTCGGCCAGCCCGAACATCAGGGCGTCCACGGGCGTCCCCGCCAGCTCGTCCACCGCCGCCTCGAACTCCTCCCGCTCCATGGGCGGCTCGTACATGTAGACGGCCGGGTGGCGGCTGTCATGGGTGAACATGATCCGGGGTATCGAGGAATCCGGCGACTTCCGGCTGCCGCGGCTCGTTGCGCCTCGGGCCGCGGTCAGGCGCGAGGAGAGCCCGGCGGTCAGGGCGGTGAGAAAGAAGCTTCTGCGTCTCATCCGTGATTCTCCAACTCCCGCCGGCTCAACGGAACCACGCGTAGTTCAAACCCAGAGACCGGTCGGCCAGAGGCAGTTCCACCCGCTCTCCACCGCGAGCCGAAGATTGCTTGAGGGCGATCTCCACCTCGAGGGCCTGAGCCACGCGGCGGCCCGAATTCTTGGGTTCGTCCAGGTCGCCGGCCAGGCACCGCAGGGCGTCGTCGAGGCAGTTGACGGCTCCATAGGAACCCACGAACTTGGGATCGGGCCAGGGGACTTCCACGCGCCGCGTCCGGCCGGTCAGAGACTTCACGTCCCGCCAGATCCTCCACCCCTCGCTGCGGTCGAAGGTGATCTCCCCCTTCGACCCGCTGACCCGGAGCATGGGACCGCCGGGCCGGTAGTGGACCACCTGCCCTTTGCGCGTCACCATCATTCCCTGGCCCCTGAACTCGTCGCTGCCGTTCTCCAGGCGGGGAAGATCTCCGATGCCGCACACCCAGGCGGGCGGACTGTCGATGAAATAGGTCCAGTTCTGATGCTGGGAGAGATAGAAGCCGGCCTCGATGGAGACCACTTCTCCGATGGTCCCGTCTTCAACCAACTGCTTGGCCTTCTCGAATGATGGGTGGACCGTGGAGATGGCCCCGGCCACCAGCGGAACGCCTCGCTCGGCACAGGCCTGAACCATCCGGTCCGCCTCCTCCAGCGTGAAGACCATGGGCTTTTCCACGATGACCGCCTTGGCCCCATGCTCCACCGCGGCACAGGTCAGATAGGAACGTCCCTTGACGTTGGTGCAGACCGCGACGATGTCCAGCCGTTCATGCCGCAGCATCTCGATGGCGTCGGTGTAGAGGGCCTCGATTCCATAGCGCTCCCCGAAGATCGCCAGCCGTTTCCGGTCCCGTTCCGCTCCCGCCACCAGTTCCACTTCGGGACGGGAGTGAAGCGCTTCCGAGTAGGAGACGGGCAGTCCTTCGTTCCCCGGATGATCGTGGTGGTAGAACTTCCGGTGGACGTCGATCTCGTCCGGCGTGGGACGGGCCCCCTCCATGTCGTAGGCCGGATCCCAATAGGTTCCCTGCCGGTGCAAACCACCCCGCCCGGCCAGATCGTAGAGGACGCCGGTCCAGCCCAGGCCGATGACGCCGGCCCGGTACGCCGGCCCCGCCGTCTCCGCGGCAGCCGAGGAGGACCCGGTCCCGATTGCGGCCGCCGTCCCCGCCGCCGTCTTCAGAAAATCGCGTCGAATCATGATCGAACTCCTATGCCTCGATGACAGGCATCGAATTAGAACCACCAAACGGGAACTGCAGGGCCAGAGCGCCAAAGAGGGCACCCACAAGGGGCGCCCCTGCATTGTTGCTTCATTCCTGGTATCCCAATTCCACCTTCAGCTCCGCCAGGGTGACCGGCCCGTCCAGACGGGAGTTGCGGTGGGCGAGACGGATTCGAAAACGGTTGATCCCGGTCCGCAGCGGGGGGACCGGCAACTCGTAGTCGATCCAGTACTTCCAAACGTACATGTGCGTGTCGTCGATCCTGAATTTTCCGGCCGCGGGATCCAGCGCCGTTCCGTTCAGCGCCACTTCCACCCGGTCCTCGGAATGAATTCCCTCGAACCGCATTCGCAGCCGGGCACTCCTGAGCCGGCCGCCTGCAGCGTCAGCGGCCACGTCATCCCCGATTCTGAGCCGGATGTCCGCCGCGCCCTCAGCAGACGCGAGGGGCAAGCTCAGGGGAAGCTGGGCGGGAGGGTGGGTATCGGCCCAGAGCTCTCGCTCCTGGGAATGGACCGGATAGACCTTGTCCCGCCGCCGCAGGAGGCCGGGGTCTCCGATTTCCCGGAGCGACTCGTGACGCCGGTCCTTCCGCGAGTACCAGTTGAAGAGGTAGATGCCGTCGGCACCCTGGTTCCAGAAGTTCAAGGCGGCCCCGCGGGCCTCCTTCACCGGCTGGTGCCAGCCCAACTGGGCCAGCAGGGGAATGGAGCGGTCTCGAACCGCTTCCACGTATTCCTCCAGCGGAAGACTCAGCTCGAAGCCCCGGGGCGTGGCGGCGATGACCAGGTCGGGCAGTCCCTCCCGGATCCAGGTTTCGACATCCAGGCCCATGCGCAACGCGATCTCCATGGGCGTGGCGACCCGCACTGCGAGCCGAACCCTCCGGCCCGTCTCCTCCCGGTGCCGATCCAATCGCGCCCGGACCCGGCGGACCAGGCCGGTGATGAGATGCCGTTTCCGGTAGGCCTCGTCCGGCTTGAAATAGGCCGGATGCCGCAGGAAGTCCAGCTCGATGCCGTCGAGCCGGTACCGGGTGGCCAGTTCCTCGACGATCCGGTAGCGACGCTCGCGAACCTCTTCATGAGTGAAATCGAATCCGGTGCTGAAGCCGGGATGGACGGCGTCTCCCAGCAGAAACTCGGGATGTTCCTTCCGGTAACGGCTGTAGGTGTCGGCCATCTTCCAGACCGGGCTTTCGTGACAGTCGTTCATCCTCAGCGAGGCGAAGAACTCCAGCCCCCTGGCCCGGGCCCGGTCGGCCATGGCCTGGAGATAGTCGGGCCGCTCGTCAATGATCGCCATCAGCCGCTGGTACCACTGGAAGTAACCGGCCGATTCGAAACGCTCCAGGCGGGCGCCCACCATTTCCGCCACTTCCGAAGGGTAGTGAAGCACGTCGCTGGAGATGACGTTCCAGAAGAGGGCGTCCACCTGGGTGCCCCGGAAACGATCGACGGCCAGTTCCAGGAAGTGCTCCAGGCTCTCGGACATCAGGATCGGCGCATTGGAATCGTCGTTGTAGACGATCCGATAACCCGGCTTCCGCTCCCGAGCGGCTTGTTCCCGGCCCAGCAGGCCCCGCCCCGCCGCCAGGACCACAGTGGAGCCGGCCAGGAAGCGGCGCCGATCCAATTCGGGTTTTCTGGCGGTACCCATGCGGATTCAGCGGAATCGGATCGAAAAAAGATCGGCGTCCTTCATTACGAAGCGCAACCGGACCACCGTCCCCTGGAGCCGGCCCAGAGCGGAACCCTCTTTCCAACGCACCACCCGCTCGATCTCGTCGCCGATGATCTCGGGACAGTCGTCCAGAGCCCGTCCCGGGATCGGCTCTCCCTTTCGATCCTGGACCTCGACGCGAATCCCGCCCGCCGCCGACGTGGCGTAGTTCAGGACCAGTTCGTTGCCCGAGAATCGCAGGGGACGGGTCAGGAATTCGCCGCCGCCGTAGGGCGCCCGAACCGACGCGAAACCGTCGGTCCGCACCACGAAGCGCTCCAGTCCATTGGTCTTGAAGCCGTAGTCCCGCTGGACGTAAAAGGAGATCTCCCCCTCCGAGGTGGCGATGAACCCCTCCCCCGGATAGTTGGTCCTGGCGCTCCAGCTACTGGGTTTCAGCCCCGGCCGGACGAAGGCTTCCGAAAAGGTCCATCGAGCCCGGTTGGGATCGGAGGCGCGGATGCTCAGGAGAACGGTGTCGGCGATGCTGCTGCAACCGCCTCCCAGCGGGTGCCGTCCCAGCTTCCCGCACTCTTCGTCGGTAAGGGACCTCCGGTTGGGCACGAAGCGCGCGGCCAGCGCCAGGTAGATGTGGGGCGCCCGGACATAGGGACGGACGCCGATGGTGTAGAGCTGCTCCTCCCGGGTGGGCGGGTTCGAACCGAAGTCCATGACGGAGAACTCCCCCCAGGTCATGAAGTCCGAGGAGGTGGACCGGCTGACGGTACGGATCAATTCGTCGCTGCTTTCATCGTCGGACCGGACGTACTGGACGTAGCGGTCTTCCACCGTGCTCCAGAAGACGCTTCCCAACCGTTCGCCCGGGTAGGCATCGTGCGTCCTCTCCCAGCGGAGGCCGTCGGAGGAGACGTACGCTCCGACCCCGATCTCGGTCTCCAGCCGGGGCGGCCCCTTGAGAGCCTTGAGGCGCTCGGCGTGGGGCACCCCGGGACGGGTATCCAGGAAGGGAGCGAATCCGCTCCCTGGAAAGACGGCGTTGTTCCGGGTCGAGCCCAGCAGCTCGATCCGTCCCACGTCGGGCTTCTCCCAGTGGATGCCGTCCCGGCTCACCGCCACGCAGGTCGATTCCGTCAGCGGTTCCCCCTTCTTCCAGGGAGGGAGGCCACGGTAGTACATGCGGTAGGTCCCGGAGTCGTTCACAATCCTGGGAAATCCGGAAAACTCTCCCTCCCAAGGCTCGTCGAATCGCAGCACGACGCCCTTGGACCTGGGTTTGTGAAGTTTGAGCCGGGCCCCTTGCAGTCGGCCGATCAGGTAGTCGTCGAGGAAAAGCTCCAGCCGGGAGCCGATGTCCCGCACCGGCTTGTCTTCGGCACCGATGGGTGAAGAAAGGAGCGCGGCCAGAAGCAGGAGCAGGACTCCCCGGTTTCCGAACCGAATCCTGTCCCCGAACCTCAAACGCTGGTTTCCTTCGATCATCGCAGCTCCTCTCCAGATTTCATTACCGGCGCCTTTGCCCAGCCTCGCGGCCGGTCCTGGATTCCTTTGCAGATGGTTGAATCCTCACGGGTTTCCGTAGAGTAACAGATACCGGAGAGGACTCCACCGGCGACGACGTCGAAGCCGGAATCGTCGGCAGAAATCCCCATGGAGATCGGGCAGGTGTGGACTCGGAAGCACCGCCTCGATCCGTCCGGTAGAATCGACCCTGTGGAAATTGGAGCATGAGGACGGACCATGAGTTTCAGCGACGAAGACATCGCGCTCCAGCTCCGATTGGGCGAGGACAGCCGTTGGGAGTTCAAGCAAATCGAGTTCTCCGGAAGCCGTCCCAAGAGTCCGAGCCGCAGTGATCTGGCCGACGAAATCGCGGCATTCGCCAACACGGATGGCGGAGTCCTTCTGTGCGGCGTGACCGACCGGGGCGACGTTCAAGGTCTGTCGCGCGAGCAGATGGACCAACTGGACCGCCTGCTGGCGGATATCTGCACCGACTCGATCAAGCCGCCGATTCGCCCTGCCATTCTCCGACGCATCGTGAAAGGGGTGCCCCTCCTGCTGGTCGAAGTGCCCCAAGGACATGCCCAGCACGACAGCCCCGGCGGCAGCTTCCATCGAGTGGGCAGCACGAAACGCCGGATGACGAGCGATGAACGGTTGCGATTGGCGCAACGGCGGGGCCAAGCTCGATTCCTTTGGTTCGACAAGCAAACAGTTCCGGAGACCGGGTTCGGCACACTGGACAAGGCGTTGTGGAAGCCGTTGCTGAGCGCCGAAGGCGCCGTCGACCCACCCTCGGCGCTGGAGAAGATGGGGTTGCTGTCCAGGAACGAGAACGGCGTCAGGCAGGCCACCGTCGCCGGCCTGTTGCTGTGCAGTCCGGCCCCCGAGGAGCGGCTGCCGAACGCTTGCATCACGGCGACCTGCTATCGGGGAGAAGACCGCGCCACGGGCCAGGTCGACGCCCAGACCATCGGCGGTCCGCTGCAACGACAAATTGCCGAAGCTGTGGCCTTTGCGGTGCGGAACATGCGCGTTGCGGCGCGCAAGACGCCAGCGCGCGCCGAACTGCCCCAGTACAGCAAGGAAGCGCTGTTCGAGGCCGTGGTCAATGCCGTCGCCCATCGCGACTATTCGATTCAGGGCAGCAGAATCCGTCTCTCGATGTTCGAGGACCGGATCGAGATTCAGTCACCCGGTTCATTGCCGAACAACCTGACGTTGGAGGACATGCCCTACCGGCAGGCGACGCGAAACGAGCTGCTGACCTCGTTGCTGGGCCGCGTTCCCGCCTCCGGAATCAACGGCGCCGGCGGGCGGCTGTTCATCATGGAGCGGCGAGGAGACGGCGTTCCGATCATGCGGCGGGAGACCCTGGAACTCAGCGGGAGACTCCCCGCGTTCCGACTGATCGCCAACTCGGAACTCTGTGTGACAATCCCCGCCGCGTCCCTGGAATCGACTCCTGCCCGCGCCGTCATTACCGCGTGGACTGCCGGATGTCCCTTGCCTGGTGTCAAGTTGCTGGCTCTTTTCCCCGACAAGACCTGGAAACGGACGACCACGGACCAAGCCGGGGAGGCGATTCTCGATCTTCACACGACTCATCTCCCCATGACGGTATTCGCCGCCGCTTCCGGGTACGCGGCTCACCTGGATCGGGAATGGGTGCCGAGCCAGGGAGCGCTCACGGTGGAGCTCGAACCCGTGCCGGATGGAGGAAGCGTCATCTTCACCGAGGCGTCCGGCTACCTTCCTGGAATCAGGGGCAGTTTGAATCCCGTTCGCGATGCCCATGATCGAACCTTTCTCTATGCGTCCGACATTGCAATCAATCAGGGAGAGCTTCAGCCGGTCCATTTCGTGCCTGGCGAAAAACTGCGCTTGACGGATGCCGAAGGAACCGAGTTGCTGGTGCGCATCGTCGCTATCGCCGGCCGATCGGCACTGGTGGATTACCGTTCGTACCATGGGGGAGAACGGGCATAGGAGGGAGCATTGGCCAGAATCAAAGAAGTCCCCCACCGGCCGGCCTCCGGCATGATCCCCCGAGAAACCGGGCGGGTGGAGCGGCGACTTTCTAGTCGCCGACTGGGATCGGCGTCCGGAGCGGCGTGTTTCACGCGCCGACTGGGACCGGCGTCCTTCCGGGCGCCGGGAATGGCGACGTGGAGCGGCGACTCAGCCGGGGACCGATGCGACCCCGCAGGGCACCCACAAGGGGTGCCCCTACGATCATCGGGGATTGGAAGTGTCAAAGAAGAGCTGTAGAAGCACGGGCATAACGGCAGTGCCCGGACCGGCTCCGCCGACTAACTTGAATTTGGCCTCGCGATCGTAATCGCGTTTGAACTGACTGGTGCACTCAATCTTGTGCACGCAAGTCGTCCATCAGGGCTTGGATGTGGTTGAACCGAGGAAGACCGCCGTTCTGGGCTTCCTTCATAGCCTCGATGGTGGCGTCATTTGGAATCAACCGCGAGAACGGCAGTTTCTTTTCCTGTGCAACCTTCGTCAGCAACAGCCGCACCGCATCGGACACCGTCAAGCCTATCGCGGCCAGCACGGCGGCCGCCTCTTCCTTGACGGCGCCGTCGACGCGGGCCTGGACGAGCCGATTTGCAGCCATAACTGATTCTCCCTTGATCTTTTGTGTAACCCTACCATGCAAAATGGAATCTCCGGTCCTGCCGGTTGAACCCCGGCTGGCCCGCAGAGTGTTGCCAATAAACATCAGTTCATCTCGGTACGGGATTCGCAAGTGCTCCGGCGCCACCTTGGAGGAAGGGGAGCTTACATGAACCAATTGATCAACATCCTGATACTCCTGGCCGCGCTGGCCTTCATCGTGGGGACTCTGGCCCGCTTCCTGGGCGGAGGGTACCTGTTGGGCAACGAGGCGGTCGTCTACTGGCGGGGGGCCGTCGGTTTGCTGGCGTTCGCCGTCACGCTGCTGCTGATCCAGATCCGGGACAAGTAGGCGGCCGCCGCACTGTCCGAGAGGGGGCCGGCTCGGATCGTCCGGCTACTCCAACCGCAACAGCCTGCGGGCGTTGGTCCAGAAGACGTCTTCAACCTGGGAGTTGGAGAGGCGGAGGTTCCAGGCCGCCGTCTTGAGCGCCCGGAGCGACTCCAGACCCAGGAAGACGGGCTGGATTCTCCGGTAGGAGAGATTGCCCCAGTCCACGTTGTTCTCGTACAGCCAGACATGATTGTCGCCGATGGCGACACACCGTCCCCGCAGATGGCTGATGGGATAGTCGGATCCCCACATCAACCGCTCGTGGCCGAACTGGCGGACGATGGGTTCGAAGGCGCCCGCCTCGGTCATGGCGGAAGTGTCGAACCAGACGTTGTCGATCCCCGCCAGGGAGTGGATCCCCTCGGCCGTGTGATGCGGATTGAAAGCGGTGCCGGAGTGCGCCAGGACCAGCCGCATCTTGGGCCAGGTCTCGCAATAGCGCCGGATGGTGGCCTGGTTGACGGGATCCGCCAGGGCCCGGCTCTTGACCATGTGGAGCATGATGACCAGTTCCTCCTCGTGGGCCACCCGCACGTGCTCTTCGGTCAGGAATTCCTCGATCTCGGCTTCCCAGGTCTCCTCGCCCGGAGCGAAATGCTGGTACACCTTCAAGCCCACCATGGAGAGGCGCCGGACCTCCTGGCGCACCTCCTCCGGGTCCATGTGGGGAGAGACGATGAGCAGCGACCGTGACGCCGGGTCCTTGGCCACCTGGGCCGCGATGTACTCGTTGGAGGCCCGGAAGGTCTCTTCGTGGAGTCCGCCCCCGAAGAACAGGCCATGGGTCTTCCGTCCCGGAGTGATCCACCGGATCTCTTCCTGGTACCGCTCCAGGGGCAGCTTCTCGGGCCCCCCCTCCAGGATCGTCGGCTTCTTCCACTGCCACAGCTCGTACAGGTGGGCGTGGACATCGTAGATCCGGTCCGGGACGAAGCCGTCCAGTTCCCTTTCGAACAACTCCCGGTCCGCGTCCGTCGGTTCCCAGGTCAACTCCATGGCGCCCCTCCCGTTGGGGCGGCAATTATTCCACAAGCGCTCCGGCTGCACTGCATTGGCCGGAGAGGGCGACCACAAGGGTCGCCCCTACGAGCGCTTCTCCTTTTCTCGTAGAATTCGACTGATTCGTCGGGGAAAGGCCTGAAGATGTGCGCTTTCGGGGCAGTTGGGCAACTGCTAGACTGAACCCGAAGCGGGTCTACTGAATAACCGATCGTCCTCGATGCTCACTCGACGTCACGCCCTGGCTGCCTTTGCCCAGTTCCTGATCTCCTCCCCACTTCTGGCGGAACGGACCGGCCTGCTCGAAACCGCGCTCTCGTCCCCGGAAAACGAGAAGCAGCTTCTGGATCTGGTCAATGTCTTCGACTTCGCCAAGTTGGCCCAGTCCAGGCTGGACCCGGTAGCCTGGGACTACATGGCCGAGGGCTCCCAGGACGAGGTGTCCCTCCGCGACAACCGGAAAGCCTTCGAGCGGATCATCCTCCGGCCCAAGATCCTGACCGACGTCCACAAGATCGACACTTCCATCGATTTCCTGGAGACGAAATTCGACTATCCCATCTTCGTCTGTCCGGCCGGAGGCAAGAACTGCTTCTTCCCGGGGGGAGAGGAGGAGGCAGCCCGCGGCGCGGCGGCTGCCGGAGCCATGTTCATCACCAACGGCGGCATCGACGGATTCCTGGAATCGGGCGAGGGCCCCAGGAACTGGTGGCAGTACACGACCGGCGGAGAGTTCAGAAACGAGGACAGCATGCTGGACTTCGTGGAGCGGCTGGAGGATCTGGGAGCCACCGGCATCTGCTTCACCGTCGACAACATGCACGTCTCCTATCGCGAACGGAGCATCTACAACCGGTTCGTGCGGCGTTGGTGCGAGACCGGCATTCCCCGGGACGCGGAAGGCAATCTGATCTACCAGCCCCAGGACCGCCCGTGGCGCACCGGCGTCTATCCTGAGCGGCCGTTTCCCAACCCGACCTGGGAAACCATCGACCAGTTGATGGAGATGACGGACCTGCCCCTGATGATCAAGGGCGTCATGACGGCAGAAGACACTGCGAAATGCGCCGAGCATGGCGTGGCGGCGGTGGTGGTCTCCAACCACGGGGCCCGGCAACTGGATCACGTGGGAGGCACCATCGAGGCTCTGCCCGAGTGCGTCGAAGCGGCCAAGGGCCGTCTGCCCGTGCTGGTCGATGGGGGTTTCCGCCGCGGCGGCGACATCCTGAAGGCTCTCGCGCTGGGCGCCACGGCGGTGGGCGTGGCCCGTCCCTATCTCTGGGGGCTGACCTGCTTCGGCCAACGGGGAGTATCGCGGGTGCTGGAACTGCTTCGAGTGGAGTTGGCGCTGGACATGGGGCTTGCCGGCGTCGCCACTATTGCCGATATCGACAAGTCCCTGGTCCGGATACGGAGGCTCTGATGTTTTACCGCAGAGAATTTTTGGAACTGCTGGCGGCGGCCGCGCTGGGGCCGCGGGATTATCCGGTCCGGACACCCAGGGTCGAGCCCCTGTGGCAGTCTCCGGACAAATATCCGAATGCGCTGGAGGCCACCGCCGAGGGCCTCTGGGTCGGCGAGCAGCTCACCAACAAGGCCTATCTCCTGGACTGGAAGACGGGCAAGCCGTTGCAGGAGGTCCCCACCGAGTCCACCAATACCAGCGGCATGGCCTACGGCGGCGGCTATCTCTGGATGGCGGCCAACGGACCCGCCCTGAGGAGGGAGCCGAGACCCACCGACGCCAAGACCGGACGTGTCCTGCAGATCGATCCCGAATCCGGCAAGACCCTGGTCCGGCATCCGGTTCCCGGCGGGGGAGGCGTGCACGGCATGACCTGGGCCGAGAACACCCTCTGGATCACCACCTTGCGCCGCAAGAGCCTGACCCGGGTGGATCCCGATTTCCAGGTTCTTCACTCCATCCCGGTGACCCTGGGGCGTGCCCACGGCCTGGCTTGGGACGACGGCTCCATGTGGTGCATGTTCTCCAACGACTACGTGATCCACCGTCTGGACGCCAAGGACGGCCGCATCATGGAGGCCATCCAGTTGAGCCGGTCCGACCCCGATCCCCACGGAATGACCATGCACAAGGGGGTCTTCTACTACACCGACGCCGGGATCGGTCCCGGCGGAGTGGACTCGAAGAGCCGTTACTCAGGTTACATCTGCCGCCTCCACCTGTGAGAACCCTGGTTGCCGCTGTCGTCCTGGGCCTGCTTTCCGCGGCTTCTGCCGGCGAGGAGGGAAAGATCGTCCGGCCGCCCGACGGGTCGATCCTGCCCGGCGGGGAGATCAGCATCGCGGCCAGGGGCCCCGGGGCCCGGCTGGAGCTGGACGGACAGGTCCTTCCCGCACACGAACCCTTTCCCAACGTCTTCCATGCCAAGGCGACCCCCGGGCCCGGGGAGCACTCGCTGGCTCTGATCTGGGAGGGAGGCCGCCGGGAGATTCGGTTCTTCGTGGGAGAGGGGGCGCCCGATGGCTTCGCGGCCTTCCGCCTACATCCACCGTTCGCCATCGACTGCCGGACGTGCCACGCGCTAAGCCGGCGGGGTCGGTTTCGGTTCAAGGGCGATTGCTTCGCCTGTCACGACAGGACGATATTTGTGGAATCCCACCAGCACGCACCGCACGTGCTGCGGGATTGCGGCCAATGCCACAACGCCCACGGCTCCACCGTGGCGGATCATCTGATCGTAGACCGGGAGCAGGCCTGCAAGCTCTGCCACAACTGAGGTGGGGGAACAGGAGGGGGGACTTTCCTGTCCCCCCGGCTCCGGTGCCCGTAGCATGGTTTTGCGCCGGGAAGGCCCGCAGCCAGGATGGATCCGAAGGCTCCGCAGCAGGGATTCCGCTGACTGGTCCTGAGGCCGGCCCTTCAGAACTCCGGTCGAGGCTGCCAGACCCAGCCGATTCGCTGGAAGACCCGGAGCGGGGGTAGGAAAACCCCCGCTCCTATTGGAGGGGACTTTCCTGTCCCCCCGACGCGGGGGTTGGGAAACCCCCGCTCCCAACGTTCGTCCCGATAATTCTGTGAGTCTCCCCAAAGGGAACGCTCCGGATCGTGGCCCTCTTGATACGATAGCTGCCTGATGAACAACTCCATGAACCGCAGGACGTTCCTGCAGACCGCGACGGCTACGGCAGTGGCGTCGGTCTCCGCAAGGGAGACTCGGGCGCACGCCGTCTCGTTCCAACGGCCGGACTCCCTATACCACGGGGACGACTGGGAGACGCTGAATCCCGGTTACTGGAGCATCCGGAACAATGTGCTTCGACGGAGAATCCACAACTACGGAGACCGCGCCCACAACACGGGATTCCCTTATCACTACGAGACTCACGGAGACCGGTTGGGGAGCCACACCATGCCGGTCGACTACGACCCCACGCTTCCTCCGGGGCTGATCTGGCACCGGCATTGGCGCCTGACCGGCAACTACAAGCTTGAGATGACGGGACGGATTCACGCACCGTCGCACGGCCCATCGGAGCAGGACGATCCGAACTGGCGCATGTACCAGGCGGGGTACGGCCTGCTGGGCCTCGCCTTCGGTTCGTCGACTCTGTACGAGTCCTTCGGCATGTCCGGACCCGAAGGGAGGGCGGCCTGGATCGCGGCGTGGACCGACGACGGCCGCTTCGGGATTCGTGAGCACGGTTCGGACACGGCGATCGCCGGCAAGCGGGTTCCGAAGCCGACCTCCGGGGACCGTTTCCGGATCGCCGTGTCCGTCACGGGCAACGATTCCGACCGCGGGACCGTGTCGGCGTCGCTGGACCTCGAGGGACGCGGCAGAGTCGCCGAAATTCAGGTGGAGAACCTGGACCGCACAAAACACCTCCAGGGCTTCGCGGGAATCGCAGGGCGCGGCCTCCTGGACTTCGAGGTCGGCGAATTCACCATCGACCCTGGGGAGAACAGCGCCCTGGACCCGCGGCTCAACGAGTGCCACGTCTGCTACGCCCTGGGGGACACCCTGCGCCAGGCAGGCGACGCCTGGCAAGTGCGATTCATCGCCCTGTTCCGCGGCGACGGCGAGAGGGCCGAGGTGCGGATCGCGGACACTCCCGATCCGGCCGGCGGATGGCAGTCGGTTCCGGTGGCGGGACAGGGGCCCATAGTCAATAACGACTTCCGGCGCAACACGGCCGTGATCGACGCCACGCTGCCACGGAATCCCGCCGATGCCGACCTCTACTACACGGTCTGGAAAGACGGCCGCAACGTGACGGCGGATCCCAGACCAGGCAGCGATTCCGTCGGCATCGGAACCGGCCAGGTGGGCGGCGTCCCCGAAAGCGGCGCCTACGTGGGGCGGCTCCCCAGGCTCTCGGCCCCCTACCGTCTCTGCGGCCTCTCCTGCCACGCCATCCACGGGAGCCGGCCCAATCTGCCCGACGCGGGACCGGGCGGCGGTTTCTTCGTCCACGACCAGCCCACGCCGGGCGCCTACCGGCACCTGGAGGATTACGGGTTCCAGGTCATGATGTGGGAGGACGACGTCTGGTACATGGAGCTCCTGCTCTACCCTCCCTCCCCCGACGACGCCTACAAGATCGTCACCACCACGCTCTGCGGCCCCACGACGCGCTGGCAGATGATGCGTCACTGGAACACCATCAATCCCGGCGACCACGACTACGGCATGGACGACGTCAAGGGTCCGGAGCAGATCGCCATCCGGGCCCACGGCGATCTCGGCCAGGACCGGGACTACATGCGGCGCAACTTCCAGATCGTCCACCACCTGGTGACGGGAGACGAGGCGCCCTCCGCAACCGCGAATCCCAAGAAATGGCGCCGCTGGAAGATGCCCGGCGGCGATTTCAGCCTGCTCATCCTCGACTCCCGCCTCTGGCGCTCCAGCCAGGACACGAACATCTGGGACGACCAGGGATGGGGCGCCAAGCAGAACCTCTACCCGCGGACCGACGTCACCCGCAGCCTACTGGGAGAGGAACAGTTCGCCTGGCTGCGCGAGACGATTCGCACCGATTCCTCGCCGTTGATCTGCCTGACCGGAATCAACGGCCTTCACACCATCTGGACCGGGGACGGCCGACGGCCCGACGCCAAGACCAGTCTGGGCGAGCGCGACCGGGTCTCGGCCGATTACGCCGGATGGGTCGCGGCCGGGGCGGACCGGGTGCTGGAACTGCTCGGTTCACGCACCGGCGTGACCACCGTCTACGGGGACGTGCATACGGGCATGATCCTGCAGAACCTGGAACACCGGGTCTTCGAATGCTCCTTCGGCCCCATCGGCCGCAGCGGAGGCCGGGGCGTCAAGGAGGGATTCGGTCCGCGCATGACCGATTTCGACGGCCGCGACCTGGCCGTCACGGCGCTCTACCACCAGAGCTACGACACGCCGGACCTGCGCAAGCTGGACGGACCCTTCTACTGGAATTTCCTGGAAATGGAGTTCGACCCGAGAGGGAAGGACCCGGTCATCGGTCTGCGGGTGCGAAATCTCGTGGATCCGCCGGCCGGTCGTCCCCGCGGCGGCGGCCACGTCCGCGAGTTCGCGTCCCGCACCGGAAGGATCCCTTCCTGTTCCCTGCCCGCCACCAGGTTGCTGCCCGACGCCGACGTGTTGCTTTCCCGAACCGACGGAAGACCGCTGCGCGGCGCGCGCACCCTCCCGGACGGGCGGCTGCCCGTCGCGGGCCTCGTCGACGTGGAACCCGGGGAAACCGTCATCGCGACGGCGCGATCCGGCGGGAACGTCGTCGCCACGCCCATCGTGACCGGTCCGCCAGCCTGAATCTCTCAGCGGAAGGCGTTCAGTTCGTCCTCCCCCCAAACGCAACAAAGAGCAAGGGGGCCGGCCTCTCTCCCAAGAAAAGCACCAAGACGTCCAGCCCCCGAACTTCGAATCGACTCAACGCTCGCAAGAGGGCGCCAAGAATGACGCCCCTCCTCCGGGCGCGATGGTGACGCCACTCCGACCAAGCATGCGCCTATGCAGAATCACGCAGGCCCGAAATTCACCAGGGCATCTTCCGCTTGGTGTGCTTGCGCCCCTTCTCGGCGGCTTCCTGCCCTCCGGACCCGATCATGACCCCCTCGTCGATCATGGCGGTCACCGTATCCGGACGCACGCCGTTGAGGAAGGCCACCCCGGCCGACTTGCAGGCCGCGAAGACTCGTTGCCGGGCGGCGCGCAGCCGATTGGACAGCTCCTCGCCGGGGAGTTTCGTGGCCCGCAACGAAAATCTCATGTCGCTGGGACCCCATTCGGCGAATCCCACACCCGGCACCTGAATACTCGCCTCGGCGTTGATCAAGGCGTGCCGGTCTTCCACCTTGAGGCCCAGGAGAATCTCCCCCTGCGGATTCAGGGGCCAGGGATCCGCCACTTCCAGGTAACGGTCCCCTCCGACCCCCCAGATCTGGCTGGCGTAGCCTTGGCCTCCGCTGCCTCTGAGCCCCTCTTGGAGCTCGGACCCCACTCCCTGGCGGTGAAAGGGATAGCGGGCGGCCTGGACCAGGACCCGGACCGCTCCCGGAGTCCGGGCGTGGCAGAGCAGGATCCCATGGACCCCGGTGGCCAGGACCTGCTGCACCATCCAGTAGTTGGCCTTCATGGTGGCCTCGTCGATCCCGCCCACCGGCAGGGTGCAGATCACGGCCGGCGTCCGGTGTCCGCTGGGCGTGGGGCCGCCGTCCACCAGGCCCTGCATGAATCTCCGAAGGGCAGTCACGTCGTAGGACCCGTGCTCCATCTCGTAGTTGATGTAGTCGGCCCAGGTCCCGGCCAGCTTGCGCCCCTCCTCGTACCCGCCGTGGCCTCCCGTGTAGTAGATGGGCTGCCCCCGCTCCAGCAGCTCGATGGCCTTGTTGATCCGCTTCGGGGACTCGGCCGCTTCAGAAGAGGCGACGGTCCCGGAGCCGGCCAGATGGGAGAACAGGGTCAATACCAGCAGCAGTGTCCACTTCCTCATGGCAGTCGCACCTCCGATCCAGGTTTGATTCCTGAACAGTTTGTCTCATTATGGATTCAGTGTCCCGGCTTGGCGTCAGTTTTTGAGTTCGATCCCACCAAGGAGAAGGTTATGCACACGCGTTTCGCGCTTCGGACAGTGATTTGGTGTTTGCTCTTGATCGTGGCCCAGGGTCAGAGCAGGGTCCTCGCCGCGAAGGTGAAGGTCCTGGTCGGGGCGGGCTACAAGAAACAGTTTGCGGACCTGGAAAAGCGGCATCCCAACCTGGAGCTGGTGGCGGCCGGCCAGGGCGGGATCGCCGGCGTCATCGCCGACTGCGACGCCATCATCGGACTGCCCTACGGCCGCAAGGGACGGGAAATCCTGCGCCAGGGCAAGAAGCTGAGGTGGGTGCACAGCACCAGCGCCGGAGTGGAGAAGATCGTCCACTTTCCGGAACTGAAGGACAGCGACATCACCTTGACCAACGCCAAGATCATGATGGGACCCGAGATCGCCGACCACGTCTTCGCCCTGCTGCTCGCCCTCACCCGGAACCTGAAAGAGTACGACCGGGAGATGGACGGCGGAAACTGGATGCGCGGGGAGACCCGGCTGCCCATGATCGAGCTCCGACACAAGACCATGCTGATCATCGGCTTGGGCGGCATCGGCTCCCAGGTGGCCCAACGGGCCGCGGCCTTCGGCATGCGAGTCCTGGGCGTCGACCCCAAGGACATCCCGTTGAGCCGGGACGTGGAGGAAGTGGTGGTTCCGGACCAGTTGCACCGGGTCTTGCCGGAGGCGGACGTGGTGGTGAGCTGCGTCCCCCATACGCCCGCCTCGGAAGGGATGCTGGGACCCGCCGAGTTCGCCGCCATGAAGGATGACGTCTACGTGGTGAACGTCTCCCGGGGAAAGATAATTCAGACCGACGCGCTCGTTGCGGCGCTGCGATCGGGCAAGGTCCGGGCCGCCGGCCTGGACGTCACCGATCCGGAACCGCTGCCCGGCGACCATCCCCTCTGGAAGATGGACAACGTCATCATCACTCCCCACGTGGCGACCCGCTCCTTCCGGTCGCGTGACCGGCTGGCGGACCTGATCCGGGACAACATCGAGCGGTTCGCCACCGGCCGTCCCCTCCGGCACGTCGTCGACAAGTCGGCCGGGTACTGAGCGTCCTCCAGGATGGGGAATCGAACCATTGCCGCGCCCTCCCCGTCAGGAGAGACAGATAGATCGGAGGTTTAGAAAATGCAGAAATACCGAATCGTTCTGGTCTGGCTCAGCTTCGTCACCGTTGCCTCGGCGCAAAACAGCTATCCAAAGTACTACTATCCCAAGAAACATGCCGTTTTCGGACAAGTGGTGGTGGGAGGCGGCTACGAGACCATCATCAATATTGCCAATCGGGGAACATATCGTTATGGGGCAACGCTGCGCTTGTTCAGAACCGTAGACGAGGAAAGCATACCCTGGAATCCAACGGTCAATGGCGCCACCGTGAGAAACGGCGAATACCTGATGGAAATACAGCCCGGGGCCACGGTCACGCTTCGATTGACCGGGACGCTACTGGAGGTTGGCGCCGCGATCCTACTCTCCGAGGATCTCCTGACGGACAATCTTATCGAGGCGAACCTCACTTATCGGGTCCGCAGAAACGGTGAGGTGAGCGACAGCGTAGGCATCTCTCCTTCTACTGTGTTCTACCGAGCTTCCATTCCCTTCGAGAAATTTGTCGAAACAGCCCTCGCCCTCGTCAACGGTGACTTGAACGGTGAGAGAGCTGCCAACGTCGAAATAACCCTCTTCTCGGCAGACGGCACTCCGTTGGGAAACAAGTTCAGCAAGACATTGGGGCCACCCTTTCATTTGGCCAAGTTCCTCCACGAGTTCTTTCCAGGCCAGACGCTGGTCGGAGGCAGGGTCGAGATCGCTTCTGACGCTCCGATATTCGGAACTGCGCTGACCTTCACGGGGGAACAGTTCTCTAGTCTTCCTCTTGAACCGACTCCGGTCACTTATTCCGTGCGGCTTGAGACGGGTGACCAATACGCCACCGGAGAACTTGCCCTCTGGGTCGAGGGATCTTTCGTTCGAGGTTACCTGGTGATCTCGGGTCTGGACGGCGAGGAATGGGAGATTGTCGAGTTCAGCTTGGTCAACGGCGAGTTGGAGGATGGCCACCTCCGGCTGACCTTCACAATAGTCCAAGATCCTTTCTTTGAAGAAGAAGTGACGATGTCGTTGAGCCATGATCAATTCTCGTTCGACTCAACCGTCGTTGAAGGCAAGTGGATCGAATTGTTCCAGAACGACGAGATTCTGACCGGCCGATATGAATTTACTCGAATCTCAGACGAATGAGGGAGAACGTTCCGAAAACCATAGCTTCAGAATTGAACCGTACAAAAATCGGCGCCGTCTGTATAATGGGAGGCAATCATGAAATCACCTTCATCCCTATCACCAGACGACTTCAGAAACTCGCGGGCAGGGCGTAGCGGTCGCCTGATTCCATTGGCCGCACTACTGATCCTGATTTCAGGATTCGCGACGACTTGGGTTTCGGCCAGCCGCGACCATCCGGCCCGGGTCAGCTACCTGGACGGCCACGCGACCTATGAGGCTTCCGGTGACGTGGACTGGAACAAGCTGACCCTCAATCTTCCCCTAGTCAGCGGCGACCGGATCACGGCCCGCCCCGACTCGCGGATCGAAGTGGAGCTGGGGGACGGCAACGTCGTCCGCATCTCGGGAGAGACCGACGTCCTTTTCCCCGAGCTGTCCAAGAAAAAGACCGTACTGAAGATTCACGAGGGTGACCTGATCCTGCGGGTGAAGGATGCGCGTGGAGTTCTGGTCGAGTTGGAACCGGCTTCGGTCAAAATCCGAAAGAAGGGTCTCTACCGAATCCAGATCGATCCCGACGGGTCGATACGCTTGGTGGTCCACGAGGGCCGGGCGGAAGTCAGCAGCCGGCACGGGAAGGAGAGAGTCGAAACGGGACAAGAGTTGCTTCTGGACGGCCGCCGGATCGGAATCCAGGCGCTGGTTCGGGATCTCGACGAATTCGAACTGTGGAGCGGCGGCCGGGACGGGGTCATGGTCAGCAGCCGCTCCACGGGTTACCTTGGCGGCATTCACTTCCCGGGGGCCGATGACTTGGACAGTCACGGCCACTGGGCGCACTACGGAACCTTCGGACACGTCTGGGTCCCGGATGCCTCGGCGGGATGGGTTCCCTTCCGGATGGGGCGATGGTGCAACCTTTCTTCCGGGCTTACATGGGTGAGCCATGAACCGTGGGGTTGGCTTCCCTACCATTACGGCCGCTGGATCTACTACGGGCCAACGAGCCGGTGGGCCTGGGTGCCCGGGGGCTTCAACCAGTACCGGGCGGCCGCGGCCGACTTCTTCTGGGGGCGGGACTACGTCGGCTGGGCGCCGAGGGGTTACTACTCGCACCCGAGCGAAAGGCACAACTGGGACCCACGTTATCACTCTAGTGGTTCGATGCCCAATGGGTTGACCGTCGTCCATCGAAATGACTTGGGCAGAGGGCCGGCACGGACTCGAGTCGCGGCCGCCGGCGCCATCGCGGGTGGCTTGAAGCGGGGACTCCCCAGAGATCTCCGCCGTTCTCGCGTGTGGAACCGAGACTCCGCATATTCGAGAAGTGGCGTCCGCGCCTCCAGATTGGCCTCCCGATCTACCGCGGGCTCTCGGGACGGAATCGTGCAGGGCGGGTCCCGGCGCCCCACCGTCTCCAGAAGCGGCGCCGAGGGCGCTCGGAACCTGCAGTCCTTCCGCTCAACTTCGCGGAATCGGAGCGTTTCCCGCACTTCGCCCGGCTCCAGAGGGTCCGTCGCCACGCGTAGCGGCCGCAATGCGTCCAGGCCAACCGTCTGGAGTTCGAGACGATCGAGACCTTCGACCTCGCCGACCTTTACGAGTCCGTCAGGCCGATCCTCTTCGCGGTCCACTTTCGGGTCGCCGTCCTACCGGACGACTCCCACTTATCGAAGACCAGCTCCATCGGTCAGCCGTTCGCCCAGTCCTCGGGTACAGGCCCCTCCCAGGCAATCCGGATCTTCCGGAGGCGCGACCCGCTCTCGTTCCACCACCCGGAGCCGGAACTGATTCAGGACTCGCCGGGAACGCGCGGCGATGCGCGACACCATACGACACAGGAGAAAATGGGCAACCCGCTGGGTTGCCCATTTTCGTTTCAGACATGGCAAGATGATGTCGGCCTGCAGGATGCTGGGCCAGTCAATTGAACCGAGCAGCGATGCACTCCGTCTGAATGATGTGAGGTCATCATGAATAGAACAACATCGATCCCAGTAGGCAGTTCCGGAAACTCAAGGACGCGGCGAGGGGGCCGACTGGCTCCGTTGGCCGCCCTCCTCATCCTGACGGCGGGATTTTCCACCACGTGGGTTTCGGCTGGCCGAGACCATCCCGCCCGGGTCAGCTTCATGGACGGCCGCGCCGCCTACGAGTCTTCCGGCGACGTGGACTGGAGCGAAGTGACGCTCAACCTTCCCCTGGTCAGCGGCGACCGCATCGTCGCCCACCCCGATTCGAGGATCGAGGTGGAATTGGGGGACGGTAATTTCGCCCGGATCTCCGGAGAGACCGACATCTTCTTCACGGAGTTGTCCCGGAAGAAGACCCTCCTGAAGATTCACCAGGGTGACCTGATCCTCCGGGTGAATGATTCCGGTTCGGTCCACGTGGAGATGGAACTGGCCGCAATGAGGATCCGCAAGAAAGGACTCTACCGGATCCAGGCCGATCCCGGCGGCAGGATGCGCTTGGTGGTCCACAAGGGCCGGGCCGAAGTCAACAGCCGGCACGGGAAAGAAAGATTGGAGACCGGACAGGAGTTGCTGCTGGACGCTCGCCAGGTCGGAATCCAGGCGCTCGTGCGCGATCTGGACGACTTCGAGCTCTGGAGCGGGCGCCGGGACGCCCTTCTGGTCAGCAGCCGTTCCACCGGTTACCTGGGCGGTGTGGACTACCCGGGAGTCCATTCGCTGGACCGTCATGGCCACTGGGCCCACTATGGAACCCACGGGCACGTCTGGGTGCCCGCCGTCGCAGTGGGATGGGCGCCGTTTCGGCACGGACGGTGGGGCTATCTTGCCGGCGGTTGGACCTGGATCAGCTACGAGCCCTGGGGTTGGCTGCCCTACCATTACGGGCGCTGGATCTATTACGGGCCCCGGTCCCGGTGGGCCTGGGTGCCTGGAGGATTCAATCGCTGGCAGCCGGCCCTCGTCGATTTCTATTGGGGAAGCGGCTACGTCGGCTGGGCGCCCAGGGGATACTACCGGGGGCGTCACCGTGGCCGGGGCAACACGACCGTGGTGGTCCAGAACAACATTTTCCGGAATTGGAATCCACGGGACCGCTCCAACGGACTGACCGTCATTCATGGGCGCGATCTGGGAAGAGGACCGGCCAGAACTCGAGTCGTGGCCGCCAACTCCGTCGTGAGAAATTTCCGTCAGGGTCTTCCCAGGGATCTCCGGCGTCCGCGGGGCAGGGGGCCGAACGCCGTGTATTCGAGAAGCGGCGTCCGCTCCTCGAGGGTGGCTTCCAGACCCGCCGGGCGCACTCGTGATCGAGTCGCGGAAGGCGCCTCCCGGCGCTCCGGCGTCGCCAGGAGCAGACCCGAAAGCTCGGTCGTCCGCGTCCCATCCCGGAGATCATCCGTCAGCCGTTCCGATCGAACCGGGTCCAGCCGGGCGATCACCCGTCAACGCCCCGATTCCCGGCGGAGCGGGCGATCCGGCGTGAACGTCGTCCGCACGCCGACCCGGGCTCCGCAATCGAACCGTTCCACGACCACGAACCGGAGTCTTTCCCGGTCCTCGCCCGGGTCCGGAAGGTCTTTCACCAGCCGCAGCAACCGGCAGTTGTCCATACCCCCTGTCGCCCCCCCGAACGACGTTTCCAGGGGTTCTCGCGACCGGACACCATCCCGGCCATCGTTCGTCACCCGTCGCAATCAAACCCGGTCCACGGGTTCCGTCACCCGCCAACGGCCCAATTCCCGGCCGAGCGGGCAGTCCGGCCCGAGCTTCAGCCGCACTCCGAACCGGGCTCCGAACTCGACCCGTTCCACTCCGTCCAGCCGGAGTTTTACACGACCTTCGTCCAGGTCCAGCGGTTCCGTCACCAACCGCACCAGCCGCAACCGGGCAAGGCCCTCCGTTTCGAGTTCCCGGGCGTCGAGGCCTTCGGCCCAGCGGTCACTCTCCCGGCCGTCGGTCGGCTCCTCGTCCCGATCCACCTCTCGTCCTGCGGTGCGGTCGCGACCTTCACCCAGGCCGTCTCCCTCGTTTCGCGCTCCGGCGCCGTCGAGGAGCAGGCCGTCCAACTCCAGCGTGCGGTCCGCACCCAGGCGGTCCGGCTCATCCGGAGGCAGTTCCCGCTCTCGACGTTCAACCAGGGACCGTTAGCGATTCCGGAATCCTCTGGACGCGCGCCGGCGAGCCGCGTCGAACCTGCAAACGGGAACGGGCAACCCTGGCGGTTGCCCGTTTTCGTTTCAGGTTGATGCTTACCAGCCCTTGGCAAAAGTCGTCACGGCATTCGACCGTCCCTGCATCCCGGCGGACGGCGTTGCGATTCGGGAGGGCGACCACAAGGGTCGCCCCTACAT
>JAJDTT010000120.1 GCA_022827025.1 Acidobacteriota bacterium
GGGCCCCCCCGGCCCCCCCTCCGGGCGGGGGCGGGCCCGGCCCCCCCCGCCCCGCCCCCCCCCCCGGGGCGCCCCTACCGGAGATGTTTCCGCCATGTATTTACGGACACTCCTTGAGGCTCTGCGGGAGATCTTCAGCGACTTCGATCTCGTAGAGCGCTTGTAGATTCATTCAAATTGCGCGCCTCCCAAGCCTCGATCAACGTTACCAAAACGTCCAGCCGGTCGCCTTCAGGCGTGTCGCGTTCAGCGGTCATCAGGCCTTCGATCTCCTTGAGCGTGCAGCGGTAATCTCGATCTGTCTTTATTGGTACGATTTCCATGGCGTGGCCCTCAAATTGATTGCGCATCAATAGCCAGGAGGGGGGACTTTCCTGTCCCCCCGAGGAGTGGGGGTAGGAAAACCCCCACTCCTGGCAATCAGTCGGCGGAAAAGTGAAACGCGTACAGGTCGGCGTCCTTGAGGACGAACCGGATCCGGACCGGTTTGCCGGCCAGTGAGCTGACGTCCCGGTTCCCGTTCCAGGTCACCACCCCTTCGATCTGATCTCCGAAGACTTCATCCGCATCCGCCTGGCTGAAACCCTCCAGCGGATTGCCGTCCGCGTCCTGGAGTTCGACCCAGATTCCGCCGCTGCCCGAGGTGGAATAGTTGAGGCGCAGCCGCTTGCCGTCGAAGCGAAGCGGACGGGTCACCATCTCTCCACCGGCCAAAGGCGCCTGCACGGAGACGAATCCGTCCATGCGGAGGGTGTAGCGGCGCACGTTCAGGCTCCGGCCCATCCAGTAGCCCTCGACCACGTAGATGGAAAGTTCTTCCGGAGAACCGGCGCGGTCGGAGCGGGTCTGGACGATTCCCCAGGCGATGCTGTTGTCTCCGTAGACCCAACTGTCGGTCCGGGCAAGGCCGGGTCGCAGGAAGGCCTCTCCCCAGCGCTTGAAGTGGAGCCGGTCGCGGCCCGTCATCAGGAGTGAGTCGGTCACGGCCGTTCCGTACCGCTGGGAGACCTTCGACCTGTTTTCCCGGGCTTCCCGGCCCGGCAGGCGCCATGTCGCTTCGGTCGAGCCCCGGTCCTTGTAGCGCATGGGGAAGCCCACCAGGATGTGGGGCGCCCGGTAGTAGGGGCGCAACTGGTTGGTGTAGAGATGCTCCCTGGGCGCCCCCGGATACTCGCACCAGACCGGATCCGTCCAGTTCAGGAAATCGGGTGAGGTGGCCGTCAGGATGTCCCTTACCTTGTTCTGGAACCCGCGGAAATAAGCCCGGTACTCTCGCCGCGCCGGGTCCCAGAAAGCCAGATTCTGGGAATCGAAGGCCCCTTCGGAGATCACCACCCGGTCCGACATGGGGGTGAAACGGAGTCCGTCCGGCGACTTGAGCGCCAACAGCCCCTTCTCGCCCCGGGACCGGATGATCATCTTGTACCGGGCGTCCTCGGGGCAGTCTGGGTTGTCGTCCTTGAAGATGGCGGCGTGGCCGGGGTCGGCTTCCACCGAGTCCAGCGTCGTCTGGGAGAGGACGATGTTGTTGTCCGTGCTGCCCTGGAACTCCACCAGGCCCAGCTTGGGTTTCTGGAAGTGGATGCCGTCGCTGCTTTCGGCGTAGCAGAGGTACGGGCGGTGAGGATAGGTCTGGCCCGTCTCCGTCACCTCGTACTGGTAGGCGCCGTAGTACATCCGGTAGCGCATCCGGTGGCCGCTCCCGTCCTGGAACACCGAGCGGTAATGGGAGGCGTTCCCTTCCCAGGCTTCGTCGGTCACCAGAGCCACGTTTTGCCGGACCGGATGGTGGAGCTGCAGCCGGGCTCCTCCCGACATTCGGTCGACGAGATGTTCATCCACCATGAGCTCGAGACGCGAACCCACGTCGGCGACTCCCTCGGAAGCGCCCATGACGGCGGTTCCCATGCCCAGCACAAGCAAGATCACGAATAGCAGCATTTTTCGGATTCCTTCCTGAATTCTGCGGCCCAAATACCGGCACATGGGCCTGGTACACCCGTCCCTGTAGAGCATTGGTGCCTTCCGAGCCGACCGGATCCGTTCGGCCAGTACTTGCTGACGACGTATTGTCTCCTCCCCCGGCGATCCGTCACCTTATGGATGCCCGTGCATCTCTTCCTTTCTGGATCGGGGTTCTTCGCCGTGGGGCGAATCGTACCACGGCTCCAGCAAATCGACACAGGCGTTTACGGACTGGCGCGGAGTGTCCTCATGGTTGAGCCATCCGTGCCATCGGGTCTCTCCCTCACCCAGGGTAGGAAGAGCGGCGGACTTCTGTTTCGAAACAAAAATTTTGAAATAGCGCCAGGATATACGTCCGGATGTGACGTATTTGCCTGCTAAACTCCCTTCACTCGAAATCTTTATGGGGGGTGAAAGCGATGCTGAACGACTATGAACGGCGCCTGATTCTGACGTACCTCTCGAACGTGGCCTCGCGCCTGCACCACAGGCACCGGACAGCACGAGCGCTGGCCGAGTGCGTAGCCGAGCGGGCTGATCAACTCACGGTTGCCGATTGTGCCGAGAGACGAATCGAAGAAACACTTTCCGCCTATTCCCACGAAGAATTGTCCGCCGACCGCTGGCAACAATTGCGGGACATTCTCAAGGGGCAGCAGGTGGCGACGAGACGAGTGCGCGCGGACCGGACGGCGCTCCACATCCGGCGTCTCGGCCGCGAGACGCAGCTTTCCGGAACGGATATCGCGATCCTGGAGCTTCTGCTGCGCTACCAGACGAAGCCGGTCATCGAGTCGATCGTCGACCAGGTTTTCAGGAAGCGGGTCGGTAGGTTCACGCATATCCTGAACGCGGGTTGCAGTGCTCTGCCGGAACTTCTTGACCTGACGGTTGGCTCGTTTCGTGCCCGCTTTGCATCCCACGCGCCACTTGTCAGCTCGGGCCTCGTGTCCATCGACGACGATGGACAGATTAAAACCATCGACCGGCTGAACCGGCTCGTGTACAAACCCGGGAGTGCCGACATCGATGTGCGGTGCCTACTGTTCGACATGGATTCCCCGGGCGAACTCGAATGGTCGGACTTCGATCATGTCCGTGAAGGCCGCGACCACGTCGAACGTCTGATCAAGGGCGCACTGGAGGCGGGCAAAAGGGGCGTCAACATCTTGGTCTACGGTTCTCCGGGGACCGGCAAGACCCAGTTCTGCAGGACCCTGGCCAGCCAACTGAAGGTGAAGCTCTATAGCGTCGGCGAAGCGGACGATTGGGGGAACGAGCCGAATCGGTCGGAAAGGCTTCAGGAACTCCGGCTTGCGCAACGGCTTTTGGCCAGCGGCCACGATTCGATTCTCTTGTTCGACGAAATGGAGGATCTCCTTCAAGATCCGGTTTCCAGGGACATGCCGTTTCTTGGACGGTTCAATCTCGGGATGCTCCGGACAGGGGGTTCCAAGGTGTTCATGAACCGGCTGCTGGAACAGAACTCGGTGCCAACATTGTGGACATCCAACGCCGCCCGGGAGACCTGCCCCGCAGTGCTCCGCCGCATGATGTTCGCCTTGGAACTGCGCCAACCCTCGCCGCAGATCCGGGCACGTGTTTGGGCTCGGCAGCTCGCCAGCCACGGTATCGAAGCAAGTAGCGAGGAGGCGAACTCTCTGGCCAGGGAGTACGACGTGTCGCCAGGTGTGGCAGCCGGAGTCACCGCCGCCGCCCGACTCGTTGATGGAGGCGATATCGTTACGGTCCGTTGCGGAGTGCGCAGCCTGTCGCGGCTGCTGTCGGGCGAAACCCATCCTCAAGAGGAACCGACCAAGTTCGATCCCGCCCTGATGAGCGCGAATGTCGATCCAATAGTGCTTGCCGACCATTTGGCCGAGCGCGGGGCGAGGCGGGTTTCGCTTTGTCTGAAGGGGCCTCCCGGAACCGGAAAGAGCGCCTATGTCCGCTACTTGGGCGAGAGAATGGGATTGGAGGTCGTGCAAAAACGCGCCTCCGACCTGATTTCCATGTGGGTGGGGGGCACCGAGCAACAAATCGCCGCCGCCTTCGCCGAGGCGCGCGACGCAAAACAATTCCTCGTCTTCGATGAAGCCGACTCGTTGCTCGCCGACCGGAGGCTGGCCCAGCGGTCATGGGAGGTGAGTCAAGTCAACGAAATGCTGACCTGGATGGAGAGTCACCCCCTGCCATTCGCCTGCACCACGAACTTCAACGAGCGCCTGGACCCTGCGACTCTGCGGCGTTTTGATTTCAAGATTGCACTTGACTACCTCAAGCCCAGGCAGGCGATGGCGGCCTTCCGCACCTTCTTTGAACTGACGCCCCCGCCGGGAATCACGGGTCTCTCCAACCTCACGCCGGGCGATTTTGCCGTGGTTCGCCGGCAGGCTGAGGTCCTCGGCAAGTTGGAAGATCCGGAGGCCCTTGCCGGCATGCTGCGCGGGGAGTGCGAAACCAAACCAAATCGTCTGACAGCAGTTGGCTTCGGAAGGGCACGGAATGCAAGCGATCTTCTCGAATGAGTGTCACGGGTCTGGCATAAACGGGTGATGAAGGCGGGTAAAAGTCTAGTCGCCCGGCCGAGAGTACTGAGGATAGGCAACACTATGACCGTCACTTTGTGACAAGAAGAATGGGTGGCTTTCGGCCAAGATGACAAACTGGACATGTCCCGTACCGTTGAGAATCTGAAGCGGGCCGAAGAAGTGTTGGCCATCGCCAATAGGGAGGTCGAGGTCGAATAGAGGGGCACCTGTCCCCACTGCTGCTGCCTGTTCAGGACGTCAAACGTCGGGAGACAACCACTTGACCGATTCGTCGAAGAACCGGTAAATGAAAAAAACGTTGACGTTCCGTGATTGTTGACTGTGGGACAGTGGGGGTAGGAAAACCCCCACTCCTGGCAATCAGTCGGCGGCAAAGCGAAAAGCGTACAGGTCGGCGTCCTTGAGGACGAACCGGATGCGGACCGGTTTGCCGGACAGCGACCTGACGTCCCGGTTCCCCTTCCAGGTCACCACGCCTTCGATCTGATCTCCGAAGACCTCATCCGCATCCGCCTGGCTGAACCCCTCCAGCGGGTTGCCATCGGCGTCCTGGAGTTCGACCCAGATTCCGCCGCTGCCCGAGGTGGAATAGTTGAGGCGCAGCCGATTGCCTTCGAAGCGAAGAGGCCGGGTCACCACTTCTCCACCGGCCAGCGGCGCCTGCACGGAGACGAATCCGTCCATGCGGAGGGAGTAGCGGCGCACCTTGATGCCGCGCCCCGTCCAGTACCCCTCCACCACGTAGATGGAGAGCTCGTCGGGAGAACCGGCCCGGCCGGAGCGGGTCTGGACGATTCCCCAGGCGATGCAGTTGTCCCCGTAAACCCAGCTTTCGGTCCGGGCGGGTCCGGGTCGAATGAAGGCCTCTCCCCAGCGCTTGAAATGGAGCCGGTCGCGGCCCGTCATCAGGAGGGCGTCGCTCACAACCGTCCCGTAGCGCTGGGAAACCGCGGATCGGTGCTCCCGGGCTTCGGGGTCCGGCAGTCTCCAGGTCGCTTCGGTGGGACCCCGGTCCTTGTAGCGCATGGGAAAGCCCACCAGGATGTGGGGCGCCCGGAAATAGGGCCGCAACTGGTTGGTGTAGAGATGCTCCGTGGGAGCCCCCGGATACTCGCACCAGACCGGGTCCGTCCAGTTCAGTAAATCGGGGGAGGTGGCCGTCAGGATGTCCCTGATTTTCTCGCGGAACCCTCGGAAATAGGCCCGGTACTCTCGCCGCACCGGATCCCAGAAGGCCAGGTTCTGGGAATCGAAGGCGCCTTGGGAGATCACGACCCGGTCCGACATGGGGGTGAAGCGGAATCCGTCCGGCGACTTGAGCGCCAGCAGCCCCTTCTCGCCCCGGGACCGGATGATCATCTTGTAGCGCGCGTCCTCGGGGCAGTCGGGATTGTCGTCGATGAAGACGGCGGCGTGGCCGGGGTCGGCTTCCACCGAGCTGAGCGTGGTCTCGGAGAGGACGATGTTGTTGTCCGTGCTGCCCCGGAACTCCACCAGTCCCAGCTTCGGTTTCCGGAAGCGAATGCCGTCGCTGCTCTCGGCGTAGCAGAGGAACGGACGGTGGGGATAGGTCATTCCCGTCTCCGTCGTCTCGTAGTGCCAGGCGCCGTAGTACATCCGGTAGACGTTGCCGTCCTGGAACACCGTGCGGTAGAAGGAGGCGTTTCCCTCCCAGGGCTCGCCGGTCTCCAGAGCCACGTTCCGCCGGACCGGCCGGTGGAGCTGCAGCCGGGCTCCCCCCGACATGCGGTCGATGAAATGTTCATCCACCATGAGTTCGAGACGGGTGCCCACGTCGACGGCTTCCGCGGAGGCGCCCATGGCGGCAGTTCCCGTGCCGAGGACGAGCATGATCGCGATGAGCATCAATTCCGGATCCCTACCTGAATTCCTCGGCAGAATGACGGCATCTCTTCACGACGACGCGCGGCAACTCTCGACAGCCCCCGATTGGCAAGCCCTCCGTACCGCGTCCAGCACGGCCATGTTCTCGACACCCGTCTCGATCCTGGCGTCCGCTGCGCCGCGGCACGCCGCGGCGAAGGCGTCCACCTCGTCGGCGTACTGGTCGACGCCGCGGACCCGGTGCTGCTGGTGTTTGCCGTCCTGGTCGATGACCGTCACCTGGACCCGCTTTCGTGGTGCCGGCACGTAGGCCTGGGGCGCCCTGATGATGCCCCGGTCACCGTAGACCGTGTAACCCTGCTCCCGGGGCAGATGGGTTCCGCAGGTGACGGTGGCCACTGGGCCGCCGTCGAAATGCAGGGTGAAGTGGCAGAACTCGTCGACTCCGGTATCGGCCCCCAGACTCCAGCTTCCGTACGTGGAACGCGGTTCCGCGCCGAGGATGTAGCGGGCGCCGTTGATCCCGTAGCAACCCACGTCGTAGAGGCCGCCGCCTCCGGTCTCCCGCTTCAGGCGGATGTTGTCCGGATCCTCCATGAAGTAGTGGAAGTGGGTTTCGAACAGGAACACGCGTCCGATGGCGCCCTTGCTGATCAGATCCTTGACCAGGGCATGCTGGGGATGGAAGCGGTACATGAACCCCTCCATCAACACCCGGTCCGCCGCTCGGGCGGCCGCCTCCATCTCCCGAGCTTCCGCCAGATCCATGCCCAGCGGCTTGTCGCAGAGGACGTGCTTGCCGTGGGCCAGCGCCCTCAGGGTCCACTCCTTGTGGAGATGGTTGGGGAGGCCGATGTAGACACCGTCGATACCGGGGTCCTCCAGCAGCTCCCGGTAGCTAGGATAGCAGCGGTCGACGCCGTACTTGGCGGAGAGAGCTTCCGCCTTCTCCCGGGAACTGGTCCCCAAAGCCGTCAGCTCCGCCGTTCGCGCCTGGCGAATCCCGGGAATCATGGCCTTCTTGGAGATCATTCCCACGCCGATGATGGCCATCCTGAACATTTCGGTCTTCCTCCGAGTTATGCGTTGCTGTTGAGCCATTCCAGATTGAAACGGGCGATGCTGATCCGCTCGCACCAGCGCCGTCGACGGTCCAGGCGCGAAAAGCTGCCGTACCACTCGGCCAGCTTGGACTCGGGCCAGTCGAGGCTGTCCTCATGCAGACAGAGAATCGTCTTGTCTTCCAGGACGGCCAGGTCGGAATAGGCGGACGGGCCGTCATCCAACAGTTTCGACAACGGCCAGGTCCGGCCCTCGTCGTAGCTGGCCCGCACCGTGAGCCGCTGTCTCCTTCCTTCCGTCGGATTGGCCGGGTCGGGTCCCGCCGGATTGGAGAAGAGGAAGATGTTCTTTCCCCCGTTCGCCCCGGTGGGGTATCGGGTCAGGCCCGCGTGGCAGATCATGGTGGTGAGGTCCTGCGGCTGCGTCTCCTGGGGCTCGAAACTCTCACCGCCGTCCCGGCTCCAGGCGTGCCACCGCCAGTCGTTGTGAAAGGGCCGATTCTTGCGGAAATTGGCGTAAACGCCGCCGTCCGCCGTCTCCACCACGGTGACCTCGTCCGAACCCACCGGAAGGACTCCCCCCACCTGCCAGGATGACCCGTGGTCGTCGCTGTAGAGGACGCCCCCGCGGACCCCGGGGATCTGGCCCTCTTCTCCCTCCTTGTACAGGAATCCGGGAATCACCAGCCTTCCCCTCCGGGGTCCCCGGCTCAACTGGATGCCGTGGACCGAGTTGTTGGTCCATCCATCCCATCCCTCCGGGCTGGTCCGGGCTTTGTGCGGCGCGGGCTCCGACCAGGTGACCCCCTGATCGGTGCTCTTGGCCAGCCAGAAGCGTCCGTCGGTCCTGGCGTAGGTGGGGAAGTACCGCAAGTCGTGAGGCGCCGTCACCGGAAGCTTCCAGAAGGCGGAGAATACCGTCCCGCTGGGCCGGTCCTCGAACAGCGGACCGATGAGGCAGAAGGCGCCCCGCTCCCGGAAGAGGACTCGCTGCTTTCCCCAGGTCCTCCCCCCGTCCGCGCTTCGCTGCACCAGGACGTCGGTATCGTGACCGAAGTCGGTCATGTTGTCCCACCGCCTCTGGCAGACGGCGACCACGAACCCGCGGCTCGTCGCCAGCAGTCCGGGGAGCCGGACTCCGAAACCCTTTCCCGGGTAAAAGACCGTCGTCTTCTCAAAGAAGGCCCGGGCCGGGCCGCCCCCGAGTGTCCCCGGGAACAACCGATGCAAGGTCCCCGCCGCGACTGCGGCTCCCGCTCCCAGCGGCCTCAAGAAATCACGCCGATGCATCATGGGACTACTGACCTCCTATGGAGTTGCGACCCAAGTCTACATGGAAGAGGAGGCGTGAGGAATGAGAATCGGAGGGGGGACTGTCAGCCCCCCCAAGCAAAACATGACTGTCCCCTTCTCGCTGACTGTCGCCTTCTCGCGTGCTTGCTGCTGAAGAGGGGGACAAGAATGTCCCCCCTCCCATCCGTTCTTCGCCACGTAGGGGCGACCCTTGTGGTCGCCCTCTTCTGGTCGGCCACCCTCCTCACGTCTCCTCCGAAGTGGTAGTATCTCGCGAACCGAAACGGACCGCCGCGAGGACGGAGGACAAAATGGCCCCCAGAACAGCGTTTGCCATCATCGCCGTCGTATTCCTGGTGGGATGCGGTTCCGGGGAGATGGCGCAGGAGCCGGCAGCCGGTGAAAAGGCCGATGAACGGGGCCGGATCGACGGGGCGCGGATCTACGACTACGACCCGTCCACGGAGCTGGGCGATGACATCTTCGGGGACATCATTGCCGATCTCGAGAACGACGCTCCGGGACGCTGCACCCACGGCGGGCCCGTCTGCATGGAGTATGCCGACGGCCGGATCGTGGCCTTCCACACCAACACCACCGACCACAACCTGGACGGTTGGTCCGAATACGCCGAGAGCTCGGACGGCGGCAGGACCTGGAAGAGGTACAACAAGTTCCAATACTCCTACGACCAGTACGACCCGGAGCGGAAGCGGTCCGTCTGGGTCGAGGAGGGCCTGGTTACCGAAAAGGGATCCGCCGTCCTGTTCCTGACCCATTTCCAGTTCGGCGAGGGCAAGAGGGACAGCGGATTCATGAGGAGCCTGGATCACGGCTCCACCTGGAGCGATTTCCAGGCCATCGATGGCGACTTCGTCGGGTATCCCTGCGCCGTGGCGGTGTCCGGGGAAACCAACTACGTCCTGTATGACAGCAAAGACGGCGGTCCCCACGTCCTCTACGCCAGCAGCGACGACGGGCAGAGCTGGACCCGGAGGAGCACGCTGCCGCTCGACGACGACAAGTGGTACGGGACCATGTGCCTGATGCCGGACGGGCGCATCTTGGCCGGCGCCTACACCGAGAAGGACGAGCACCACTTCTACTACTGCATCAGCCAGGATCAGGGAAAGACCTGGAGCGAGCAGCAACGGACCTACGTGGACAAGATGATCCGCGACCCGGAGCTGGCCTGGCTGGGGGGCAAGTACTACCTGCACGGCCGGTCCGGGCAGGAGGGGGAAGGCAGCCGCCGCTTCGTCCTCTACCAGTCCGACGACGGCATCAACTGGGGCAGCGGGATCATCGTCAGCGGAGACACCCGGCACCCCGACGGCTACAGCCACAACTGCATCATCAACCGGTACAACGACGAGGAACCGCTCAAGCTGATGGTGGAATACAGCATCATCTACGACGGCCGGGATACTAACGAATACGTCTTCTTCATCGAGCCCGATCCGCGCTGAGCTGCTTTTCGCCGGCCGGATCGGACTTCCGGGTTCATCTTGCGCGTCGCCTTCTACTACCACCAGCAGAAACGCCTCCCCGCCAACCACGAGGGGAACAACCCCTACGGGGCGCTCCTGGCGGAAGCCCTGGAGCGGCGGGGCGTGGAAATGGTTTTCGAGACGGACTACAGCCGCGAGTACCTGCGAAGGAACCAGGGCAAGGTCCAGATTCTGCACCTCCACTGGCCCCACCACGACTACTACAACGACGACGAGGCCGTCATGCAGCGCCAGATGGAGGAGATGACCGCCTCCCTGGAATTGGCCCGGGAACTGGGCTACAAGGTGGTCTGGACCGCCCACAACATCTATCCGCACAACCGGACCCACCAGCAAATCGATCATGAGTTCCGGCTCCACATGTGCCGGCTCTGCACCGCCATCATCGCCCACTGCGAAGCGTCCGCGGCCGGCGTGCGGGCAACCTTCGACCGGTCCCACGATATCTTCCTGGCGCCCCACGGTCATTTCATCGGGGTCTACCCGGACATCGCCAATCAGAGGGAGGCCCGCCGGGATTTGGGCATACGGGCCGCGGATTTCGCGTATGGCTTCATCGGCGGGGTCCTGCCCTACAAGAACCTGGAGACTCTGATCGAGACCTTCCGCGAGCTGCCCGGAGAGGACTCCTGGCTCCTGCTGGCCGGCGGCGGACGCTACAGGCCGTATCTGGACAAGATACGAAAGCTGGCCGCCGGGCACCCCCGGATCGTGGACAAGATCGTCGAGCCGCGGGTGCCGACCCCGGATATGGTGAGGGTCCTGCGCGCCACCAACGCCGTCGTGCTGCCGTTTCTGGCCACCATGTCGTCGGGGACCGTGACCCTGGCCCTTTCCGAGTCCCGTCCCGTGATCGCTCCGAACATGGGCTGTTTGCCGGAGGTTTTCCTTCCCGGCGGCGGCCTGCTCTACGAGCCGAACCGTCCCGGCGCGCTCCTGGAGGCCATGCAGGAGATCCGGACCTGGGATCTGGAGGAGGCGTACCGGACCGCGCTGGCCAGCATCCGACGGTACGATTGGGACCGTATCGCCGAACTCACCCTGGAGGCCTATCGAAGATGACTCTGCTGACACCGGAATGGAGCCGGGACCTGCGCCGGCGCACCGCCGACGCTTGCTTTGCTCCGGCCCGGGACGCCCTGGATCGACGCCTGGCCCGATATCACGAATTCCTGCCCCAGGTCCCGGTTCGGCAGGCGGGCTACTACCATGATTTCTTCTGCCCCAAGCACGCAGTCCAATTCGTTTACAACCCTCGGGAGCCCTACCGTCACTTCTGTCCCGTGTGTGGCGCCTTCTACAGCGGAGAGCCGTACGACAGCGCGTGGCGCTGGTCGGTGAACGACATGCTCAGCGACGCCGCCCTGAAGCTCGCCTTCCGGTGCCACGTCGCCGGAGGAGAAGGCGAACAGGCGCGGGCGGACCGGGACCTGTCCACCCGGATCCTGTCGACCTACGCCGAGCGCTACCAACACATGGAGTCTCCTCCCCTGGACCACCCCAACCACCCCGGGATCGTCACCTGGTCGGGACTCGACGAGTCGGTCTGGCTGATTCGGATGTGCTGGGCCTTCGCCCTGCTTGAAGAGACGCTCCCGGAGGGTGCAGCCGCCCGTTTGGCCCGGCAGATGTTCCGGCCCGGAGCCGAGCACATCCGAAAAGTTCGATGGCCCGAGATCCACAACGCCACCAATTGGAACAACGCGGCCCTGGCCACCCTGGCGCTGGTGCTGGAGGACGAGGATCTGCTCGAGGAAGCACTGGGGGGCGACCTGGGGCTCGAGCCCCAGCTCACCCAGGGGGTCTCCCAGGACGGGATCTGGTGGGAAGGCTCCCTGAGCTACCACTACTACATGCTGGACGCCGTGGTCTGGACCCTCCGCATCCTGCGGGCCTCGGGCCGGTCATTCGACGACCACGGCATCCTCAAGCGGATGTTCCTGGCGCCGATCCTCATCTCCTTCCCGGACCTGAAGCTCCCGGCGGTGAACGACTGCTGGTACTTCATCGGCCTCCGGCAGCGGGTCGGCCACGGGATCCCGGAAGCGGACGGATTCTACGAAACCGCCTACGGCTGGTTCCGCGACCCCGTGTTCGCCTGGGTCCTGCAGCAGAATTACGAGGGCCGCCCCCGGACCTGCTTCGAGGCGCTCCTGGACGGCGCCCGGGAGATCCCGTCGGGAGAGGAACCGGGGTGGAAGAGTCTGCACATGGAGGATCTGGGGTTCGCCGTGCTGCGCGGTGGGGAGCGCGGGAACGGAAGTCATCTGATTTTCAAAGCGGGTCCGGACGGAGGGGTTCACGGACACCACGACCAACTCAGGATCCAGGTTTTCGCCAACGGGGCTCCCTGGTTGCCGGACCTGGGAACCCCCGGATACGGCATCGGGCTCAACGACACCTGGTACCAGCAGACGGCCAGCCACGCCACCGGCATCGTGGACGGCCGGGGCCAGCCGCTGGCGGAGGGAAAGATCCACCGGTATGAAGCCGGCGATCTGTATACGCTCTGCGACGCCTCTGTCTCCTGGGAGGAGGAACCGTACGCCGGAGTCGAGATGCGGCGCATCCTCCTTTGGCGCGGCCACTACTTCGTGGACCTGCTGCAGATCCGATGTCCCGCGGTTCGAGACCTGGACTGGGTCTGCCAGGTGCACGGAGAACGGATCAGCGAACCAATGGACCTGTCCCCAGCCTCTCCGTTGACCGGCGACGGCGGTTACGCCCATGTGCGGCTGGACGGTCGAGTCCCCGAATCAGCCAACCGCAGGCTTCGCTGGCGGTATCAGGAGGGACTCCTGGATCTGCATTTGCTGGAACCCTCCGGCGGGATGTTCCTGGGTTCGGCCCCGTCCAATCCGGCATCCGAAACCCTGTCCACCTGCATCCGGCGCCGCTTGGCATCTGACGCCACTTTCCTGTCGGTCTTCGCTCCCTTCGGATCGAATCGGAATTCCCCAGTGAATTCCGCGGCCAGCCGGCTCAGGGACGACGGATCCCGAACGGTAACCGTGGTAACGGATCGGGGAGTCGACCATTGGACCCTGGGATCCGACCTCGGAGAGGTACGTTTGGAGACTGCCTGACAACGAGGTGGGTTCGCTCACGCCATGGTAGAGTGAGCGGCAAAGATCGGAACGGCCTTCACCATGAAACGAAGAACATTTCTCAAGAAAACTGCAGGCGGAACCCTGGTCTCTTCACTGGCCCTCTCGGCCGCGACCCGGATCGGGACGGCCGGTGACGGCATCCCGGTAGGCATCATCACCCAGGAGAGGGGACCTCACCTGGGCGTTTATCTGGATGCGCTGGCCAAGGCCGACGGAGTCGCTTCCGTCGCCCTGTCAGACGAGAGCGGCGCCACCTTCGACCGGGCCGGCGAAGTCCTGGGCGACAAGCTGACGACGTTCCAGAACCATGGCGAGATGCTGCGGGAGGCGAAGCCGCGCGCGGTCCTCGTCAGCCTGGCCGCGCACCTGGCGCCCCCGCCGATCCGCGAGTCCCTGGAGGCGGGCGCTCACGTCCTGGCCGAAAAACCGGCCTGCGTCCGGGCCGAGGACTTCGAGCCCCTGGTCCGGTTGGCCGATTCAAAGAATTTGAACCTGATGCTGGCCCTGGGGTCCAGGCTTCACCCGGCGGTTCTCAAGGCCCGGGAACTGATCCAGTCCGGATTCCTGGGCGAACCCTTCGGCGCCCACCTGGTCTTCGTCGCCGACCAGACCCGCCTGACCCGGCCCCGGTACCAGGAGTCCTGGTTGGCCTTCAAGGACAAGGCCGGAGGAGGCCAGCTCATCTGGCTGGGGATCCACTATCTGGACCTGGTGCAATACCTCACCGGCGACCGCATCGAGCAGGTCTCCGCCGTCACCCGAAACGTGGGCGGCCAACCGGTGGAAATCGAGGACTCGGTGGCCCTGGCCCTCCGGTTCAAGGGGGGGATGGTGGGGACCTACCATGGCGGCTACTACCTGGACCGGGGGTATCACCTGGGCGTCAAGCTCTGGGGCGCCAAGGGTTGGCTCCGGATGAACCTCTTGCAGGGTCCCATGCAGTGGTACTCCACCCACCCGGACGCGCCTCGGAAAATCCAGGTCCACGACTTCGAGACCGAGCCGAGCAGCTACTACCCCCTGGTCCAATCCCTGGTGGACCTGGGCCGGGGCAAGGGGAATCCGCCGCTCACGGGAGAGGACTCACTCCACGTCCTGAAAGTCGTCTTCAGCGCCTACGAGGCAGCCGAGACCGGCGTCAGCCAGTCCGTCTGAGCAGCGTCCGCCGGATAGAATGGAGACCGCAGGGGATGCCCTTGTGGGTGCCCTTCTGTAGGGGCACCCCTTGTGTGGCGCCCTCCGCCGGGAGAATCACCATGACCGAATTGAAACGTCGACAATTCCTCACGTCCTCCACCTGGGCGGGCGCCTCCCTGATCGGAACCGCCAAAGCCTGGGCCGGCGCCAACAACCGCATCCGGGTGGCGTTGATCGGGGCCGGCGGCCGCGGCCGGCGCCTGGTGGAAGAGATTCTGGAAAACGAGGGCGTGGAACTGGCCGTAGTCTGCGACGTGGACGAACGGCGGGCTTTGGAGAAGGCGGAACAGGCCCGGAAAATCAGCGGCAGGAGGCCCCGGATCGAGAAGGACCTGAGACGGATCATGGATGACGGGTCCATCGACGCCGTCACCATCGCCACCTGCAACCACTGGCACGCCCTGGCCGGAATCTGGGCCTGCCAGGCGGGGAAGCACGTCTACGTGGAAAAGCCCATCGCCCACAACGTCTGGGAGGGCCGCAAGCTGGTGGAGGCCGCCCGCAAATACGACCGCATCGTCCAGGGCGGAACCAACCGCCGCTCCAGCGGTTCCTTCCGCACGGTGGCCAAGCTGGTCCGGGACGGAGTCATCGGCCGGGTCTACTGGGCGCGCTGCGAATTCCCCAGGCCGAGAGATCCGCTGGGCTTCAAGCCTACGGAGCCGCCTCCCTCCTGGCTGGATTGGAACCTCTGGCTGGGACCGGCGCCGGAGCAGGCCTTCCACCGGAACCTGGTGCATTACAACTGGCACTGGTTCTGGGATTTCGGCAACGGGGAGATGGGCAACAACGGGATCCACATCATCGACGTCTGCCGCTGGATCATGGGCCAGGAGGTTCCGGTCCGGGCCCATTCGGCAGGCGGCCGGTTCGGAGAGAAGGACCAGGCCGAGACCCCCAACACGCACCGGGCCACCTTCGAGTTCCAGGACGGTTCCCTTCTAACCTGCGATCTGCGAAATCTCTACTCGGACCATGGCCGCGTCGTGCCCCGGCGCGCCCTCTATCCGGAGCCCAGGCTGCAGTGGATGGCCGAATTCACCTGGGACCTTTACGGCACCGAAGGCTACATCCACATGAAACACCGGATCCAGAAGCGGGGCGCCGGGTGCGACTACCAGGTCTTCTTGGGACGGAACAAGAAGGCCGAGCCCAACCCACCGGATTTGGAGGGCTGGGGGCACTACCAGAACTTCGTCAATGCGCTACGGGCCGGTGACAGAAGCGTCCTGACGGCGGACATCGAGGTGACCCACCGGTCAGGCATCTTCTGCGAGCTGGCCAACATCTCCCACCGGGTGGGCCGGGAGGTCCGTTTCGATCCGGTCACGGAGACCATTCCGGGAGACGAAGAAGCGAGCCGGCTGTTGCGGCGTGAATACCGGAAGCCGTTCGAGGTTCCGGAGAAGGTGTGACAGGAGGGGGGACTTTCCTGTCCCCCCTCCTTCTGTTCGCACTTCGGGTTCGATTGTCGGGAAGCGTGGAGGGGGGACACCGTCCCCCCCAGGTCCCCCCAGGGCGGCGGCAGGATGCCGCCGCGCCAGGACGGGGGGCACTACCAGAACTTCGTCAATGCGCTACGGGCCGGTGACAGAAACGTCCTGACGGCGGACATCGAGGTGACCCACCGGTCAGGCATCTTCTGCGAACTGGCCAACATCTCTCACCGGGTGGGCCGGGAGGTCCGGT
>JAJDTT010000244.1 GCA_022827025.1 Acidobacteriota bacterium
CTTTGCGTTCCTCCAACTCTCCGGCCAACCTGTTGCGCCTGCCCGACGGCCGGCTGGTGGTGTTCTGGAACAACTGCGAGAACCCGTCCCGCGTGGACGGGGAGCCCGTGTACACGACGCGCGATGCCCTCCATGTGGCCATCTCCGACGACGAAGGCCGCACCTGGAAAGGATATCGGGAGGCCTTCCGGGATCCCAACCGCAACCTGCCTCCTCCCCGGCGCGGCGACCGGGGAACCGCCTACCCCTTTTCCACGGCGACCCGGGACGGACAGGTCATTCTGGCTACGGGACAGGGGCAGGGCCGGATCGCGTTGGTGCGCATCGATCCGGAATGGATCGGAGCCGCTTTCCGGGAGGACGACTTCTCATCGGGGTTGGAGGGTTGGAGCGTCTTCAAACCCTTCGGTCCCGCCGAATACTACTGGCGCGACCGGGTCCAGGGTCCGAGATTGGTGGATCACCCCAACCGGGAGGGCGCCAGGGCGCTTCAGGTGCGGCGGCCCGATGAGAAGAGCGGCGACGAGGCGGTCTGGAACTTTCCGGCGGGAAGACGGGGCGAGGTCTCGCTCCGAATCCTGCTGCCGGAGGGCACCGCGGGTGGAGTCATCGCCCTGGCCGACCGGTTCATCCAGCCGACTGAGCCGGCGGCCGAACGGTTGGAGGTTTTCCGGCTCCATTTGGACGCCGGGGGGAAGATTGAGGGCGGGCCGGTCCTGGCCAAGGGACGCTGGTATACGCTCCGCCTCTCGTGGGACCTGGACCGCAACCGCTGCTCGGTCGAGGTCGACGGAAAGCCGGCGCTGGTCCTGCCCCGGCTCAAATACGACAGCGATCCCGTGAGCTACCTGCGGCTGCGCTCCGATGCGACGTCGCCGGACCCGGCCGGAATGCTCATCGAGCGGGTCGCAGCGATGAGGGACGAATGAAGCATAGGAGGGGGGACATTCCTGTCCCCCCGGGGGAGTGGGGGTCGGAAAACCCCCACTCCTTCGAAGGCCCGATTGAGCGACGGAGATTTCCTCCTCGTCGAGAAAGAGCGGGGGTAGGAAAACCCCCGCTCCAATAAGGAGGGGGGACAGGAAAGTCCCCCCTCCCGGGATCGAAAGTAATGAAAAGGAGATCGCGAAAATGAAGTTGTCCGTATTTGTGCGTGCTCTTGCGCTGCTCGGGTTTTCCTTGGCGGTGTCCTGCCAATCGGGAGGGCCCGCCGTCGATCGTCCCGACGGGGTGGCGGTGCTGGTGGGGAGCCGTCCGACCGTTGCGGAGGCTTCGCTTTTTCCTTTCGACAACCATTCGATTCCCTTCACCCAGAACATCGGGTTGAAGCTGCATCCGCCGCGCAAGCATCCCGGCAATCCGGTGCTGCCCCGGGGACCGGAGGGGGCGCCGGACGAGTTCGGGGTCCAGTTCTACGGTTCCGTGGTTCGCCACGAGGGAAAGTTCAAGCTCTGGTACGTGGCCATCGGCCGCGATCCCTTCACGGTCGTGGAGAAGGACATGATGTGGACTCCCCGGGTGGACATCATCCCGTTGAAGTGGCGCGCCGCCTACGCCGAGAGCACCGATGGAATTCACTGGACGCGCCCCGCGCTGGGACTGGAGGAGTACGACGGCAGCCGGGACAACAACCTGGTGCTGGTGGAGCCGGCACCGCTGGGAGTCATCAACCTGAAGGTGATCCACGACCCCGAAGATCCCGATCCCTCGCGGCAGTTCAAGATGTCGCTTCACACCTGGTGGCACGAGGATGGGAAGAAGAGATTGGGGACCCTGGCCCCTGCGGTGAGCGGGGACGGCCTGCGGTGGCGCCTGGCCGTTCCCGGGACTCCGGAGAACGGCTTGCTGCCCAAGGAGAGTACGGTCATCCCGACGGACCACTTCGAGGCCGCCGGGGGACTCTACAAGTGGGACGGGCTGTTTCACGCCTCGGGCCAGGGAGCCCGGCCGGTCTACGCGGTCGACTCGTGGGGCCGGTCGGTGGGCACCTACCGCTCCCCCGACTTTGTCCGCTGGGAACACACCGGGACCCTCTCCTTCTCCCGGGAGGGACAGCACAAGAAGGTCCCCAGCGGCTCCGGGGAAGAGTCTCACGAAGGGATCAGCGTCTGGAACCGGGGCAACGTGCTGCTGGGACTCTACGGCGTCTGGCACGGCTCGCCCGATTGGCGGGGGAGGACCGTGGATCTGGGTTTCGTGGTCAGCAACGACGGCGTCCATTTCCGGGAGCCCCTCACCGACTTCGTCTTCATCCGCCGGGGAGAGGACCACGAGTGGGACCAGGGCGGCCTGATTCAGGGCCAGGGGTTCGAGAACGTGGGGGAGGAGACCTACATCTGGTACGGGACCTGGGACCCGGGGTCGCTGGAGCCCCGGGGCGGAGTGGGCCTGGCCACGCTGGATCGGGACCGGTTGGGCTCCTTCTCCGTGCGGGACGATTCGATTCCGGCGGCCTTCATGACGGCCGCCCTCGAGGCGCGTGGGGACGCGAAGCTGTGGGTCAATGCGGAGGGAGTTTCCGGCGACGCCGCGCTACGGGTGGAGCTGTTTGACGCGTTGGAGCGGCCGCTGGACGGCTATTCGGGGGAAGAGGCCGCGGTGGTGACGGAATCGGGGCTGCGGGTGCCGGTCTCCTGGCCGCGAGGGAACAGGATCCCGGGAATGGAGAAACCCTTCAAGATCAAGGTGAGCTTCGAGGGAGCGGAGGTGGCTGGAATCCGGGTCTACGCCCTCTATGCCGGGACCTGAAGGCGCGGCGGACGGGGAGGGTTTCACGCCGGCCGGGACGCCGTGAAGGCGGTGATCGGCGGGGAGGCCATGAAATCGTCCCAGAAGGGGTTGCCGTGCTGGGACGGGTGCAACGACAGCTCCACCCATCGAAAGTCCTGGAATCCGGCGTCACGGAAGGCGCGCTCGTAGGTGCGCGGTTCGAGGTAGTAGTTCTCGAACTCGAATCGCTGGCCGTCCTGGTTGGTGATGGAGTAGAGGATGACGTCCCCCTCCTTCGGACGGGGCGGACAGGATTTCTGCAGGCCGTATTTTTTCCACGACAGGGTTCCCGCGGGGGGATTCCGGACGTTGTCGTTGACACCGGCGAAGCGTCCTCCCGGCCGCAGGGCGTCGTGGCAGGCCTGGCAGAATCGGAGGAGTTGCTCTCGAGTGCGGGCGTAGTTCAGGAGGTACGTGGCGACGACCAGGTCGACCGGCTCCGCCGGTTCGAATGCGGCGGCGTCTCCGTGGAGGTAGGTGCAGCCGAGAGGGTTTCTTCTTTCTTCCTGTTCGGCCAGCCGGATCATTTCGATGGAGATGTCGACGCCTGTGACCTGGGCGGCGCCGGCCTGTTTCAATAGGCGGGTGTAGAAGCCGTCTCCGCAGGCCATGTCCAGGACCTTGGCTCCCCGGATGTCGCGGAGGATCCTGAACAGGGTGTATCGTTCGATGACCTCGCGGAAGGGGAGTTGCTTGGAATCCCGGTAGGCATCGGCGATGGTGTCGTATTGGTTCATTTGGGGTTTGGGGGGCGGGGCGCCCGGAAGGACGCCGGTCCCAGTCGGCGCCCGGAAGGACGCCGGTCCCGGTCGGCGCCTGAAAGACGCCGGTCCCGGTCGGCGCCCAGAAGGACGCCGCTCCTCCGCCGCTCCTCCGGTTAGTCCGGTACGACCATGTGGTAGACGAGGGGCTGGACGTCCGCGGGAAGAACCTGGTAGACCGATTCCGGGAGGGGTTGGACCTTGGGATCGGTGTGGTCGCCTCCTCCCCGGTCCTCGATGATCTGCTTCCGGTCGCGGCTGCCGGGGCGCAACGGCCCCAGGTTGACCCACCAGGGAGCGTATCGAACCAGGACGCCGACCCGCTCCTCGTTGGTCACGTTGGGTGCGATGCTGTGCCAGGTCCGGGCATCGAAGACGGCCACGTCGCCGGGGTTTCCCTCGATCTGGGTCTCCCCCTCGAACACCGAGTTGGGATCCAGGTCGGTCCCCTTCCGGGGAGCCCGGTTCCGCAGGTGGCTGCCCGGGATCACGATGGTCCCGCCGTTGGCCCGAGTGAACCGGGACAACATCCACATGGTCACCAGATTCAAGATCACGTCGGGATAGGGGGCACGGACGCAGGAGAACTGGTCCTGGTTGTAGGGCCAGTCGGCGTGGACGGTCCCCCGTTGAAGTCCGGGGCCGTTGATGGTTCCGGTGAGCATGGAGATGCGGGCGTTGTCACCGAAGAGCTCGTCGACGACGGCCATGATCCGGGGATGGTTCAGGTAGGGGGCGATGGCCTGATTCAAGCGGAGGAAACCGGTGACGTATCCCTGGGGCAGGGGCAGGCTGGTGTACTTGCGAACCGTAGCGGCGACACTTCGCCGAACCGCGCCCACTTTGTCGACCGGAATGACCGATCTCAGAATCACGTAACCGTCGCGGCGGAGCACGTCCATTGGATCTTCATGCATCACTGAACCTCTCGCGGAAATCTTGTACGGACGGCCAGCGTTATCAACCAGTCTACCGCCCTTTCCCGTCCGATCAAATGACAATGCGGCGGCGACCCTGTAGAGTTTTTGCAAGTCGCGGGGTTGCGTCAGAGATCCCGTACACATCGAGCCGGTCCAACGGAGAATTCAATCATGTTCGTCCTCAGGGGGTTCCGTCGGCTTCAATGCCTGTTACTGCTTCTGGGTGTGTGGGGAGCCGGGATCCGGGCCAATCCGGTCGACGTGGGGTCCCGGAAGCAGCTCTTCTTCGACGACCACGTCATCGAATCGATGCGGGGCGTCTACCGGATCATGAACCAGCCGCTCAAATATGCCGGGAACCCGGTGATCCGGATGGACCGGTGCTGGGAGGCGGACATGCACTTCGGCAACTCCCCCAACCTGGCCTACGATCCGGATCGAGGCGTCTACCAGATGTGGCACCAGGTGGTGAACTACAACTGGTCGGAGAACTTCGTCGGCTACTACGAGTCCCGTGACGGGCTGCACTGGGACAAGCCCCTGGTGGGGCAGTTCGACTACCACTCCCCCTGGTGCCGGGGAGAGCCCTCACGGAACCACAATTTCGTCTTCGGGAAGGGCGTGGGGGCCCGCGCCCCGGGCGTGGCGCGCGACCCGCACGAGCCGGATCCCGGCAAGCGGTACAAGATGCTCTACCGCCACAACAGCAAGGACCCCAAGGTGAACGGGGTCTGGGCGGCCCATTCGCCCGACGGCATCCGATGGAAACTCTACGACGGCATCAATCCGGTCTTCCTGAACAACGACACCCACCAGGTCTTCTTCTGGGACCCCCGGCGCGAACTCTACGTGGCCCACATTCGTCTCTGGCCGCCCATCTTCAAGGACCATCCGCTGTTTCAGGGCACGCGGCGGGAGGGACGGGTGAGGACCCCGGGGATCGCCACCAGTCCCGATTTTCTGAACTGGGACGCGCCCGCGGAGATGAAGGATCCGGTGGAGGTGAACCGGAAGTACATCCTGGTCCCCCCGGACGAGAAGGACGCCCCCTGCACCGGGGGCTTCTACACCTTCGAGACCCTGCTCTACGAAGGGATCTACATCGGGTTCCTGACCCCGTATCACATCTGTCCGGGGATGGAGCCCATGACGCCCCCCAGCCGGGACCTGGCGAGAAACCCCTGGCTGGACCGGATCGACATCCAGTTGGCCTTCAGCCGCGACGGCACGAAGTGGCAAAGGGTGGGCCAGCGGAGGCCCTTCATACCCAACGGCCCGGAAGGCAGCTACGACTCGGGGATGATCTTCGTGGCCCAGCCTCCCCTGGTCCGGGAGGACCGGGGCGAGATCTGGCTCTACTACACCGGGTTCAAGAAGGGGCATTGGGGCGTGAACCGGGGCGAGAACCAGGAGAGTTCCCAGAACTTGGCGGTGCTTCGCCTGGACGGCTTCATCTCGCTGGCGGCGGGGCGGGGCCACTTCACCACGCGGCCCCTGAAATTCTCGGGGAACCGGCTGCGATTGAACGGGTCGACGGCGGGAGACGAGGGAGCGATCCAGGTGGAGATCCTGGATCCCGAAACCGGCGAGCCCCTGCCCGGTTATTCGCGGGAGGATTGCCAATCCTTCCGGGGAGACGCCATCGCGCATACCGTGACCTGGAGAAAGAAATTCGACCTGACGGCTCTGGAGGGCCGCGCCGTCCAGCTCAGGTTCCACCTGCAGCGCAGCAAGATTTTTTCCTTCCAGTTCTCCTCGGAATGGCTGATGGCGGATCCGCCGCCATGATTGATTCGCGGGCTGCTATATTGTCCCTATAAAGATGCTCACCCTTCGAACCTCGGTGGCCGCCGGCTGGATTTTGCTGGCGTCCGCCTCGATGGCCGCCGCGGGGCCATCCCAGAGCGACGAGGAACGCCGCGAGAAGATGCTCCAGGAGGAGCAGCACGACTACTACCGGAAGTGGCTCCGGGAGGATGTGGTCTACATCATCACCCGCGAGGAACGGGAGATCTTCGAGAGCCTGACTGCCGACGACGAGCGGGACGCCTTCATCGAGCAGTTCTGGAGGCGGAGGGACGCGGACCCCAAGACCTCGTTCAACGAATTCAAGGAAGAACACTACCGCCGCATCGCCTACGCCAACGAACGTTACGCTTCCGGCGTGGAGGGCTGGTACACGGACCGGGGCCGCATCTACATCACCTACGGCCCCCCCAACACCATCGACGACCACATGGGGGGCATGTATCGCCGCCGGCCCGAAGAGGGAGGCGGCTGGACCAGCACCTATGCCTTCCAGCGCTGGTTCTACAACTATATTCCGGGCATCGGATCGGGGATCGAGATCGAGTTCGTGGACGCCAGCAAGACGGGGGAGTACAAGCTGGCGCTGAGGCCCTCCGAGAAGGACGCCCTCTGGGTGAGCGGTGGAGGGCCGACTCGTTGGGAACAGATGGGGTTGGCGACCCGCGACGGAAGCATGGTCTCCGACCTGGCCATGCGGCGCCTGGGACTGGAAACCGAGCCCATGTACATGAGGGGCGCCAAGCCCTTCGACCGCCTGCGGCAATATTTCGACCTTCGCAGGCCTCCCGAGTTCAAGTTCGAAAAGCTGGCCACCGAAGTGGAGACCCGGATTCTGTACAATCCCATCCCTCTGAAGGTGGTGTCCGCCGTCTACCGGGTAGGTCAGAACGCCTTCCTGATTCCCCTGACGGTCCGGATTCCGGCCACCGAGCTGTCGTACGCGCAGTTCGGAGAATCGAACCAACGGGCCACGGTCGAGATCTACGGCAAGGTCGAGGACCTGTCCGGGAAGGTGGTCTACGAATTCGAGGACACGCTGGCGGGAGACAAGGGAGTCGACGAGATTCTGAGTACGGAGACCCACTTCCTCTACCAGAAGCAGATTCCGCTCCGGCCGGGACGCTTCAAGTTCAACCTGGTGGCCAAGGACACGCGCAGTCAGCGGGTGTCCCAGGCCGCAACCTCCATTCACGTCACCGAGTCGAAGGCCGGGAATCTGGCCACCAGCAGCCTCATCCTGGCGGACGGGTTCGCCTCATCCGCACGGGAAGAAACGCTGTCGGACCCGTTCAACACGCCCAGCGGGTTGAAGGTCTTTCCCAACATCACCCGCGAGTTCCGGACCGGATCCAAGTTGCACGTCTACACCGAGATCTACGAGCTTCAGGTGGACCAGGCCGCGTTGCAGCCGCTGGTCCAGGCCAAGCTCCTGGTCTTCCGCGGGAGGAAACGGATCCTGGTGCAGGAGCCCCGGATGATTCAACTGGACGACCGGGTGGTGCTGATCCAGGAGATGGAGCTCAAGGACCTGGTTCCCGGCACCTACCGGATCATGCTCCAGGTGCAGGACCAGGTCTCGGGCCAGTCCCTGGTGGAGCCCGCAAGCTTCGAAATCCGGCCGAGTTGACACGCATGGAGCGGGGGTTTTCCTACCCCCGCTCTTCCGGCTTACGTAAGGTCGAAAACGGAACAGCCAATAAAGATTGAGGGACAAGAATGTCTTCGCTCCCAATAAAAGAATGGGGGACAGGAATGTCTTCCCTCCCAACAAGGAATGGGGGACAGGAATGTCCCCCCTCCGGTCAATTGGCTTTCAGCCGGGTGAAGGTCTCCATCGCCCGGGCCGCCTTCTCCATCTGATCCCGTTCCTGGTAAATCTGCGCCAGGACGTAATGGGGCTCGGCCAGGTCGGGCCCCAGCTCCACACACTTCACCGCCGCCGAGACGGCTTCCTCCAGCCGTCCCAGCTCCCGGTACGCCTTGGCGAACAGCAGGTGCAGATGACTCGGCGGAAGCGCGGTCAGCGTGACGTAGAGCCGGCGGCTCTTGGCCACCGCCACCGCCCGGCGGTCCCGGCTGTAGAACCCCGTTTCGGCAATCTGCAAATGCTCCAAGCTCTCCGCCGCCTCTCCCTGCTTCAACAGCATCTCCGCCAGCTCCAGCCGGGCCACGACGTTCTTGGGATAGAGGTCAATCTCAGTCCTCAGTTCTCGAATGGTCGCTTCTGCGGCGCCGTTGTTCCGATGGACCCGAGCCAGGTGGTAGTGGACCGCGGGAAAACTGTAATCGCTTTCCGCAATGGAATTGAACTCCTCCAGCGCCCGTCCGAGACGGTTGAGCTCGTGATAGGTCCGGCCCAGGTAGAAACGGGTCATCAGGTTCGATCCATCCATCTCCACGGCGCGTTCCAACAGGGGAAGAGCTTCCTCCTGCCGCTGCTGCTGGAGCAGGATGACGGCCAGGTCGAAGTGACGCCCGGCTTGGTCCGGCCCCAGCTCGATGGACCGTCTCAGGCTCGCTTCGGCCTCGGGCAACTGCCGCAACTGGGCGAAGATCAGTCCCTGGAGATGATGGCCGGCGGCGTTGCCGGGATCCTCCCCCAGGAGTTCGCGGGTGACGGCCAGGGCTTCGGGGTAGTTCCGCTGGCGAAAGTGCCGGAGCGCCTCGTCGTAGCTCTGACCCCAGAGCGGCAGGAAGCCGAGAACCCAGGCGAGTGTCGCCAGCATCCGTTTCGAGTTGTTGTGAAACTGCCGGCCGGGACGCCTGGGATCTGAAGCGGGCACCAACCGAATGGTACAATCCACGCAAACCTCCAACAAGGCCGGCTCGAGGGGGCCGAACGACCGGGAACCGCTCGTGGGAAAGAAGACGATTCCTCCCGTCAGACTCCGGTTCGGCGCCTTCCTTTCACTCGCCTGCTGCTTCTGGCCTTCCGCCCCGGCCCAGGACGTCCCTACCTTCAGGACGGCGACGGAACTGGTTCTGGTGGATCTCGTGGCTACGGACCGGGACGGCCATTTCGTCTGGGATCTGCGTCCCGAAGAGCTGGAAGTGCTGGAAGACGGCAAGCGCCAGACGGTGACCTTCTTCAGCTTGCAGAACCGAGCGGCTTCACTTCCGTCGAGAGCAACGGAGAAACCTGGGCCGCCGGCGCCGAGCGCCAGCAGTGTCCCGGTGCAGACGGTCGAAGAAGGGTACTACGTCTTCCTCATGGACCTGCACAGCATGCCCTTCGACGCCCTGGGCCGCAGCAAGGAGGCTATTCGGGGCTTCGTCGAGTCGCGCCTGGGGCCCAACGACCAGGTGATGCTGGCCACCATCCGCCACCGGCTACGGATCAACCAGCCCTTCACTCAAGACGTGGAGAAGTTCGGCCGGGCGCTGGACCAGGTCCCCTTCGAACCTCGCCTGGAGGGCAATCTGGGTCGTTTCATGGAGATCATGGACGACATCTTCGCCGACATGGGCGCCCTCGGCGTGGCCAATGATCCGAGCCTGGCTCAGGGAAACGTGGAAGAACTCGTCCCGCAGATCGAAGGAGCCATCCAGATGGCCGCGGGAGAATCTCGGCAGATCCTCTCCCAAATGGAAATCCAGGTGGCGTTCAGTTGCGCCGCCATGGGGGCCCTGGCCCGCCATCTGCGTTCACTTCCGGGGCGCAAGCACCTGATGCTGATCTCGGCCGGATACCCCCTGAACGCCCGCACCGTCATGAAGAACATCATCCGGGAGCGGGCCGCGATGTTCGCTCCGAACCAGTACGCACAGGTCCACATGCTGGTGAACAGCAGCATGGCGGGAGCGGGCCGGCGGACCAGCTTCGAGTCACGGTTGCGATCCGTCATCGACCAGGCGAATCGATCGCAGGTCTCCATCTACAGCATCGATCCACGGGGACTGATGACTTCGGCCCTTGCGTATGCCGGAACCAGGCAGTCGGGCAGCCACATGTACGCTTCCCACTCGAATCAGGACATCACGGCTCCGCAGGATTTTCTGACTACCCTGTCTTCCGGCACCGGAGGGCTCTCCTTTCTGAACGACAACGACTTGGGGCGAGGCATCGGGAAGGCCTTCGACGACGGGCGCAGCTACTACCTGCTGGGATATGCGCCCCGAGCGAAGCGGAAGCCGGGCAAGTTTCACAAGATCGGGGTCAAGCTGGCGCGCAAGGGCGTCCGGCTTCGCTATCGCAAGGGCTACGTCGACACGGACCCGGAAGAGATGGCCCACGCGGACCTGGCCAACGCCTTCAAGTTCCCCGAACTGTTCCGCGACTTCCCTTTCCGCGTCCAGGTCTCCAGCCCGACGGGGAAGCTGAAGGTCCGCACCCTGATCCCGACGCGTTCGTTCGCCTTTTCGCGCAACGGCGGGAAGAACCGCTGCGTCATGGAGATGTTCGGCGCCCTGGTCGACGACTCGGGCAAGTGGGTGGGTGAGGACTTCCTCTTCTTCAAACGTCTGGATCTGGACCTGGACAGCGAGGGTCTGGATCATTTTCAGCGCTACCGGAACTTCAGCTCCAGCTCCGAAAAGGACGCCCCGCCGGGCAAGTACGACCTGGTCGTGGTCCTCCGCCAGAGCCTCTCGGGAAGAATGGCGACCACCACCCGCAGCGTCGTCGTGAACTAGTAGGGGCACCCCTCGTGGGTGCCCTCTTCGCCCCCGCGAACCCGGAGAGAAAAATAGGGCAAGTCCGGTCATTGACTCATGGCCCCGTTGTGGCTACCATGCTTTCAAGTTTTCAAGTCTGCATCCCCAGGCAGTCTACAATTCAAGGAGGTCGCAGATGCACCAAGTATCTCGCCTGCGTCCCGCCATCCTGTTGGTCCCTCTGGCACTCGTCTTTTGCCTGTCCCTGCCCAACGCGTACGGACAGTTGACCACGTACGGACAGATCGTCGGGCGTGTCATCGACCAGACGGGAGCCGTGGTCCCAGGTGTCGAGATCACCGTCACCAACACCGAAACCAACGTCCCCCGCTCCACGGTCAGCAACGACACCGGAAACTACCTGGTGGACAAGCTCATCGCCGGAGTCTACGAGGCCCGGGCGGAACTGCCCGGCTTCAAGACCCACGTGGCCGAGGTTCGCTTGAACACCGGCCAGGTGGCGCGCCTCGACTTCCTGCTGAGTCCCGGCGAGATCGCCGAGCAGGTGACCGTCATGGGACAGACCACGGCGCTGGACACGGACACGGCGGACATCAGCACCACGCTGGATGAGACCCAGATCACCGAGCTGCCCATCAACGACCGGAACCTGATCCTGCTGGCGGAGCTCTCCACCGGTTCGGTCAGCGTTCGCTACTCGACGGACCCCCGCTTCGTCCGCGATTCGGGTGGGCTTCCGTCGGTCAACGGCCTGCGGCCCGACTCCAACCAGATCATGCTGGACGGCGCCGGCGCCCAGAGGCTCTACGATCAGCGGGCCACAGTGAATCCGACGCCGGAGACGGTCAAGCAGTTCAAAGTCATCAGCAACACCTTCTCGGCCGAGTACGGCCGGGTCGGAGGCGCCGTGGTGAGCATGACGAGCCACAGCGGCAGCAACGAATTTCACGGCTTCGCGTGGGAGTATCTGCGTGACGAAGCGTTCGACGCCAACGGATTTTTCGCCAACCGGACCGGACTGGGTAAGCTGCCCTTGAGCCGCCATACCTTCGGAGGCGCCGTGGGCGGGCCCATCATCAAGGACAAGACCTTCTTCTACGCCAGCTACGAGCGTTTCATGGACGAATCGAACCTGACCGGGTTCATGGACGTTCCGCCGCCCTCCGAGCTGTCGGGGAATTTCGGGCAGGGCGACGGGAAGCAGGGCCTGATTCCCATCTACGACCCTTTCAACGTCGTCGACGGCCAGCGGGTCCCATTTCCCAACAACGTCATTCCCTCCAGCCGAATCCACCCCGTCTCACTGGCGGTCCGGGACAAGGTGCCGTGGCCGGCTCCCAACCAGTCGACCTATCCCAACTACGCCTATCCCCACGTCATCGACCAGGTGAAGAACAAGGTCTCGATTCGAGGGGATCACCACTTCGGCGATGATTCGACGCTCTTCGGGCGCTGGACCTGGCAAAACGACCCGCAGATCTCCCACGGTTCGGCTTCGGCCGGATCCTTCGGCTTCTTCGTGGGGCGCGGCCGGCTGGGCGTTCCCGGGATGAGAAGCAACGTCTACGAGGTGTTTACGGAGCTGGAGACCGGTTGGCAGACCAGCGGCGGCTGGGTCAAGCCGATCGGGACCAACGTGGTGAACGAGCTCAACTTCACCGGTTGGAAGTCGGACTTCGGCAACAACAGCGCCGACACCATTGACTGGTTCCAGGAGTTCGGCTATGACCTGGCGGGTCAGGACGGCATCTTCGCCATCGGCGACAACGGCCAGCGCGGTCCCGCCGACCTGCCTTCCATCGGCATCAGCGGCTACTCCAACATCCAGGGCCAGGGCGAGTTCGACCAGGGCGACTGGGGGTTCAGCATCAAGGAGACGGCCTCCTGGCGCAGCGGCAACCACTACCTGAAATTCGGGATCGAGACGGTCCGCAACATGAACGTGCGTCTGGGCTGGGTACGGCCCACGGCTCGAGTCAGCTTCGACGGCTACCAGACGGGGCAGATCACCTACGGCGCCGACGGCAGCATCAGCGGCTCCACCTTCGGCCAGCCCTACGCCGACTTCTTGCTCGGCGCGGTGTCGAGTGCTCAGGCCAGGAACACGGGAGGAGCCGGATACGGCCTTGGGAACTGGGGCGGCTACAACCAATCGGCGTACAACTGGTTCATCAACGACGACTGGAAGGTCACGCCCGACCTCAGCCTGAACATCGGAATGAGGCACGAAATCCCGCTTCCGGAGCACTGGCTGGAGAACAAGGGCAACTGCTGGATCGACGTCACCGGAGGGCGGGACAACCCCAGGCACATGGTGCCCAAGGGTTTCCCCTACGATTCTCCCCTGGTGACGAACGGGCAGCGAGACGTCCTGGTGGTCCCTGTGGTGGAACTGGACAGCCACCGCTGCCGGCCGGTTCCGTGGCAGAGCTTCGCCCCCAGAGTGGGAATCGCCTGGCGGATGTTCGGCACCAACCGGACAGTCCTCCGCGCCGGCGGCGGCATGTCGTTCGACCAGGAGTACGGCGGCTGGAAGGTGGGTGTCGGCTGGGTCGGCCCCTACGTGGGCACGGTCCGCGGTATCCAGGACCGGGGGCAGGCTCCGCAGTACATGCACGGGAGCTTCCTGGACCTGCCCTCGACGGCGTCTGCAAGAGTGCACAGCGACGGCGCCTACTCGTATGACGGCAGCGGCTCGCAGACGGGCCAGGTCTACAGCTACAACCTGTCGATCCAGCACGAGCTGTTCGACGACACCAAGGTGGAGATCGCCTACGTGGGCAATCAGGGCCGGCACCTGCGAAACCACCGGGCCTGGAACGTGTCCCAGATCGCCGGGCAGCCCATCATCCTGAACACCGGAGAGACGATCCGGGCCGAGGGGAACCGGGACCAGAGGCGTCCCTATCCGCTGATCGCCACCACCCTTCAGATCCGCTTCGACGGGTCGCAGCACTACAACTCGCTGCAGGCCAAGATCGAGCGGATGCCCAGGGACGGACTCGGCATTTCGGCCGGGTGGACCTACGGCCGGGTCTTCGCCACCAACTACGCGGGAACCTATATCGCGGTGGTGCCCAACGAGTTCGACCGCACGCCGCTCAACACCCGGACCAAGTGGGACCGTCTCCACAGCTATTACACGGCTTTCACCTGGAGACTGCCCATCTTTCGGAACGCCACCGGACTGACCAGAACCTTGCTGGGAGGTTGGGAGGCCACCTCGGTCATTACCGCGGCCACCGGGTCGCCGTTCGGCGTTCGCGTGGGTAGAGACGTGAACAACATCGGTTCCCGGCGCCTGCTGATGCCCGACCGGCTCAATACAGGTCAGCTCCCCGAGAGTCAGAGGACGGTGGACCGCTACTACGACGTCAGCGCCTTCGCGATACCGGCCGTGGGACGATTCGGCAACTCCCACATGTGGCCGCTGGAGGGCGATGGGATCAGCGTCTTCGACATCGGCCTCCACAAGGCGTTCGCCCTGGGAGAGGAAAAGGAACTGGATTTCCGCGTGGAAATGTTCAACGCCTTCAACCACCCCATCTTCGATACGCCCGGCGGCAAGGGTGGACAGGACGCCATCGAGAGCGGCGGGGCCGGAAGGGTTTCTTCCGCGTCGCAGCCGCGCCGGCTCCAGTTCGCGTTCCGGTTTTCATTCTGACGGAGAGTCCGGAGGAGCGATTTCCAATCCCGTCTGCCTCTCAGTCAGATTCTCTTGGGAGCCATCGCAGATCGGAAGATCTCACGGATCCATTGGATTGGGCATGCGGTAGCCGACTTGACGCTCGTTAAAGATGTAGGAGGGTTTCTTAGCGTTATCGTCCAGCTTTTGGCGGAGTCTTTTCACGACGGCGTGCACCAACCGGCGGTCGCCGGATTCCCGTTTCCCCCAGACTTGGCGCAGCAGAGAATCGTACGTCAGGATCCGGCCCGCGTTGACCGCGAGTACTCGGAGCAGCTTGAATTCGGTCGCCGTAAGTTGCACCGGCCGGCCAGCCACACTCACCTGGCGGTCCTCGTAGCCGATGGCCAAGTCCCCCAATCGAAAGGATTCGAACGATCCGTACCGCCGGCGCAGAGCCGCCTTGACCCTCGCCGTCAATTCCGTTGTGGTGAAGGGTTTGACGATGTAATCGGCGGCGCCCATCTCCAAGGCTGTTGCGATCACCTCGTCTCCGCCATAGACGGAAATGAATACGACCGGCAGATCGGCCAACTCCGGGACGTCCCGCATTAAATCGATGCCATCCGTTCCCGGCAAAACGAGGTCCAGCAGGACCAGCTGGGGTTTCTTCTCCCGGATCAGACGGGACACTTCCCTGGGATCGCCCGTCACCAGCGGGGAATAGCCGACCGCCACGAGAGCGTCCTGGACGAAGCGGAGCGTCCGAGGGTCGTCGTCGACCACAAGGATGCGTGTTTCCTCCGGATCCGTGCGAGGCGAGTGGGAGCCGCTCCGGGCTATGTCCGGTGCAGCGCGGATCCCGGCTTCCTCCGCCACGGGAATCGTGAAGGTGAACCGCGTGCCCAAGCCCGACCCGGCGCTCTCGGCCTTGATGCGTCCCCCGTGGGCCTCCACCAGGCCCTTGCAGATGGCCAGACCCAGTCCGGATCCCCGGATCCCGCGATCCTCTCCCACACGCACGTGCTTCCGGAACAGGTGCGGCAGCAAGTCCGCCGACAACCCGCGGCCTTCGTCCGAAATCGAGATCGCCACGTGAACGTCTTCGTGCACTGCGGCGATCCGGATGGGGGCGGACGCGGAAGAGTACCGGGCGGCGTTGGAAAGGAGGTTGTTCATGACCTGCACGATCCGCTGCCGGTCGGCCATCACTCCGGGGAGATCCAGCGGCAGGTCGATGAGGACGTCGTGTCTGCCCCCGCCGCTCAGGAACGCGCGTTTGGCCTGGTCCACCAAGCTCGCCACCTTCGAGGGCTCCGGCGATACCGACAGTGTGCCCGTCTCGATATGTCCCGCATCCAGCAGATCGTTGATGAGGCTGCGCATCTGATCGGCCTGCTCGTCGATGATGCGGATGATTTGCAGTGTCTCGGACGGGTTCGGGGCCGGCCGGGCGCTCAGCACCATGGCGGTCGAGCCCTTGATGGAGATCAGAGGGGCCCGCAGCTCATGGCTCACCATACCCAGGAACTCGGCCCGCATCCGCTCCAGTTCCTCGATCGGCGCCATATCCTGCAAGGTGACGACCACGGATTCGACGGTGCCGTCCTCGGCTTGCACCGTCGTGGCGTTCACCAGCGTCGTGACGCTCCGGCCGTCGGGAACCTGAAAGACGATCTCCTCGGCACGCACCGTCGTGGCGCTGCTCATGAACTCGGCCAGGGGAAACTCCGTTAAGGCGATCTCCTGCCCGTCGGCCCGGCGGCAGGTCAGGATCTCCGGCAGTTGCTCCATGGAGCGGCCGGACACGCGAAGGCCCCCGACAATCCGCTTCGCCTCCCGATTGACCGACACCACTTCGCCGGTCTGGGCGTCGAAGACCACGACGCCTACAGGCGAGGTGTCGATCAGGGCTTCCAGGTCGCCCCGGGCCCGACGCTCGTCCCGGTGCTTGCGGGCGTTGACGACCGCTGCCGCCGCCTGCGACGCGAACAACACCAGGACCTCTTCGTCCTCGCTCGTGAACTTTCGTCCGCCTTCCTTCGCCCCGAGATAAAACCCACCGACGTGCACGCCCCGATGGCGCATCTGGGTCCCCAGCATGTTCGGCGTCGGGACTCCCTTCAGAGGGGTATAGCCGAGCGACTGGATGTAGGCGGGCAGGTCTTCCATTAGCACCGAATCCGGAAGTTGCCGCAGATGTTCGAAGAATTTCGGACCATCGGTCCAAGCCAGCAAACACCGATTCTGCTCCGGGGTGATTCCGAAGGTGGTGTGCTCCTGGACCTGCCCCATCTCGTCGAAGGTCACGATCACGCCGTAGCGAGCCCCGATCAGTGCGCAGGCGCTCTCGACGACCTCCTGCAGAACGGTGCTGACGTCGAGGCTCTCGCTGATCCGCAGGATGGCGGCGCTGAGCTTGGAGATGCGATCCTCCAGCGCCTTGATCTTTCGCCTCAGTTCGTCGGGACTCTGCATTGACCCCTCCTTGCCGGATCCCGGACCGGGCTTCGGTTCAGCGTTCCCCTGCATCGACTTGATCCCAGAGCCGGGTTGGGGATGCATTGGATACTACAGGCTCCGATCATAGCAATTTCGGGAAACAAATCATAGGAATATCAGTAGAACAGGGATAATTATCAGACTGGTATCAGTTCTCTACTTTACAATACTCCGTAGTTTAATGAAGAGATATCGGCTCGAGACGACGGCCCTTCCCGTCTGTCCCACTCACTCGGGCCGATGGCCGGGGCGGGATCATTACTCTCTGACCCGCCCCGGATTCCAGAATCACTCAATCGAGTGGTAATGCCGATCAGGAGAAATGGTTTGCCTTGGGCGACAGAATGATCGGACTGTCCGACTGTTTTCGCACCGGGCAGCGTTGCCCTGAATCCGGCAGGTACGAATCCCTGTGCCGCCACCGGGAGCGGAAGCTGATTCGGGTGGGCGCGTTGTTCCCCTTGTGCCGGCAGGGGGGGCATCCGGTCTTCTGGGAGTTGTTCGAACCATTTTCCGACCGTTGAGATCCAGATCCGGAAAGCAGCGACTGTAGGAGTCTCCCAAGGACAGCCACCACCCCTTCCTCGTCTCCGATCCGCCCTACCGAACAGAGTCGCCTGATATCTTTTTTGGGCTCGCTGGAGACTTCATCCGCTCTTCGTGCTCTCGCGCCCGCTCCAAATTGCCCAGCTTGACGTAGACGGCGTGCAGCAGCCGGTGATGCTCCGTAAGGGCGAGCGAACCCTCCTTGCCGGCCGGTAGGCGCGCCAGGCGCCGCTCCAGGTCCAGGGCCTTCACGGCCCAGGTCTCGGCCTCGTTGAACCGTTGGCGGTGCAGACTGGAGACGGCCATCAGAAAAGGCCCGACCGGCGCCAGCGGGTTGATCTGAATGATCTTGCGAGCCCGGTTCGAGGTCTCCCGGATCCGGCCTTCCGCCAACTCCAACTCGGCCAGGTCGGCCAGATGGCCGACGGCGGGAGCGCATCGACGGGCCGCTTTCCGCAATTCGGAGAGTGCATCTGCCTTCCTCCCAATTGCCTTGAGGCTTCTCCCCAGAAAGTTGAGCAGACGGCAGTCGTCGGGATGGGAACGGGCATATTCGCTCAGCCGCCGGACGGCTTCGGAATGCGCCCCCCGGCGCCATGCCAGCCCGCCTCGATACAGGTCAATCTCGGCGTGGCCGCTGTCCAGCTCTTCGGCTCTCTCGATCGCCTCCCGGCCCAGATCGTTGCGCCCCAGCTCCAGGTAGACGCCGGCCAACTCCAGGTGCACGGACGCGGACGCCTTGGGAGAGGACGCCAGGTTCTGCAGTGTCCGCAGTTGCTTCTGCAGATGCTCCCGCTTCCGGTGAAAGCGAAGCACGCCCCGCCCTTCGTCCCGCCTTCCTTGCCGGAGCAGCGCCCGGCCCAAATGGAAGAGGGCCGGATCATACTCGGGATCCGAGTCCAAAGCCGCGAGAAAGGAGCTTCCGGCCTCCCGGTAGCGGCCGGCTTTCAGATCGATGCGTCCCATGTAATACAGCGAGGCAGCGTCGCCGGGCCGGTCTCCGAGAACGTGTCGGAACTCTCTTCGCGCCTCCTCGTGACGGCCTTGATGAAAGTAGACGATCCCGACCCGGGTGCGGATCCTCCAAGGGTCGTCGAAGCCTGCCGCCCGGGCCTTCTCAAAACTCACGAGGGCTGTCCGGTAACGCCCCAGGACGGTCTCGCAGATCCCTTTCCGGTAGTAGAGCCGGGGATCGGGCCCCTCGGTCCTCAAGAGGGTCTCCAGGTCGTCCAGAGCTCCCGCGTAGTTGTCGTTGCGCATCTTGGCCAGGACGCCCTCGGGCGAGACCGATTCGCCCTGAATCGGCGCGCCCGGGAGGGCGAAAACCGGAACGAGAAACAGCAGCGCCGAGGCGAAATTCACGGTTCTTGAATGGAGATGGTGCGGTTCAATGTTCGGGGTGGCGTCACCTGCTGGGTTTTCCCGCACGGCCAGGAGATCCGAATCGAATCGATCCTCGTCCGCTGCCCCAGGCCGAAGTGGAGCCGCGGGTCATTTTGGCTCAGGTAGCTGCTGGCTGACCGCAGCTCCCGGGTCAGTTCCAGGCCGCCGGTCCCCAGGATCACCCGGGCCCCCACGGCGTCCCGGTTGCAGTGGGTCCCCCGCAGCCGGAAGCGGATCCAGTTGCCACTTCCCTCGGTCCGGTTCTCCAGCAGGTCGGCCTTCCCTCCGCAGTTGGTCACCAGCAGGTCCAGCTTTCCGTCGTTGTTGAAGTCCCCCACGGCCGAGCCCCGGGAGACGTTCGGCACCGAAAAATAGTCCCCGTGACCGCCGGCCTCGGCGAACCGTCCCTTCCCGTCATTCAGGAACAACTGGTTCGGCTGGCGATACCGGCTGCCCTGATTGGCGCGGGCCGCCTCCTCCAGGACGTGTCCGTTGGCCACGAAGAGATCCAGGTCACCGTCGTTGTCGGCATCGAAGAAGTTGGCTCCGAATCCCAGGGGAACGAAGCTGGGCCCCGAGAGCCCCGAATCGATGATCCGGTCACTGAAGAATTCCCCGTCCTCGTTCCAATAGAGGGCGTTGTACTGGAGGGAGTAGTTGGTGACCAGGACATGGAAGCGGCCTCCTCCGTCCAGGTCGCCGGCGGCCACTCCCATGCCGGCCTGCGCCATGCCGGAGCCGCCCAATGCGGTCCCCGATTCCAGGGAGATGTCCTGAAAGCTGCCGTCGCCCCGGTTCCGGAACATGTAGTTTCCGGTGGTGTCGTTGGCCACGTACAGGTCCTGATCTCCGTCCCGGTCCAGGTCCAGCCAGAGGACTCCCAGACTCTTGCTGTAACGGGCCTCCTCCCGCAAGCCGGCGCTCCGGGTCAGGTCGATGAAGGTGCGTCCTCCCAGGTTCCGGTAGAGGACGTTGCCCACTCCCTCGAAGCCATGGGGATAGCAGTAGATGGGGATCTGCCCGAAGTAGCAGGGTTCATGGTCCTGAAATGAGAACTCCAGGTAGTTGGCCAGGTAAAGGTCCAACAGCCCGTCCCCGTCGTAGTCGGCGAAGGCGGCGCTGGTCCCCCATCGGGGATCGGCGACCCCCGATCGCCTGCTCACGTCCCGAAAGGCGCCGTCCCCCAGGTTCCGGTAGAGCACGTTGGGCCCCACGTTGGTGAGATAGATGTCCACAAGTCCGTCGTTGTCGTAGTCGCCGAAGGCGCACCCCATGCCGTAGGACGAGTTCCCGACTCCCGCCTCCCCGGTGACGTCGGCGAAGGTCCCGTCCCCGCGGTTCCGGTACAGGCGGTTTGAACCGCGGCCGTTGACGAGATAGATGTCCACAAGTCCGTCGTTGTCGTAGTCCAGAAAACCGCCTCCGGACCCCATGGTCTCGATCAGGTACTTGGCCCCCGGGTCGGGTTCGGCGACCTGGTTTCGGTGGACGAATTCCAGCCCCGCCTCCCGGCTGACATCGGCAAAGCGGAGCGTCGTCTCGTCTTTCGCCGGGAGCTGGGCATGAAGGACCAGAATGAGGACCGGCAACAATCCCTTTGCCGGGGGCGACGCGGCCTGGGTCCGAGACCGGCTCATTCCGTCCAGAGCGCGTAGAGGGAGCCTTTTCGGAGGTGGATCCTCAGGACCACGGTCTGCCCGTTCAAGCGGGCCACGGAATCGGATCCACTCCAACGGATCGGGAACCGGGTCCGGTCGCCGCTGAGCGAGAGGCTGTCAGCGCCGGAGAACCCGGGAACGGGCCCTCCATGGGCATCCAGGACCTCGACCCGGATCCGGCCGCCGGGGGCGTCCAGATTGACCCAGAGTCGATTCCCGCTCATCACCAGGGGACGGGTGGTCAGCGTCCCTTCGCGCCGTCCCGCGTCCAGCGACACGAACCCGTCCCGGCGCAGCACCGCCAGGTGAATGGCGGAATGGCCGTCGTCCACGTAGTCGGCGCGCTCCCGCGGGTTCAGGGTATCGGGGCTGCGCGGGCTCCCGTCCAGGTACCGGTCATAGGGGCAGACCCGCCATTTGAAGCCCGAGTAGTAGAACCACAGTTCTTCCTCCTTCTCCACCGGCCGGTTGGTGGGCATCAACTGCATCCGGTCGTAGTTGCCGGCCAAGCCCTGGTCGAGGCGCGACGGCCCGATGAAGGGCTCGCGGTTCCCCAGGCGCTCCCAACGCTGCAGGTCCCGCGTCATGGCCAACTGGATCAGGTGGAAGCCGTCGGCGTTGCGCCGCTCCGGAAGCCGTCTCCCGGTAGGGTAGAAGATCATGGGCAGTCCGATGTAGAGGCCTTCGTAGGGAAAGACGCCGATGTTGTAGGACTGGGCGTTCCAGATACCCCGGTTTCGGAACTCCACATCGGGCGGTGTCCATCCGATGGAGGGATCCGGGTCCACGAAGAGAGGCCGGGCCAGACCCGGGTCGGCGATCCGTCTCCGGATCACTTCGAGGGCGTGCTCCTGGTCCCGGTCATCGGTGCTGAAGAAGTATCGGGGCTCCGACCAGTTCACGAAGTCCTTGCTGACGGAGAGATTGTAGGACCGGCCGTACTTGCCGCCGAACTTGAGCAGGCCCAGAAACTGCCGCCGTTCCCGGTCATAGGTCAGGGTGCCGGCATCGCCGGAAGGCAGGACCGGAACTTCCAGGATCGTCCAGTGGACGGCGTCGGGACTGACCACGGGCCGGCGGCCGCTGTGGCCGAGGAAACCCTTGTACCGCCGGGCGGGGTCGGGATCGTCCGGGTCGTGGACCACGTGCCAGAGCCGCTTGTTCTCGGGAGCGGCGATGAGATTGTTGGCCCGGGAGCCACGGAAGTCCACCGCGCCCAGGTCGGGCTTTTCCCAGGTCAGGCCGTCGCGGGACGTGGCCAGAGCCCAACGGAAGCTCTCTTCGGCGTACCGGAGCGGCCGTCCCTCGTAGACCATTTTGTAGTGTCCCTCCCCCTCGATCCACATGGGCGCCGAGACGGTGGCGGTGAAGCGGCCGTCCGAGGGCCGGTCCGGCAGCAGCACGGCCCCCCGCTTGGCGGGCCGGCGCATGACCCGGTCCAGGTTCCGGATCTCGCCGACAATGTGCTCATCCAGGAAGAGCTGCTTGCGCCCCGGCTCCAGGGGGACCGGTTCTTCCTCGGCGGCGGATCTTCCCTGCCCCGGCAGTAGCAGGAAGAACAGGATCGCGAACATCCAAGGGCGTGGGCTCACGGCAGGTTCTCCGTTTCGCTTGGCGCTCATTCGGTCCAGAACGAATACAACGAGGCATCCCGAAGATGGATCTTCAACCTCACCGTCCGGCCCGCCAGGCCGGACAATCCGTCCCCCCCCTTCCATGAGGCCGCGACCCGGACCTGGTCCCCTCCGGCCGCCGCCGAATCATCCAGCCCGAAGCCGGGCACGGCGCGCCCCGTTTCGTCCAGGACCTCCACGCGGGCTTCCCCTTCCGGAGCCTGGAGATTCAGGAACAGGCGGTCGCCGGCCATCTTCAGAGGTTTCGTCAGCAGGAATCCCCCGGTCTCTTCCGCATCCAGGGAAACGAACCCGTCCCGCCGCAGGACCGAGACGTACACGGCGCTGAGGGTGTCTTCGATCCAGTCCGCCCGCTCCTCGGCGGACAGGGTGGACGGATCGCGAGGCGCGCCGTTCCGGTACCGGTCATGCTGGGGGACGCGGCGCTTCATGCCGGTGTAGTAGAACCAGAGCTCGTCTCCCCGGTCCACGGGTTGGTTGGTCACGTTGAGTTGCAGACGGTCGTAGTTTCCCACCAGGCCCTCATCCAGGCGGGACGTGGCGATGAACGGCTGGCGGTTGCCCAGGCGCTTCCAGGTCTTGAGGTCGCGGGTCATGGCCAACTGCATCTCGTTGAACCCGTCGGTGTTGGCCTTCTCGGGCAACCGGATGCCGGTGGGATAGAAGAACATGAGCCAGCCCAGGTGCATCCCTTCGTAGGGAAACACGCCGATGTTGTAGCACTGGACGTTCCAGGTGCCCCGGTTCCGGAATTTCCCCGGCGGCTGCGTCCAGCCGGTGGCCGGATCGGGATCCACCATCAGGGGCTTGGCCAGGCCCGGATCGGCCAGCCGGCGGCGGATGACGTCCAGGGCCATCCTCTGGTCCTCGTCGTCGGTGCTGAAGAGGAACCGCGGCTCCGACCAGGTCACGAAGTCCTTGCTGACGGAGAGGTTGTAGGAGCGCCCGTACCTGCCGAGGAACTTGAGCAGCCCCAGGAACTGCCGGTTCTCCCGGTCGTAGGTGAGGGTGCCCGCATCGCCCGAGGGGAGTTTCTCCACGTCCAGCAGCTTCCAGTGGATGCAGTCGGGACTCACCACCGGACGCCGTCCGCTGGCGCCCAGGAACCCCTTGTAGCGCCGCCCGGGATCCGGGTCGTCCGGGTCGTAGACCACCTGCCAGAGGCGCTGCCTCTCAGGAGAGTCGATCAGGTTGTTCTCCTTGTTGCCGTTGAACTCCAACACCCCCAGGTTCGGTTTGTCCCAGTTGAGGCCGTCCCGGGAGAGGGCCAGCGCCCAGTAGGTCGTGCCCTTCCCTTCGCTTGGCCGGTGCCTCGCTTCGTACACGAACTTGTAGATCTCCTCATCGGGGATCCACATGGGGGCGCTGACCGTCTGCACAAGGGTTCCGTCCGAGGGGATGTCCGCCTTGAGGACGACCCCCCGCTTGCGGGGCCGGTGAAAGCTCCGGGTCAGATTCTCAGTCTTTTCCAGGACGTGCTCGTCGAGAAAAAGCTCCCGTTTCCCCGGCTCCAGCGGGATCGCGTCGGCGGGTCCCGCCCACAGGCAGGGACTCAACGACAGCCATGCCGCCAACAGCACCCAGCACATCCGCTTTTCCCTTTCCTCGAATTGTGGATTTCCACCAATCATGACACCCTGTCCGAAAACATCCAACCGGGGGAATCCCAGATGAATCACTCGAGAGTACTGGCCACCAGCCTCCTGGCGTTGCTGGCCATGCCCATCCTGCAATCGGGCCAATCGCCGGCCCAAATCGGAAGTGAGCGCCAACTGTTCGTGGATCGGCTGCTGATCGACCGCATGGACGGAGTCCGATTGAAGATGCACTCTCCCGTTCGCCGGGAGGCCGCCCTGCGCATGGAGCATCCGTGGGAAGAGAAGGGTGTTTCCTACATGGTGACCTTCAAGGACGGAGACCGCTTTCGGGCCTGGTACCGCGCCGACGCCGCCACCCATCGGACCGCCTACGCCGAAAGCAGAGACGGCATCACCTGGGTGAAACCCCTGATCGGCCCGATCCCGTTCGGAGACCACAAGAAGACCAACCTGGTCTGGGAAGCCGAGAACCGGGCCGGCAACCTCTCCGTTCTCAAGGACCCGAACCCGGATGTACCTCCCGGGGAACGGTACAAGGGGATCGTCCGCGGCCGGAACCAGGTCCGGGCATTGGTCTCGGAGGATGGGATTCACTGGCGGCGGTTCCGGGAGCAGCCCCTGATCGACAGCTTCCCCGTCGACTCCCACAACATCCTGATCTGGGATCCGCACCAAGAGCAATACGCCATCTACTTGCGGGGTATCCGAAAGGTCCCCGGCGTGGCGATCGACAACACCTCCTGGAAGGATCTGGGAGTCCGCTGGGTGCGGCGCTCGTTGTCCCGGGATTTTCGGAACTGGTCGGAGCCGCGGCTCATCGAATCGGGAAGTTCCCCCATCGAGCAGTTCTACACCAACGACACCGTCGTCTACGAACGGGCTCCCACCTGGTTTCTCATGTTCCCGTCCCGCTTCGTGGTGGAGCGGGTGCCGGTGCCCGACTGGCCCGCCGGGTCCGGCGTCAACGACATCGTCCTGCTCTCCAGCCGGGACGGCATCAACTGGGACCGGACCTTCCGGGAGGCCTTCCTGCGGCCGGGGCCCGATCCCAATACCTGGCACGAGCGGGCGCTGTACATGGAACACGGGATTTTGCAGACCGGTCCCCGGGAGCTGTCCATGTACGCCATGCACAACTGGAGAACGGACGACACCCACATCCGCCGGCTCAGTCTGCGAGTGGACGGTTTCGCCTCAGCGCATGGCGACTACGCGGGAGGTGTCCTCATCACCCGCCCGCTGGTCTTCGAGGGGAGCGAACTGGAGATCAACTTCGCCACCTCCGCGGTGGGCAGCCTCCGTTTCGAGCTTCGGGACGGGAGCAACAACCCGCTTCCGGGCTACACGCTACAGGACTGTGACGAGATCTACGGGGACGAGATCGACCGGGTGGTGAAGTGGAAGGGCGGTCCCGAAGTCTCCTCCCTGGCGGGAAAGGCGGTCCGCCTCCACATCCAACTGCGGGACGCCGACCTCTATTCCTTCCGCTTCCGGTAGGCGGGAATCGGACCTGCTCAGCGAGATCCCTCCGGCCAGGCCTCGTCCGGGCTCACCGGCTCCGGCTGATCGGGGCCGAGATTGTCCGGATCCACGTCAGCCTTGACGAAATTCTCGGGACGCACAGGCGCACCGGAAAGGCGGCGAAGCATGGCGAGCTGTCCGGCATGGGTCATGGCGTCGGCGAACGGTCCCTGCAGGAGCCGTTCTTCGGTCGTGCCCTTCAGTTCGGTTCCGGCCACGAGGTGCCGCGCCAGATCTTCCAGCATCGAGTGGAAGCGCACCACCTCCGAGTCAAGATCCGGCAGCGGGTCGGGCCAATACCGGCCTCCCTCGAAGAACGTTCGCGCGTAACCCAGAACGCTGGTCATATGCCGTACGAGCTCGGCCGGAGTTCGCACCTGATTGCCGGCCTGGAACGTGCCAAAGGATTCGGGTGCGCCGCGGAGCGCCTTCTGCGTCCGGTAGGCGAGCGCGGCGAGAAAATGCCTGAGCATCGCGCGTTTTTCATTCATTACGGTCGATCTCTTCGTTGTCCGACGGCTTTGCAATGCGCGGTTACCAGCTCACATCGCCTCTAATTTCTGAAGGCATCATCGCCTCGTCATCTGATCTTCAAGGTTGTCCGAGATCCATTGATTCAAACTCTTGCCGTGTTCTTTGGCCTGAACGTAGACCCGGCGGTGGAGTTCAGGCGGAAGTCTTAGCGTAAGGCGGCCTGTGAACGGTTTATCTGGATCTTCGCCGCGCTGAGAACAAAAATCCAAGTAGTCATCGATAGATTCTCGAAATGCCCGCTCAAGACCCTTGAGGGCTCTCTCGACTGCCTTCAAAGCTTGAGCTCGTCTTCTGTTCTTACCCTTCGTCCCCCTTCCCGTCGAGAGATGTCGGCGCCGATCATGATGCGGCACACGGCTACCGTGTCCTTCATCAGCTCGACGGGGCGCCGACCCGTCCGGACCATGGACACGAAGTCGCCGAGCAGGCTTCGCATCATGAAGAAGGGGTCTTCTGCCGGCAGTACCAAGTGTCCTACGGTTCCGTGGAGCGACATCTCCAACGTCTTGGCCAGGGGACAGAGGACCTGCAGCAGGGCGAGGCGCCGGTCCGGATAGGTCACCCCCACCGACCAGTCTCCTCCCTGGACCTGATGCCGGTACCCGGCACCGTCCCGCCAGGGAATGGTCTTGAGGGGTCCCGGCTCTCCCAGGAACCTGACACTGACGGGCTCCCGGCCCCAGAGTTGAACCAGGGTCTCTCCCATGTGCCAGCCGTAGCCGAACCAGTCCATGCCCGACAGGCCACGGAACAGGCGCGCCGTCCCGACCGGACTCGGCTCCGCCTTCAGTTCCCGGAGCACCGGATTGTAGCGAAGGTTGGAGCAGCTCATGAGAGGGTAGTCCTCTCCCGCCTCGCTCCAGAGCTGCCGCATCGTTTCCCAGCGGCTGACCAGGGGACGGTCGAAGAAGATGGGGATCCCGCGTTCCAGGAAAGGCCGGGCCAGGGGAAGGTGGGTGTCTCCCTCGTTCTCGGTAACCAGGACGCCGTCCACTCCGTCCAGGAGCTCCTCCGGCCGGTCCGCCACGTGGGGAATCCGCCCGATCCAGGCGGTGTGTTCCGCCTTGCGGCGGTCCTCGGCCCAGATCGACACCACTCTGGCTCCGGGAAGCCGCCGGTTTTCCGGCGGTTGGGCCTCCAGGTAGCGCACGATGTTCGGGTAAGCCTCTTTCAACCCCTGCCGATCGTAGCCGTTGCAGAAGGCGGACATGGAATAGGGATGGCCATGGGAGACTCCCAGGATGCCCAGACGCAGATCGGAACTCGGCGGCATGCCGTCACTCTCTACTGGAATTGAAAGGCGAAGATCTTGGCCCGCCGCAACTGAAATCGAAGGCGCACCGGTTGCCCCGCCAGTTCCTCCAGGCTTCGGCGGCTTCGCCAGGTGACGGCGTGCGCGACCGAGTTTCCCTGGAAGGCGTCGCAATCCTCCCGGCCGAATCCCGCCAACGGAGCCCCGGTCGAAGCGTCCAGAACCTCGACCGTGACTCGTCCCTCATCGCCCGAGGTCCGGGCGTTGATTTCCAATCGTTCCCCATCGAAAACGAGTGGCTTGGTGGTGAACTCCCCTTCACCGGCCGTCAACGAGACGAATCCATCCAGGCGCAACTTGGCCAGGTTGATGCTGCTCTCCTCGTTCTCACCTCGCGGCAGCGCCCAGTGACCCTTGCGGTAGCCGATGTAGTAGAGCCAGATCTCTCCCAGATCTCTCCGCACCACCGGCAACTGGGCCATGTAGACCATCCCCGCATCGTAGGTGTCGGCGGGCCCGACCGGCAGGAAAGGACGGCCGTTTCCCAACCGGCGCCACTTCCGGCCGTCCCGGCTGGCGACCAGTTGGATGTCCACGGTGTCCAGCCACGGCGTCCGGGCGGTTCCCCGGACCGGTGGGATCCCCGGCTCCATCCCGCTGCAGACGTGGTAGCGGGTCAGGAAGGCCACGTACTGGTTCTCGTATGGCAGGCACTCCAGGGTGTAGAAGCCGCCGGTGCAGGGAGCGTCCCTCTCGTCGGGCGGGATCAGGAGGTAGGGCCGGTTGACTGCCACCGGTTCCTTCATCCCCTGGGGCGCGTCCCACTTCAGGAAATCGGGACTGGTGGCGATGCCGGGAGCCCGGACGCGGCCCTCTCGCGCCAGGAACCGGGAATCGCCTTCGAAGAGGGGAGGCCAGAGCCGAATGTGGGCCACGTACCGGCTTCGGGCCTCGTCCCAGAACACCACCTGGTGGGTGTCGTTGTTCATGTAGACGGGATTCACCTCGGGACTGGGATAGTTGGTCCAGCGGATCCCGTCGGGAGAATAGGCGGCCCAGACCCCACCTTTGACGGTTTCGGCATGGAATCCCGCCTGCCCCGGCTTGAGCGCGGGTCGCCGATAGAGCATCTTGTAGCGCTTCTCAGGATCCTCTTCGTGGGGATCCTTGAAGACTCCCGGCGCCCGAACTCCGCCCGGCTTGCCAAAGACGAAGTTGTGCTCCCGGGAGGCCCGCCCCCTGCAGAATGGGGAACGGAAGTCGAACTGCCCCACGGCCGGCGCTTCCCAGTCGATCCCGTTGACGGAGGTGTAGTACCCGAGAAGGTTCTCCTTCCAGAGATAGTCCACCACCTGGTTCCACATCTTGTAGATCTTCTCTTCCCGGTCGTAGATCAGGTTGCTGTGCCCGAAATCCATGTCGGCGCCCCAGCAACGGTCCATCTGCAGGACGGGGTTTCCGGCGTATTTCAGGGGTTGATTGACCAGCGAAAAGACGCCTCGCCGGGACTCCACGATCCGGTCGTCCAGGAAGAGCTGCTTCTGACGGCCGACCTGAACCGGTTGCGGCCCGGCCGCCGTGGCGATCCCGTCGCCACTCCAGAGAAAACAGGCCAGGAGACATGTCAGAAGGCGCACAGGTCCCGATTGCGGGTGTGGGACCGGGGCTGGTATCGACTTGGAAACGTTCATGGCGATCCTCTTGAGTCAATTCTGCGAAAGGGTCGATCCGGAACGGAGCACGGTGCAGGCCTCCCCGCCGCCATCCCCCTGGTTCGGCTACATGGCCGTATACCCTCCGTCGACGACCAGATTGGCTCCGGTCACGTAGCTGGACGCATCCGAGGCCAGGAACAGGATGGCGGCAGCGACGTCCCGCGCTTCGGCCATCCGATTCAGCATGGTGCGGGCGCTGTAACGCCGGACGAACTCATCCGTGGCCGGCAGGACCCGGATCCCCCCCGGACTGACGCAGTTGCATCGCACCTGGGCCGGTCCGTAGTAGCTGGCCACGAAACGGGTGAAATTGATCATGCCCCCTTTGTGAAAGAAGTAGTCGGGAACGAAGGGACGGCGGTCCAGGCCCTGGTAGAGGCTCCGGTCGGGTCCGACCTGGCCTTGAATCGAGGCCACGTTGACGATGGAGCCGCCGCCGCGCTCCGCCATCACATCGCCGAACGTCCGCGTCACGGAGAAGAGGCCGGTCGCGTTGACCTGCATGCTCCGGGAGAAGCGCATCGGGTCGTCGGTCCAATCCTGCATGCTCCGGCCCACCGCAGCATTGACCAGAACATCCAGCCCGCCTTCGCGATCCAGAATGGTGGTCTTCAGATTCCGGATCGACTGCTCGTCCCCCTGGTCCAACGGGACCGGAATCACGGACAGGCCCCGCTCGGCCAGCGTCTCGGCCACGGTCCGCATCCGGTCCACCCGAAGATCGCCCCCGTAGACCGTCGCCCCGGCTTCGGCCAGGCCCTGGATGAACGCCGGCGCGTGCCGCCCCGCCCCGCCGGTCACGAGCGCCACCTTGCCCTTCAGGGAGAAGCTGTCGAGAATTCCCATATTCAGGTCGACGTCACCGGAATCGAAGGGCGAACAGGTCCGCGTCCCGGAGCGAGAAACGCAGCCGCACCGGACGGCCAGCCAGGGAGGAGACGTCGGACCCTCCCTTCCACCGGACCTCCCGTTCCAGCTCGTCGCCGAAGACCACGGAGCAGTCGTCGAGGCCGAATCCTTCCAGGGGAGTCCCCGCCGCGTCTTGCAGCTCCACCCGGATGCTCCCGGCCGCCGAAGTCGAGAAGTTGAGGGTGAGCCGGCTGCCCTGGAATTCGAGGGGGCGTGTCACGATCTCGCCGCCCTCCATGGGAGCCGTCACCGCTACGAAACCGTCAATTCGAAGGGTATAGCGGCGGATGTTCGTGCTGTTCCCCCTCCAATAGCCCTCGTTCACGTAGACGGAGAGCTCATTGGGAGCTCCCTCCATATGGCTTCGGGTCTCCACCAGCCCCCAGTTCTGATAGTTGTCCCCGTAGACCCAGTTGCCCACCGGCCTCAGTCCGGGACGAACGAAGGCCTCCTGCCAGCGCCGGAAGCTGATCCGGTCCCGGCCGGCCATGAAGATGCCCTCCGTCAGAGCCGTGCCGAACCGAACATGGACCCCGGCTCTCAGCCGCCGGTGCTCCTGCTCGGAAAGGGCCCTCATGGAGTCGGTCCATCCCCACTCGACGTAACGGGTGGGAAAGCCCAACAGGATGTGGGGAGCCCGGTAGTAGGGAAGGATCTGATTGGTGTAGAGCTCCTCGTCAGGCGCACCCGAGTAGCTGAGCGTGACGGGATCGGTCCAGTCCAGAAAGTCCTGGGAAGTGCCGGTCAGGATGTCACGGATGCCGCGCCTGCCGGCGGGGTCGTCGTCAAGCTTCCTGAAGTAACGGTGATACTCGCGGTACTCGCGGCGCACCGGGTCCCAGAAGGCCAGGTTCTGCGAGTCGAAGGCGCCCTTGGTGATGACGGGCCGGTCGGCCATGAGGTCCCAGTGGATGCCGTCGGGAGACTTCCAGGCGTAGAGCCCCCGTGCCTCACTCCCGCTGGACAGGGCCTTGTACCGGGCGTCCGGAGCGGCCGCCGGGTTCGCATCCTTGAACGGCACGAAATTGTGAATCGTGCCGCCCACGGGAATCCGGTCCAGAATGATGTTGTTGGATTTCGACCCTTCGAACTCCACCAGGCCCAGATTGGGACGGTACCAGTGGATCCCGTCCAGGCTCTCCACGGTGCAGACCACCTCGCGATGCCCCAGTTTCAGGGTGTCGCCGGTGATGAATTGGGATCCGCGGTAATACATGCGATAGCGGCCGTCGTCCCGAAAGACGGTGAAGTACCCGCACGCATTGCCCTCCCAACTCCGATCGGTCACCAGGACGACCTCCCTCGGTGTGGGGCGGCGCAGTTCGACGCGGGCCGCCCCCCGGATCTCCTCGATCAGGGCGCCGTCCACAAACAACTCGAGGCGCGACCCGATCTCCAGCCCCGGGCCTTGAGCCCAGACGGAAACACCGCTCCAGAACAGGAGGACGAACAAGATCACTCGCAATGGCATGATGAGTCTCCTTACGCCGATTATTCAGGTCGACGTCACCGGAATCGAAGGGCGAACAGGTCCGCGTCCCGGAGCGCGAAACGCAGCCGCACCGGACGGCCCGCCAGGGAGGAGACGTCGGACCCTCCCTTCCACCGGACCTCCCGCTCCAGCTCGTCGCCGAAAACCACGGAGCAGTCGTCGAGGCCGAATCCTTCCAGGGGAGTCCCGGCCGCATCTTGCAGCTCCACCCGGATGCTCCCGGCGGCCGAAGTCGAGAAGTTGAGGAATAGCCGGCCACCCTCGAAGACGAGAGGCCGGGTGACGATCTCGCCTCCCGCCATGGGAGCCGTCACGGCCACGAAGCCGTCGATTCGGAGCGTGTAGCGGCGGAGTTTCGTGCCGTCTCCCCTCCAGTAGCTCTCGTTCACGTAGACGGAGAGTTCATCAGGAGCTCCCTCGATATGGCTCCGGGTCTCCACGATGCCCCAGTTCTGATAGTTGTCCCCGTAGACCCAGTTGTCCACCGGCCTCAGCCCCGGACGGATGTAGGCTTCCTGCCAGCGGTGAAAGCTGATCCGGTCCCGGCCGGCCATGAAGAGGCCCTCCGTCAGAGCCGTGCCGTAACGGATATGGACGCCGGCTCTCAAACGCCGGTGCTCCAGCTCGGGAAGGGCCCTCATGGAGTCGGACCACCCCAGCTCGATGTAGCGGGTGGGAAACCCCAACAGGAGGTGCGGGGCCCGGTAGTAGGGGCGGATCTGGTTCGTGTAGAGCTCCTCGTCGGGCGCGCCGGGATAACTGAGCCAGACGGGATCGGTCCAGTTCAGAAAATCCTGGGAAGCACCGGTCAAGACGTCGCGGATCCCGCGCGTTCCCTCCGGCAGCCCTGGGATCTTTCTGAATTCCCGGTGGTACCCACGGTACTCGCGGCGCACCGGATCCCAGAAGGCCAGGTTCTGAGAATCGAAGTAACCCTTGGTGATGACGGGCCGGTCGGCCATGAGCTTCCAGCGGATGCCGTCGGGGGATTTCCAGGCGTAGAGCCCCCGTTCCGGACTGCCCCGTGACACGGCCTTGTACCGGGCGTCCGGGGCCGCCTCCGGGTTCGCGTCCTTGAAGGGCACGAAATTGTGAACCGTGCCGCCCACGGGCAGCCGGTCCAGAATGATGTTGTTGGCATTGGACCCTTCGAACTCCACCATGCCCAGGTCGGGGCGGTACCAGCGGATCCCGTCCAGGCTCTCGGCGTAGCAGATCACCTCTCGATGCGGACGCACCAGCCTCTTGCCGGTCTCGAAGTGGGACCCCCGGTAATACATGCGATAGCGGCCGTCGTCCTGGAACACGGTGAAGTGGCCGCACGCATTCCCTTCCCAGCTCCGGTCGGTCACCAGGACGACCTCCCTGGGGGTGGGCCGGCGGAGCTCCACCCGGGCGTCCCCGCGGGTCTCCTCGATCAGGGCGCCGTCCACGAACAGCTCGAGCCGGGAACCGATTCCCAGTCCGGAATCCTGAGCCCGAACGGAAGCGCTGCTCCAAACCAGGAATGCGAACAAAGTCACTGGTACCCGCATGATGGCTCCCTTGGTTCCGGTGGAGGGTCAGGGCTGTTTGGTCAACGCTACCACACCACGGTTTCAGCGACCAACCGACGTCGGGGCACCCCTTGTGTGAGTGCCCTCTTTACCGCGCCGCCCTTTCCAGGGTTCGAGGAAGCAGGAGGAAAGGGCCATGTATTGACGATGAGGATCGTGCGGGCGGGATAGAATCGCGAAGGGCGCCATGTCGAATTCGCTTTTGTTGCTGTCACGCCTGTTGCTTGCCCCGGCAGCCTTCGGATTGCTTGCGCCGGCGTTCGCTCAGGTCATGGAGGGCCGCTTGGCGGTGCAGGTCTCCGATCCCGGCGGCGGCGCGATCCCGGCCCTTGTCCAACTCGTCGGCCGGAGCCCCGAATTCGTCGCGACCGAGACGGCCGACGAAACGGGTCATGCCGTCCTCAAGCGCTTGCGCCCCGGCCAGTACCGGCTCACGGTATCCCATGCCGGTTTCGAAGATCTGTCCCGGCGAGTGGAGATCCGCTCGGCAGTCCCGCAATCCCTTCACGTCGTCCTGGAGGTCGGAACGCTCCACGAGGAACTGACGGTCGAAGATACGGCGCCTTTGCTGAATCCGCTGCAACCCTCCAATGCCATGCAAGTGGGACGGCTGAACTTGAATCGCACTCCTGGAACGACTCTGGGACGCAGCACCATCGATGTCGTGACCACCCTGCCCGGCTGGCTGCTGGAGGCCAACGCCGTCCTGCACCCGCGAGGTTCGGAATACGACACCCAATACGTCATCGATGGGATGCCCCTCTACGACAACCGTTCCATCGCGTTCGCTCCGGCGTTCGAAAACGACGAGTTCGAAGCCGTGAACGTTCTCACGGCGGGGATCCCGGCCGAGTACGGCCGCCGGCTGGGGGGAGTGATCGCGCTGGACACACGCCGGGCCGAGCGACGGGGACACCACACGGCTCTGGATCTGCAGGCTGGGGGATACGGAACCTGGTTCGGTTCCATGTCCCACCAGTTCGCCGCGGACCGCACCTCATTCTCGATAGGACTGCAAGCCGGACATACGGATCGATACCTGGACCCGCCCTCCATCGAAAACTTTACCAACCGGGCAAATGCGGGAGGCGTCAACGCCCGGGTGGCCCATGACCTCTCCCCTCGCGACCAGTTGACCGCCTACCTCCGATACAACCGTACCGGCTTTCTGGTGCCCAACGACCTGGAACAGCAGGCGGCGGGGCAGCGCCAGGATCGCCGAATGGGCGAGATGGCCGGACAGATCCACTACCAGCGGACCATCTCGCCGAGAACATTGGGCTCCATCCGAGGGATGATCCGTGACCTTTCCGGCGAGTTGTGGAGCAACCCGCTGGCGACGCCGGTCCATGTCCAACAGGATCGCGGATTCCGCGAAGCCGCCGTGGTCGGCGGCATCACCGTCGACCATCATCGGCATACCCTGAAGTTCGGGGGCGACGTCCGGATCAACGACATCCGCGAGGCTTTTTTACTGTCGGCGCCGGGAGAACTGAGCCGCCCGGACTTGGCTTTCCAAGGCGAGCGGCGCAGCACGGAGATGGGTCTGTTCGTTCAGGACCAGATCCGTCTCGGGAAGTTTGCCACGACTTTGGGGGTTCGCTTCGACGGCTACAGCTTGCTGGTGGAGGAGGCGGCCGTCAGTCCCAGGGCCGCCGTCAGCTACTACGTCCCCAAGGCCGAATTACAGTTGTTCGCCTCCTACGACCGCATCTTCCAACCGCCTCCCATGGAGAACCTGCTGCTGTCGAGCGGGGCTCCGGCGTTGGAGATCGACGCCGTCGAGGGAACGATACCGGTGCCCGCGAGCCGCGCCAACTTCTTCGAGATCGGGTTGCGCAAAACCGTGGCGAACGTTCTGCGAATCGATCTGAACCACTACTGGCGGACGTTTCGACACTACATCGACGACGACGTCTTTCTGAACACGGGCGTCTCGTTCCCCATCACCTTCGACACGGCCCGCATCGAAGGGACCGAGGTCCGGCTCGAGTTGCCTCGCTGGAGACGGGTCTCCTCGTTCGTCAGCTATTCCAATATGCTGGGCCGCGCCACCTCGCCCGTGACGGGAGGGCTGTTCATCGAAGGAGGAGAGGCGGAGGAGCTGCGGGATGTGGTCGAGCGGTTTCCCATCAGCCAGGATCAGCGCAACACGGTCGCCACCCGGTTCTTGTTCGATCTCCACCGGCGGGTCTGGCTCGGCATCGGGGCGCGGTACGGCAGCGGGTTGCCGGTGGAGTTGGCCGATGATGAGGGTGGGGATGAGGAAGATGATGAAGGAGAGGCGTCGGAAGACGATGCCGGTCAGGACCAATTCATTCACCCTGAGATTCTGGAGCGGGTGAATTTCGAGCGGGCCAGGGTCCGGCCCAATTTCAGCCTGGATTTCTCCGCCGGGGCCCGACTCTGGGAGGCCGATGCGCAATCGGTCTCGATACAGTTCGACGTGCGCAACCTGACCGGCCGGCTCAACGTGATCAACTTCAACGGCCTGTTCTCGGGCACCGCGCTGGCGCCCGGCCGGCTGGCCACGGTGCGGTTGAAGATGCGTTTTTGATCTGGCGGGACGCTCGTTTGGAGGGGCGTCATTCTTGGCGCCCTCTTTCGAGCGTTGGGTGAAATCGAAGCTCGGCGGCTGGACGTCCTGTTCCTTTTCTTCGAAGGGAGGTGGGTCGAGACGATGTGGCCGCTCGGTTTTTCTCGAATGCGTGGTCGTAGGACGGCGCCGAGGACGACGCCGCTCCGATCGGCGCCGTCCTTTGGGGGATGAGGCGATGGCAGTGTCCAGTGTACGGGGGAAAATTCTGCTGACCGGGCCCACCGGGTATATCGGCGGGCGGTTGCTCCGCCGGCTCGAAGCGGAATCGTACGCGGTTCGGTGCCTGGTCCGGCGGCCTCAGGCCCTGCGGCCGCGAGCCACTGACAACACCGAGGTGGTGGAAGGGGATTTGCTCAAGCCACAGACGCTCCCGGCGGCCATGCGCGGGGTCTCTACGGCGTACTACCTGGTGCACTCGATGGCCTCCGAAGGGAACTACGCCGAGGAAGATCGTACCGCCGCGAAAGCGTTTTCTTCCGCAGCCCGGGAGGCGGGCGTCGGGCGCATCGTCTACCTGGGGGGACTGGGGAGCGGCGCGGAATTGTCGGGCCATCTTCGGAGCAGACAGGAGGTGGGACGGATTCTCCGCGGCTCCGGTGTGCCCACCATAGAATTCAGGGCCTCCATCATCATCGGGTCGGGAAGCCTGTCCTTCGAGATGATCCGGTCCCTGGTGGAGAAGCTGCCGGTCATGTTGACTCCCCGTTGGGTTCACACGATGTCGCAGCCGATCGCCGTGGAAGACGTCATCGAATACCTGGTCGCCGCGTTGGACGCGCCTCCCGGGGGAAGCCGGATCGTCGAGATCGGAGGATCCGAACGGGCGTCCTATGCCGACATCATGGAGGAATACGCCCGCCAGCGGGGGCTGCGCCGAAGGATGATTTCCGTTCCGGTGCTCTCGCCGCGCCTGTCCGGCTTGTGGCTCGGCCTGATCACTCCCATCTACGCCAGGGTGGGCCGCAAGCTCGTGGAGAGCCTCCGCAACGAAACCGTGGTCGACGGCACGGAAGCCCTCGAGACCTTCAGCATCCGGCCTCGCGGGCTGGTGCAGGCGATCCACCGGGCGCTGGTGAATGAAGACCGCGAGTTCGCGGAGACACGGTGGTCCGACGCCATCTCCTCACTGGGCGGCGTCACGACCGGAGCCGGAGCCCGCTACCGGACCCGGATCGTCGATTCGAGAGATTGTTACGTCCCGGCTCCGGCCCCACAGGCCTTTCTTCCGATCCGTCGAATCGGAGGAGATTCGGGATGGTACGGATCGAACTGGCTCTGGAGAATCCGGGGCGCGCTGGACCTGCTGGCCGGCGGTCCCGGCATGCGGCGGGGGCGAAAAAATCCCGAACACCCGGCGGTCGGCGAGACCATCGACTTCTGGCGGGTGGAGGCGTACGAAGAGGACCGGCTGCTCCGGCTCGCCGCCGAGATGCGCCTTCCCGGCCGCGCCTGGCTCCAGTTCGAGGTGGAAGCCGACGGTTCGGGGTCACGTGTCCGGCAGACCGCCGAATTCGACCCCCGGGGAATCCTGGGCCTCGCCTACTGGTACGCCCTCTACCCGTTGCATCAATTCGTCTTCAACCGGTTGCTCCAGGAAATCGCCTTCCTGGCGGTCCGAGCGACGCGGGAGGCGGCGGGAACCGGGGATCGAAGGAAACGCGCCGTAGAATGAATCATCCTGCCCGACACCCGCCCGGGGGACTCTCCGCCGACCCCGTGTTAGAATCCGCGCGAAAGGGGCAGGACGTGTTGATCAGACGGCGTGAGTGCCCGCCGGCAGAGCCCGGTTCCCGAGCATCGCGAGAACCACCGAGTCCTTTTCACCGCACCCGATTCAAGGTCAGCATTTGGCTCGTGACGGGAGCCTGTTTCGGGTTCATGGCCTGCACGGGATTGCAGGAGCGCCCCGGCCCGGGCCATGCGCCCACGGTGACGACGGGATCGGGTCACGCCCTGGGGACACGGGCGTTGACCGTCAACGGTTCCATCCATCCCCATGGAGAACCCACCACCTACTACTTCGAGTACGGCCCCTCGAAGGACTATGGATTCAGGACTGCCGAACGGTCCCTCCCGCCCCGCCTGGCCGCCTATTACCACGAGAGCTGAGACGATGGCATGGGGGGATGGGACTCCTGGCTGAACCCGTCCCTTTCCACCTCGGGCGGGCCCTCGGGCGGATACGTGAGGCTGGCCGAGCCCAGCAAGAACGACCACAATCACGACGACGGAATCGGCACCCTGCACCTGACGAAGTACCTGTGGTGCGGCCGTTGCCTCGACCCGGATCGGGATCCCGGCCCCTGTCTCGCCGCCGGCGACCCGGACCTGAGGGACGCCAAGGTCACGGTCTGGGTGCGGGGAAACGACTGGAAACCCAACGGGTCGGAGCTGCTCTGGTGGAGCCAGGCCTACGTGAATGTGGAGATGGTGGACGATCCCGGCTGGAGGGCGTCCAACTGGGCCTATACCGGGTTTCTGCTGACCGACTTCCTGATGGACGGCGAATGGCACAAGGTGGATTACCGCCTCCGGAACGATACTTCGGAATGGAGCTTCGGCGGAAACAATCCCACGCAACAAGGGGGTGTGGCCCGCCGCTATGATTACGGCTCCATCGACCGGGTGCAGGGCCACCTCAACGACGATTTCTTTCACCTGACGGCATTCATCGACGTCGAGAACCCGCCTTCGGGATCCATCGACTTCGACGAATTCCTGCTCGTCTACCGCAACGAGTCGCTGGTCTTTCCCGACAACGGAGGGAGACTGGTCTCCTGGCCCGCGGACTCGGCGGACGACCCGGCGACGCTGACCGACGGATGGCGCCACGGCTCCGGACGCATGTGGAAGAGTTCTGCCGACCCGGAAGCGCCCCAGGAGTTCGTATACGCCTTCGATCGGCCCGTGACCATCGACGCGGTCCAACTCCACCAGAACCCGGAATGGCCCGGCAAGGAGGTGGAGATCCTGGTCTCCGAGGACGGAGAAACCTACACCTCGATTCTCAAGCAGACCCTTCCCCTCGAGGGGGACCCGAACGCCAATTTCGCCTTCACCCTGGACAAGGGCCTGGCCGCGCGAGCGGGTCACCTGAAAGCCCGCCTCCTTTCGGGATACGAGGACCGTCACTGGGGGCTGGGTGAGATCGAGGTCTATGGCTCCGGAGCGGTCGTGAGGACTGACGACGATCTCTACAACGTCAACACGGACATCGAGCATCTCACGCCCGGGACGACCTACCACTACCGACTCGTGGCGACCAATGGGGCGGCCACGACTTACGGCCCCGGCCGGACCCATACGCTGCCGGCCGACCATCGCCCCCTGGTGAAGACCGGGGCGGCGAGCCGCATCCATTCGGGAGCCGCCAAGGTGGAAGGACGGCTGAACCCCATGGGCGTGCGGACCCGGTTCTATTTCCAGTACGGGACCGATACCGGTTACGGCCGTGAGTCTCCCGCCGGCTATGCCGGGTTGCAGGTGACACCCCGCCTGGTTTTTTCCAACCTGACGGAACTGAAGCCGGAAACCACCTACCACTATCGCCTGGTGGGAGAAAACGAGCAGGGCGTCAACTACGGGGAGGACGCCACCTTCACGACCGCACCTGCAAGATGAGGCGCCCCGCGTGAAAAGCACGGCCCAACGCGAGGAGGACCACCATGAACGGACCCCATGACTCCACCCGGAGAACCTTCCTGGGCCAGGTCGGGCTGGCAGCCACGCTGGGAGCTTGCTCACAGGCGAGCCCGGAGAACGACGCGACGAATTCGAATCCGCCTCGAATCCGGATCGGAACCCGCGTCAACGCCAATTGGTTGAAAAGCGAAGACGATGTCGACCTCCGGTTCCTGAAACAGATCGGCGTCGATTACGTGGACATCGTCCTGAGCATGGTCGAGGGCTACAACGAGACCGGCAGCTTCACCCGGGACGCTTTCCAGCGGCTGACCGACCGGCTCGAGAGAGTCGGCCTTCGCATCGAACGGGCCAACTCTCTGGGCTCCCACTACCTGGACGCCCACCTGGGGCGGCCCGGCGCCCAGAAACAGATCGACAACCTGAAGCGGATCGGAGAGATCCTGGCCGAGTTCGAGATCCCGGTTTACGGCATCCAGGCCTGTCAGGCGGCCCTGCACCTGGACTACGCGCGGACCGGCTGGACTCGTCCACGAGGCCGGGGAGGCTACGAGTACTATGCCTTCGACCTGGAAGAGTCCAAGGCGGCGCCCCCTCCCAGGTACCGCGTCACCTCGCAGCAGCTCTGGGACGGCCTCTTGAACATCTATCGCCAGGTCATCCCCGTCGTCGACGGGAGCCGCACCCGGGTCGCCATGCACGGCAACGACCCCCCGCTGTACGAATACCTGGGGAATCCCCAGATTCTGTGCCGGTTCAGGGACTTCGACCGGCTATTCTCGGAAGTCCCCAGTCCCAACAACGGGATCACCTTCTGCGTCGGGACACGGTACGAATCGGGAGAGGACGTCTTCGAGGGCATCCGGCATTTCGGACGCGCGGGCCAACTGTTTCACGTCCATTTCCGGAACGTGCGCGGGACCCTTCCGGCGAACGGGGGGTATTCCGAGGTCGCTGTGGACGAGGGCGACATGGAGATGGAGAAGGTGCTGCGCACCCTGGCGGAAGTGAACTACGACGGGGTCATCGACTACGACCACGCCATGGGAATCACCGGGAACGAGCCTCTGCCAAAGCAGTACATCGCCTTCGCCGTCGGATACATGCGGGGCCTGCTCCACAGCATTCCCGGACAACGGCGGGTTCCTGACTGACCTGCTGGCGCCCGCCGGTGCGGTCGTCAGGAGTTCTCCCAATAAATGAGGCGAAGACACCTCAAGTGATTGATAACAGGAGAGTAGGGGCACCCCTTGTGGGCGCCCTCTTCGGTCGGCACCCGCCCGGACCCGGTCGACTGCCGGGACATGGCGTGGGAGTCAGGGGTTGCCCCCGGTCGATCCCGGTTTCCGGCAGCCGGAGGGCGACCACAAGGGTCGCCCCTACGAACGGGAAGCCGTCCCGCCGGAATGGCGCCCTTCTATCCGATCTCCAATCCAAACCGCTCCGTCTGTTCCTCTGACTCTCCATAAATCGGGGAAGTCCCGACCACAAACTGTTGAAGTGAGCCGACAAGAGAGGTTAATCTCCGTCCCAGTGTTTCCGAAGCAGAGGAGGAGAGACGATGACGAATCGGCGAGTGGATCTGGTTGCAATCCTGGTATTGGCCCTTGGGTGGATGTTCGCTCCGGCGCCCCAACATCTGGCGGCGCAACAGGAGTCCGGACAATACCACCCCATCGACGGCGCCGTGATCTACGATCACGATCCGTCCACCAAGGTGGGCGATGACATCTTCGGCGATGTCATCGCCGATTTAGAGAACGATGCGCCCAACAGGTGCTCCCACGGGGGACCGGTCTGCATGGAATATCCCAACGGCGACGTCGTGGCGTTCTATGCCAACACCAGCGACCACAACCTGGACGGCTGGAGCGAGTACGCCCTCAGCCGGGACCGGGGCAAGACCTGGAGCCGATACAACAAACTCCCGTACTCCTTCGAGGCCTACGCCCGAGACCAGAGGCACCCCGTCTGGGTCGAGGAGGGCCTGGTCACGGAGGGGGGCACCATCGTCCTGTTCCTCACCCACTTCGAGGTCGGCGGAGAGCCAATTCGGATCAGACTGGGCACCATCAAGAGCTACGACAACGGGGGGACCTGGAGCGACTACGAAACCCTGGACGGCAAGTTCGTCGGTTATCCCTGCTCCACGGCCGTGTCGGGCGAGACCAACTACGTCATGGTCGACAGAAATGGCGGTCCCCATGTCCTGTATGTCAGCCAGGACGACGGGCGCACCTGGAGCAAGCGAAGCACCCTGTCGTTGGACGACGAGAAATGGTACGGGACCATGACCATCATGGCGGACGGCCGCTTGCTGGCCGGCGCCTATATGACTCAGGACGAGAATCACTTCTACTACTGCATCAGCGACGACCAGGGGCATACCTGGGGTCCCCAGAAGAAGGCCTTCCTGGACAAGATGATTCGTGATCCCGAGCTCGCCTATCTCGGCGGCAAGTACTATCTGCACGGAAGATCGGGACACCACGGCGAGGGGAGCCGGCGGTATGTTCTCTACCAGTCCGACGACGGGGTCAACTGGGGGGAAGGGATCATCGTCAGCGGAGACGAAGGGCATCCCGACGGGTACGGTCAGAACTGCGTCATCAACACTTACGACGATTCGGTCCCGGACGAGCTGATGGTGATCTACAGCATCGTCTACAAGCGCCGCGACACCAACGAATACGTGTTCTTCATCCGGCCGGACGGGAATTGAAGGCGATCCGGGATTCCCGCGCGGTGTAGAGTCGAAAAGAGGCGTGGCAGCGCCAGGCGGGAAGGCGCTGCCGTTGCCGGCGACTTTCACCTACGCCAAGGAAAAGCGCCCTTCCACGGCGCGTCGGAACTTCGCGTCAAACCAGGTATCGCTTGGCGATCTTGGCCGCGACCGTCCCGATGGCGTAGTAACCGACCGAGATCCGGCCCACGTGGGTCAGCAGATCGTAGGCTTTCCAGCGGTCCCAGCCGTATTCCTCCTCCATCCAGAGGATGAGCCAAGCGTAGGCCTGAGCCGTGGCGCGTTCCATGGGACAGCCGGTGGCCACGGTCATGATCTCTTCCGCCGACTCGATCCGGGGTCCGGGAATGGTCTTTCCGCGGATCAGGTCCACGGTGATGATGGTCTCCGAAGGCATTTCGAGCCCGCTGGCCGAAAGCTCGCCGTGCCCCATGGCGGCGTGGGCGTCTCCCAGATAGAGGTAGGCTCCGGGAACGTAGACCGGGAGATAGACGGTGCTGCCCGGACCGGTCTCGATGATGTCCATGTTGCCCCCGTGGGGTCCCGCCGGACCCGTCGTGGGCACTCCCGTGTCCGGAGCCGTCCCGATGCAGCCCAGCATGGGCCGGTACGGAATCGTGATCTCGTCGCTCCAATAGATCTTTCCGTCCCGGATGGGGCAGACGTGAGTGCCGTGGGGACAGTCCGTTCCGATCCACTCGGCGAGTTGCTTGGGATCGCTGGTGCGGGTGGCGCATTGGCCGATGCTGGGGCGAATCTCGTGGATTTGGACGCCCAGCGTGTCTCCGGGCTGCGCCCCGTTGACGTAGATGGGACCGGTCTGCGGGTTGCCGTAGGGCATCGCCTTCCGGTCGCGGCGATCCTGATTGGTTCGAACCTGTCCTGAGAACGCGTCTTCAGCCTCCACGAGCACTTTCTCTCCGGGCTCGATCCGCAGGCGCACTTCATTGTGCCGGCTGTACTCGTAGTAGAGGGGACCCAGGGGAAGTCTGTGCATGGCTGACCTCGAACGGCTGTGATGGAATCGATCCACGAGAGTCTATCAGCCCGTATCCGTGCCCGCCGGGACGGTTCCCGGACTTCGACCCTGTGTATAATCTGCCCTTTGATTGACTGACCACCTCGACAGGAGAACCACACATGACCTCCATCAGTGCCCGCGCGGCCTCTCTGAAGAAACGCATCCACGCAGGCGAAACCATTATCGGCGCGTACGCACCACCCGACGCCGACGGCGAGATGCTCCGTGCCATCGCCGAGACCGGCTCGTACGGTTTCCTGTGGATCGACAGCCAGCATGACGCCTACGACGAGTCGAATCTGATCCGGGTTTGTGCCTTGGCGGCCGAGTTCGACATGCCGGTGCAGTTCCGAATCAAGCACACCCGGCATACCTACCTGATCGGGAACGTCCTGGACCTGGGTCCGGCCGGCATCGAGGTTCCGCAGGTCGAGACCGTGGAGACGGTTCGCGAAGCCGTGGACAACTTCTATTACGCGCCCGAGGGTGTCCGCAGTTGGGGCGGTGTTCACCGGCTGAACTTTCATCCCGAGGACGATCACCGGGAGTACCGGCGCTGGTGGGGAGAAACGGGTGTCCTCTGGATGCAGATCGAGTCGGTGGCGGCGGTGACTGCCGCCAGACAATTGGCTCAACCGGGCGTGGACTGCCTCTCCTTCGGGCCCATGGACCTGACCTTCAGCCTGGAGAGCCACCCTCACCACCCGTTCAAGAGCGTCGATGACTGCGTCCGGCACATCTGCCGGCAGCTTCAAGGGTCCGACACCAAGGTCCTCTTCCGCAACTACACACCCGAAACCCGCCAGAAATACCTGGACATGGGGGTCACCGTCCTGTTGGAGAGGGCCTAGGAGTGGGGGTTTTCCTACCCCCACTC
>JAJDTT010000071.1 GCA_022827025.1 Acidobacteriota bacterium
TTGCCAGGAGAGATCGTCGAGTCTTAGTAGCCGGGTTCGCGCTCTGATGGGTTGCCGTATCTTGTTGAGGTTCTGTTATATCGAATTAACAGAATTAGCAGTTGAAATTGCCACGCTTCAAAAGTTCAAAGATGCACGATCTTGGCTCAGGTTGCAAATTGCATGAAATTAACTGCCCCCCAAGAATCGTTCGGCGACGGCGGGATGTCAAGTCGCCGGTCGCGAGTACGTGAAGTGGCCGATTCCACTAGGAGTCTGCGCGGTAGAAATGATCGTAGCGAGAAAGTGGAGAATCGAGGCCAGATTTTCACGATTTAGAGGCGCATAGTTGTTCTATTCGCCGAGAAATCGGGGAAATATGGCCTCGATTATACGCTTTCGCAGCAGATCAATTTCTGCCGCGCAGGCTCCTAGCACGTGATCTGTCCGGTCCTTTGAGGGCGAGGTTAGGATGAGCTTTTCCCAACAGGAATGATACTGCTGCCTGTTTGGTGCCTGCTCAGAGTGTCATACATAGGGAGTCACCCACTTTTCCGATTCGGCGAAGAACCCGGCAACTAACTGAACACGTTAGCGTTTAGTAGTCTTTGACTGCGAGACAACGGGGCGACTAGAAATCGCCCCTCCTGGCGCCTCAAATCGGCTATGATTCCGGGACTTGGAGGACACCATGACCACCAATATCCCCCGCCGATCCCGCCGGGTCCGGATCCCCGCGATTGTCCTCTTCCTGGCCCTGGGAACTCCGGGGTTTTCCCAGTCCGGGGACCCCTTTCCCGTGGAACTGGGCCAGGGCCTGATGGCGGGCGCCGTGGACGACACTTCGGCGATTCTCCAGTCCCGCCTCACCTCGACCGAGAGCCTCGTCGATCCCCGCTGGTCGGGCGTCCTGGGGATCGAGGGAATCTCCCGCTTCGAGGTGGCGGCCGGGGACGACTTCAAGACTCCGATCCGGACCGCGTGGCTCGCCGCCCTCCCCGAAAACGACTACATCGTGAAGGTCAAGGTGGACGGGCTGCGGCCGGAGACCCGCTACCACTATCGCCTGGTCTACGGACCGGACAAGTCGCGGCTCAAGAAATCGCCGCCCGCGATTTTCACCACTCTGGGCGGACCCGACGGACAGGTCTCCTACAGCTTCGCCCTGGCCGCCTGCATGAACTACACCTATTTCCATTACACCGGCCACGGTTCCAAACCACCCTACAGCGGACCGGACAAGGAGCTGGGCTACCCGGCGCTGGCCGCCATTCTGGCCCTGGAGCCCGACTTCTTCGTGGGTCTGGGAGACAACGTCTACTACGACGTCCCCGGAGCCGACCAGGACATGAGAGGACGGGCGGAGACCCGGCACCAGTTGCGGATGAAGTACCACGAGCAGTTCTCGCAGCAGAGGTTCCCGGACCTGTTCGCCCGAGTGGCCACCTACTGGTTGAAGGACGACCACGACTACCGGTTCAACGACTCCGATCCGGTCAATCCGGTCCGCATCCACATCTATGACGAGTCGAATGCCGGAAACTACCCCAAGGAGAACCTCTTCCCGAACCACTCCGGTTCGGGCCACGCCCCCACCCATGAACTGGGGGTGCGGATGTTCCGGGAGCAGCTTCCCGTGGTCGATCCGCGGGCGTCCGGCGCGGTGACCTACTCCACGCGGCGGGTGAACCGGGACCTGCAGATCTGGATCGTGGAGGGACGCGAATACCGCAGCCCCAACGACTCTCCCGACGGTCCCCAAAAGACGATCTGGGGGAAAGAACAGAAGGAATGGCTCCAACGGACCCTGCTGGAGAGCGACGCCACTTTCAAGGTCCTCCTTTCCGCCACCCCCATGGTGGGACCCGACTACGCCGCCAAGCGCGACAACCACGTCAACCCGGGAGGATTCCAACAGGAAGGCGACGAGTTTTTCCGCTGGCTGACGGACAACCAGTTCTCTCCGGACCGCTTCATGATCGTCTGCGGGGACCGGCACTGGCAGTATCACGCCGTCCACCCGTCCGGCTTCCAGGAGTTCTCCGTCGGCGCGATGGACGACTCCAACGCGATCCTGGGATTCCTTCCCGGCGACCCCAAATCGTCGGACCCCGAGGGAAAGATCAAACATCCCTATCACTTCGAGGAACCCACCGGCGGTTTCCTGATCATGAAGATCGGCCAGACCGGCGAGGGTCGGGCCCGCATGGATTTCACCTTCTACGACGAAAAGGGCAATGTGCTCTACACCCACGCCAAGGAGACGGCGCTGAATTAAATGACCAGTCTTCAGGAACTTACAGAAAAAATCGGCTGCCTGGCCCGGATCTCCCCACTGGTTCTGTTCTTGGCCCCGGGCAACCTCGGCTTTTCCCAGTCCGGGGATCCCTTTCCCATGGAGTTGGGCCACGGCCTGATGGTGGGAGCCGTGGATGACACGTCGGCCATCCTCCAGTCGCGCTTGACCTCGACGAACCGCCTCGTCGACCGCCGCTGGTCGGGAGTCCTGGGCATCGAGGGGGTCGCCCGCTTCCAGGTGTCGGCCGTGACCGATTTTACGGACTCGATTGAGACCCCCTGGCTCTCCGCGCTCCCGGAGAACGACTACATCGTGAAGGTCAAGGTGGACGGGCTGCGGCCGGAGACCCGCTACCACTATCGTCTGGTCTACGGACCGGACAGGTCACGGCTCAAGAAATCGGCGGCTGCAAGCTTCACCACCCTGGGCGGGCGGACCGGGCAGGTCTCCTACGGCTTCGTCCTCGCCACCTGCATGCACTACAGCAAATTCCATTACACCGGGCAGACGGCCCGCCCCCCCTACAGCGGACCGGACAAGGCGCTGGGCTATCCGGCGTTGGCGGCCATCCTGGCCTTGGAGCCCGATTTCTTCGTGGGTCTGGGAGACAACGTCTACTACGACGGCCCCGGAAGCGGCCACCAGATGAGAGGACGGGCGGAGACCCAGCACCAGTTGCGGATGAAGCACCAGGAGCAATACTCACAGCCAAGGTTCCTGGACCTGTTCGCACGAGTGGCCACCTACTGGATGAAAGACGACCACGACTACCGGTTCAACGACTCCGATCCGGTGAATCCAGCCCGGGTCTACGCCCAGGACAGGATCGGGGCCTACCCCAAGGAGAACCTCTACCCGAGGCACTCCGGTTCCGGCCACGCTCCCTCCCATGAACTGGGGGTCCGGATGTTCCGGGAGCAGTATCCCGTCGTCGATCCCCGGGCATCCGATACGGTGACCTACTTCACCAGAAGGGTGAATCGGGACCTGCAGATCTGGATGGTGGAAGGACGAGACTACCGCAGCCCCAACGACTTTCCCGATGGTCCCCAAAAGACGATCTGGGGGAAGGAGCAAAAGGAGTGGCTCAAGCGGACCCTGCTGGAGAGCGACGCCACCTTCAAAGTCCTTCTCTCCGCGACAGCCATGGTGGGACCCGGCAGCGGCTCCAAGCGGGACAACCACATCAATCCCGGGGGATTCCGCCATGAAGGCAACGAGTTCTTCCGCTGGTTGACGGAAAACCGGTTCTCTCCCGAACGCTTCGTCATCGTCTGCGGGGATCGCCACTGGCAGTACCATGCCATCCACCCTTCCGGCTTCCAGGAATTCTCCGTCGGCTCGATGATCGACGCCAACGCGATCATCGGGTACTTTCCGGGCGACCCCAAATCCTCGGACCCCGAGGGAAAAGTGAAGCAGCCCTACCACTACGAGGAGCCCACCGGCGGTTTCCTGCACATGGAGATCGGCCGGACCGGCGAGGGGCAGGCCCGCATGGATTTCACCTTCTACGACGAAAAGGGGAAGTTGCTGTACACCCACGCCAAGGAGGCCGCGCCCCGATAGCGGCGCGCGACCGGATTTTCCGCCGGAATACGACCAACTCTTCACGTAGTTTCACCACAGGCTGTTAAACTGTCGGGCGTCAGCCGGCGGCGAGCGCCTCGGCCGGCAACACGGAAAGTTTCGTCGCGGCTTCTACAAACCATCGACTCCCAAAATGATCAGTCCCCAGGAACTTCGAACCAGGATCAACCGTCTTCCCCGGGTTTCCCTTGCCCATCTGCCCACACCTCTGGAGGAACTTCCCCGCCTGAGTGCGGCGCTGGGCGGTCCCCGGATCTTCATCAAGCGGGACGACTGCACCGGTCTGGCCTTCGGCGGCAACAAGGCCCGGCACAACGAGTTCATCCTGGGGAGGGCGCTGGAGGAAGGCGCCGACACGTTGGTCTGGGGGGCCGGAATCCAGTCCAACAACTGCCGTCAGACCGCTGCCGCCGCGGCCAAGCTGGGCCTGGAATGCCATCTGGTCCTGACCACGGATCACGCCGAGATGGAGTTCCAGGGAAACTTTCTCCTCGACCACTTGGTCGGGGCCCGGATCGAACTCAACTCGGAACCCATGGGTCCGCCCCTCTGGAACAAGATCAAGGAGAAGGCCGACAGCCTGAAGAGCGAGGGGAGAAGGGTTTTCACCATCGCCGACCCGGCGTCGCGGTTCGCGGCCTCCGTGAGTTACACCGAAGCATTGGTGGAACTCCGGGACCAGTTGGACGAGCAGGGCGTTCGGGCCGACGCCGTCTACTTTTCCTCCGGCGGCTCCACCGGCGGGGGGATGTTCCTGGGCCGGAAACTGCTGGGATGGGACGCGGATCTGAGGGCGATCATGCCCATCGAGTGGCCCTTCGACACGGCTGAGTACATGGCAAAACTGGCCAACGGCGCGGCCGAACTGCTGGGTCTCGAACCGGCCGTGACGCTTCAGGACATTCAGGCGAGCCCCGACTACATCGGCGCCGGATACGGCATCCCGACCCCCGAAGGAATGGAAGCCATCTCCCTGTTGGCCCGGCGGGAAGGGATCTTGCTGGATCCCATCTATACGGGCAAGGCCATGGGGGCTCTCGTGGCGGACATCCGGCGGGGCCGGTGGCGGAAGGGCCAGAATCTCGTCTTCGTGCACACCGGCGGAACGCCGGCGCTGTTCTATCACCACCGGGACTTGGCACGTATCTTCGACACCGCAGGAAGGGAGGGTTGAGCGTGTCGCTTCAGGACCAGATCGACTTCGACAAGCAGGGAGGACTCGTCCCAGTCATCGCCCAGGATGACGAGACGGGCGACATCCTCATGCTGGCGTACATGAACCCGGAGGCGCTGGATGAGTCGCTCCGCACCGGCCGGGTCTGCTATTACTCGCGCAGCCGCGACCGCCTCTGGCGCAAGGGAGAGGAGAGCGGACACGTGCAGCGGATCCATTCGGTCTACGTGGACTGCGACAGCGACACCATCCTGGTCCGGGTCACTCAGGTGGGAGGCGCCGCCTGCCACAAGGGCTACAAGAGTTGCTTTTATCGAAAGGTGGAGGACGGCGAGCTGTCCGTTGTTGCGGAGCCGGTATTCGATCCGGCCAAGGTCTACGGGAGCGGAAAATCCAAATGAGCGAACGAATTTTGACGTTGGGAATTCCCGCGGGCAGCCTCCAGGAGGCGACGGCCCAGCTCTTCGCCAAGGCCGGATACCAGATCCGGTTCCGGTCCCGCTCGTACTACCCGTCCATCGACGACGCGGAGATCGAGTGCATCCTGATCCGGGCCCAGGAAATGGCCCGCTATGTGCAGGACGGGGTCATGGACGCCGGCCTGACCGGACACGACTGGATCGTGGAGAACGGAGCCCAGGTGGTGGAAGTCGCCGAGCTGGTCTTCTCCAAGGTGAGCCGGAAGCCGGTGCGTTGGGTCCTGGCCGTGCCCGAGGATTCGCCGATTCGCGAACCGGTCGACCTCGAGGGCAAGCACATCGCCACCGAGGGGGTCAACCTGACCCGTGACTACCTGAAACGCCACGGCGTGGAAGCGCACGTGGAGTTCTCCTGGGGCGCCACCGAGGTGAAGCCGCCGCGGCTGGCCGACGCCATCGTGGAAGTGACGGAGACCGGTTCCTCATTGCGCGCCAACAACCTCCGGGTCGTCGATACGATCCTGGTGAGCACACCCCGCCTGATCGCCAACCAGGCAAGCTGGGAAGACCCCTGGAAGCGGCAGAAGATCGAGAACATTTCACTCATGCTGCGTGGAGCCATGGCCGCCGAGGGCAAGGCGGGCCTTATGATGAACGTTCCCAAGGATTCCCTCGAAGCGGTCCTCCAAATCCTGCCCGCGCTCCAGAAGCCCACCATCTCGTCGCTGTCGTCCGAGGGCTGGACCGCCGTCAACACCATCATCGACGAGGCGGTGGTGCGGGACATCGTGCCCCGGGTACGGGCGGCCGGCGCGGTGGGAATCGTGGAGTATCCTCTCAACAAGATCATCGACTGATGGGAAACATCGGCGCGAAGTCCACGGCCATGGTCACCGGCGGCGGCGTGGGCCTGGGCAGGAAGATCAGCCTCGCCATGGCGGACCACGGCTACCGCGTGGCGGTCACCGGCATCGAGGGCACGCGGGAGACCGCTGGGGAAATCGAAGCCCGGGGAGGAGAGGCTCTGGCCGTCGATCTGGACCTGACGAAGCCCCGGGAGATCGAGCGGGCGGTGGAGGTCATCCTGGAGCGGTGGGGTCACATCGACGTCCTGGTGAACAACGCGGGGATCGCCGGTCCCACGGCGCCCATTTCGGAAGTCAGCCTGGAAGAGTGGGAGACCGTGTTTGCGATCAACCTGACCGGCTCGTTCCTCTGCGACAAGGCGGTGTACCGCCACATGATGTCCCGGCGTTCCGGGTCCATCGTGCACATCTCCTCCATGGCGGGCCGTATCGGCTTTCCTCTGAGAGCACCCTATGCGGCTTCCAAGTGGGCCGTCCTCGGGCTGAGCCGGACTTTGGCGGCCGAGTTGGGCCCCTACAACATCCGGTCCAACGCCATCTGCCCGGGCCCCGTCGAAGGGGACAGAATCGAACGGGTCCTCCGGGACCGCCGCCGGGCCACGGGCCAGTCCGACACCGAGGTGAGGGAGGAGTTTACCGACCACATCGCCCTGGGGCGCATGATTCCTCCCGAGGACATCACCGACATGGTCCTGTTCCTGGCGTCGGACGCCTCCCGCAGCGTCACCGGCCAGGCCATCAACGTCTGCGCAGGGCTGAATCTGTAAAGGAGCGCATATCGATATGAACAGGGAACGGGGACTCCGGATTCTCAAGGAGATGCTGGGAGAGGATCAGGCCGCCCAGGTCCAGCGGGCCTGGCAGGAGATCTCGCCCGATTTCGAAGCCTACGTCATCGGCTTCCTGTCGGGAGAAGTCTGGGCCCGTCCCGGCCTCGACCGGCGGACCAAGAGCCTGTGCACCATCGCCGCCCTGGCCGCGCTGGGGAGGCAGCGAGGCCTGGAGCTGAACATCCGCATGGCCCGCCGCAACGGAGCCACCCACCGGGAAATCGTGGAGACCCTGCTCCACATCGCGCCCTACGCCGGATTCCCGGCGGCCTGGGAGGGCATTGCCGCCGTCCACGAGATCTTCGGATCCGGCGATGAGGAGGATAGCGAGTCTTCCGGATCGTGAGATTGGTTGCGGCTCAAGACCAGTCTCTCGACAAGCGCAATGGAAGTGGAGAGAACGCTGATGCTGTTTCCAATCGGTGTTCACAAGGACGAAGAGAGTGCCTACGGAGTGAGCGTCCCGGATCTGCCGGGCTGCTTCTCTGCCGGAGACACTTTCGAGGAGGCCGTCGAGTCCGCTCGCGAAGCCATTGCTTGCCATCTCGAAGGACTGATGCTGGATGATGAACCGGTTCCCGCGAAGACTCCGTTCGAAGCCCATCGAGCCAACAAAGACTATGAGGATGGAACCTGGGCTGTGGTGGCTATCGACATCTCCAAGCTGTCGAGCAAGGCCAAGAGGGTCAACATCACGGTGCCGGCACGCGTTTTGGCAATCGTGGATAAAGCTGCGGCCCGTGAAGGGGAGACGCGATCAGGACTGCTCGTACGCGCCGCATTGAGCTACCTGGAGCGCCGGTCGGATGCCAGATCTACTATAGCCGCGGATTGAAAAGCCCACTGTCGAGTCGGCGAGGGTCCCGAGCCCGGTAACGCGATACCGATCCGGTTTGGAAACTACATCCGAAGATTCCACGCCGGGACGCGGGTAGGGTCAATTGGCGCGGCTTCTCGCCGCTGGTCCCGCGCCGACCTCCGAAACCCGGTTGAACCTCTGAACTCCCGGTTCAATCCAAGTAGATGAACGTCTGATGTAGACTTGATCTATGCGGCTTGGGTCCTTGGAAACCGTCCAGTTGTTCCGATCTTCCCAAGCCGGCGGAGGAAATACCGGCATGTTCAAACATCTTCTCGCAGCCGGCCTCCTGAGCACGATTCCGCTCAGCGGCCAGAGCATCGACGACACCATCATTCCCGGAAAGTCCGATATCTTCATCAGCCTGCAGCAGAGCTTGAACACCAGGTCGGCCCGCTCAGGAGACAAGTTTTCCAGCCAGGTCGAGGTCCCCGTCACCGCCTACGACCGGATCGTGATTCCCGTGGGCAGCTACATCATCGGCTACGTGGACAAGAGCAAGCGGGCGGGGCGGCTCAAGGGCAAGGCGGAGCTGACCCTCAAGTTCGACACGGTGATCCTCCCCGACGGGACGACGCGTTACATGAGAGCCGGAGTCCACTCCTCGGAAGGCTACGCCACCGATCTGGACAATGAGGAAGGAACGATCCAGGGTCAGGGAGGCGCGAATGGCGAGGTCGTCGCGGGAGCCACCAGAGGAGCGGTGACCGGAACACTCATCGGAGTCCTCGTCGGATCCGGCCGCGGCAATCTGGGCCGCAGCGGTGCCAAGGGCGCCGCCATCGGCGCCGCAGTCGGCGGACTGATGGCGCTCTTTAGGCGGGGAGAGGACGTGGTCCTGCCCCGGGGCTCCACTCTGACCATTCAACTCCAGGAAGACGTTCACTTCGAAATGCCGGTGCCCCGTCTCCCCAGGCGGCCTCTCGGCGGCGGTTGATTCAGGGTAGGAGCCGGCGATCCATCCTGACACGCCGTGCGGCGCGGCGGCCTCTACTCGAGTTGCGCCGACACCAGGCGGAACGACTTCATCCTCGGGTTGCCGATGCCGGCAAAGTAGGACGAGGCGACGAGCACGATCTCCCGGGCCAGCTCCCGTCGATCCAACGAGGGAAGCTCCCCTTCCAACCGGTGTTGATCTGAAGTGCCGGGATCCTCCAGGACCAGGGAGGCGACCTCGGTGCCTTCCACCGTCACCGTCAGCCGGAAAGGAAAGAGCTCGGGGAGGGGTGGGATCCGGACCTCCACCGCCAGTCGGCGCTCGCGTCCCCCCTCCAGCCGGCTCATGAGAAAACCGCTTCGGATGGAGGCCCAAGGGTAGCCCTGAAGCGCCTTTTCTCCCCCCTGTTCCGGAAAGATGCCCCCCAGGAAGGCCCGGGTCTCCTCGCGGGTCAGCCGGCCGAAGTCCAGGCTGGACCGCAGATGAGTGGAGGCGAACTCCTCCCGGTCCCGCTGCAGACGGTCCGGATCGGGTTCGCGATTGAGGTCCAGGTCGAGTTCTTCCGGAAGGTCCGGCAGATCCGGTTCGGGAACCGGAATCCATCCGAGCCGATTCAGGGCGTGAACGTAGTGGGCGGCCAGATGACCGTTTCCCAGGCGGTTGGGGTGCGCGTCATGCGTCAGTTGCGTCTCGAATGAAGGCAGGAACGAGGTCACCAGAAAGGGGACCGGGAGCTGTGACTGGCGAAAATGCCACGTGTAGAGCTCGCTGAAGAATTGGCCGGAGAAGGGGTAGTCCAGGACCGAGAGCAGGATCTTGCCTTGCCTACCCTGCTGTAGTTCCACCAGGCGGCCCAGGGCCGAGAAGGCGCGGCCCCACTCCTTCCGGCTCTGCGGCGAGAGGCTCCAGGCCAGGGCGCTGAAGTTCCGCTCGCCGAAATACCGCGCCGCCTGGTTCGAAAACAGTCCGGAGCCCCATTGCCTCGCCTCCGGGCTGAACTCGTAGGTGGCCATGCCGAGGCCGTTGACGCCGGCCAGGGGGGTGATGTCGTTGGAGACGCTCAGTTGCAGGATGACGTCCGGATCATAGGCGGAAATCCGGCTGGAGAGATAGGACGCTTCCTGGGACAGCGTCCAACTGTCCAGCCCCAGGGCATAGGTCTCGATGGACTTGCCGCCGGCCCGGATGTCGCGGCTTCGGTAAAACTCGCCGATCTGATCGCAGAACCGGTCCTCCTCCGGGCCGCCGGTCCCGAACACGTAGGAGTCTCCGAGGCAGACGATCCGAAAGACCCCCTTCGGCTTCGCCCGGTAGTCGGTGGAACTCCGCATGCCCGCATTGTTGATCCGGACCTCGGCGCCCCGGTACCGGGTCACGACGCCCCGCTTCCCCAGGCGACCCACCGCGGGTTCGGGCACGGCGTCGTAGAATTGGCCGGCCCGGGCGGCCAGGGACTCGTAGAGCTCCGACCGCCGGGCGTCGGAGAGGTTGTCGAGCAGGTAGTGAAGCAGCGCAGGCCGCAGGAATTTCATCGCCAGAGGCGTGGCCAGCGCCAGACAGAGCGCCGCCATCCCCAGCGCCAGAAGGATCCGGACGGAGTAGTGCCGGAACTTCTTTCCGAACCGGGAACCGGTTTCACCCGAACGCTTGGAAGGCGGGCCCATTCAATCCGATCCCGGAAACTCCCTCAGGGGGGACATGAGGTTGCGAGTCCCACAATTGGGACATCGGTAAAAGGTCAGGAAAAGGATGCGATCGGGCTTCAGCGTCTGCTCCACGTGCCCGTCGCCACAGGAAAAACAGACATTGGTGTCGCCGGATTCGACTCCAAGCCGGGACAGTCGGGTCGCCGGACTCGAGGAGTCGTCTTCCCGCCGGGCCACCACCGCCCAGCCGTACTGGCTCAGACGGGTCCGCAAAAGACGATCCAATACCCGAACCCCATAGTTCAACCAGCGGAGCAGAGTCCTGAGCACTCGGGAAGGCATCCGCGCCAGAAACTGCGCCCGCGGGGGATAGTATTGGACTTTTTCGGGATCGGGAGGATTCAGATAGACGAACCCGGTGAAGAGCTTCTTGCAGGAACGGGCCCGAAGACGGGTGCTGGTCTCGATCGCCTCCACCAGGCTGGCGAGAGAAAAGCGGTTGACATGACCTCCCCCGAGAAAGAGGTAGCGATAGAGCCGGTCGTCCAGACAACCGCCGTCGGGCACCGCAACCCAGAGGGAGCCCCCCGGCCGGAGCACCCGATCGATTTCCCGTATGGCCTGCCGGCAGTCCGGAAAGTGCTCCAGCGTATGGTTGCAAACCACCACGTCCACGGTTTCCTCGCCCAGGGGAATCGCACCCGAGTCTCCCAGCACCCGGGCCCAAGCGTCTTGCGCCGCGCCGGGAAAGTCCACATCCAGAGCCAGGACCCGAGCCTGGGTCTCGGCATAGGAGAAACTCCCCGGCCCCGCTCCCAGATCCAGCACGACGGAGGCCGGTGACAGAGGACGAACCAGATGCTCCATGGGCGACGCCAGCCCGGCCCAATTCAAGCAACTTCAATTCCCTGGCCGGACGGCAGAAAACATAACACGGCGGGGAAAGCGTGAGGAGCGGCGACTTCCCAGTCGCCGGGATCGGCGTCCGGAGCGGCGACTTTCTAGTCGCCGACTGGGATCGGCGTCCGGGGCGGCGTCTTTCAGGCGCCGACTGGGATCGGCGTCCTTCCGGGCGCCGGGCGTGGCGACGTGGAGCGGCGACTCAGCCGCGGAACGCTGCGATCCCGCAGGGCACCCACAAGGGGTGCCCCTACGGTCAGCGGGGATTGGAAGATTCAAAGAAGTCCCCCACCGCCGGACCTCCTCCGGCATGATCCCGCGAGAAACCGGGCGGGTGGAGCGGCGACTTTCTAGTCGCCGACTGGGATCGGCGTCCTTCCGGGCGCCGGGCGTGGCGACGTGGAGCGGCGACTCAGCCGGAGAGCGATGCGATCCCGCAGGGCACCCACAAGGGGTGCCCCTACAGTCAGCGGGGATTGGTCCGACAGGGCGGCTAGAAACCACCCTTCCAGTGGGCGACTGGAAGTCGCCCCTCCTGGCAAGGAACACGGGGCGCGTGAAACACGCCCCTCCCAGTCGGCGCGTG
>JAJDTT010000020.1 GCA_022827025.1 Acidobacteriota bacterium
TTCCCCCCGAACGTCCGCGTCACCTCGAAGGCCATGTCTCCGAACATGAGGGACGAGTCGAAAATTGAGACCCGAGCCTCGGACTCGGGCACGAACTCACCATTGAAATAGACGATTCTTCCTGACATCAGCACTCCTCCAAGAGCAAGAGACCGATTGTACTCGTTTGGCTCGTCTTTCTCACGCCCGGCACATCTGCAAGCCGTGCACCGGCTGTCCCGCGAGCCAATCGTTACCGTCGTGGCGTCTGGGAGCGGCTACCGGGGCATCCCCTGAATATAGGTGCTCACCCCCTGGGTGAAATCGTCTTCGACCTGCTCGGTGAAGGGCGTGACATGGCCCGGTTCGTAGCCCCCCTCCGAGAATGCCTGCCGGGTGGGCAGATACCCCAGGAAACCATTCGTATAGCCGGCGAAGAACGTGTAGGGAAAAGGAGAATGGTTGCGAACGTTGATGGCGATCTCGCAGAACAGTTCCAGCGGCGCCGACCAGATGACGAGATCCCGGTTGATCTTCAGAAAGCGCACCGGCACGCGAACCAGGCTCACTCCGGTATCCGTCACCCGCAGGTAGTGGTCCAGTTCCTCGACCCAGCCGAAGCCTGCCTTGCGGGGAGACTCAATGACCGTTTCTCCGGTCCACAAGGCGACCTTTGAAGTGCCGCTCCTCAGTGAGGCACTCGCCTGCAGGATGCGATCCCCAAGCAGCACGTTGAACTGGGTGATGTGACCTCTCTTGAAATTTGGACGAGTGCTGTAGATGGGGGCGATATTCCCGGCTGCGCCGTTGACGTACAGCATCGGGGCGCCCAGTTTCTCCTCCACGTACTCGGCCACGATCCCCTGGGCATCTCCACTGATCAGGAGGTTCTCGGACCCGAGAACGGTCCCGTGCATGGCATAGACGGCAATCAGGCCCAGGGGCGAGCCGTCCGGCCGGTCCAGCCGAATCAGCCCGATCTGGCGGTCCACCGGTCCGTCCGGGTTCATTCCCAACGAGGCGCTCCCGTCAACGTCGATGGCGCGCCGGTTGATATTCGCCGTCGAATAGCCGGTCGTCACCGCCAGCCGCGCCGGCTCCAGCTTGGAGCGGGCCTCCCGAACGCCCTCGATCAATCGGCTCTTCACCCACTCGGAATACTCGGGGTTGGGCTCGTGCAAGTACCGGTTGGGCAGCATGATCTTGACGATGCCCGGTGAGCCGACCTCCGGAGCCGAGTGGGTGTGAGTCAGGGTCCACCACACCTGCCGGGACTCGATCCCCGTCTCCTGCTCCAACTCCCTGCAGAACTGCTCGTAGAAGGCCGGAGAAATGGCGGCCAGGTCCGAGGAGACGAGAAAGAACTGCATCTTCCCGTCGTCCATCGCGACGATTCGATGATAGAGACGGTCGTGGACACCCTCGGACTGTCTTGGACCGTAGCCCAACAGCCACTGAGAGGTTTCCGGGGTGATGTCCACCTTGACGCAGGAGGCCCGAAATTCCCCCGGGGCGGCTCCAAAGAGGGTCCCCGCCGCAGCCGATACCAGAAGAAGAACGATCAATCTGAACCCGCCAACCTTATCCACTATCGGATTCCGTCCCGCCATAACACACTCCCACATCCGAACGTGATGTCGTGTTTTCACTCAGTCTCATCCGGAACCTTTATCCGGCGCCGGTCCACGCCGCCCCGGGTGGAGTGGATGGAGACTTCCGCCTCCACCGACTCGACCTCCTGAAGCCGGACGCTCCAGGCCACAGTCCGGTTCTCTCCCGGGTCCAGCCAACCCGCTTCGATGTCCTTGCTCCGGAGCGACGGCTCCAGGACCTGTACTCGCCCACTCTCCACAAGCTCCTCGTCGAACTCGATCCGGGCCGTGTCCGGTTTCACGATCTTGACCCGCCGGGCCTGGACCAGGGCCGTGGGGAGATGGCCCACATTCCGGTAGGTGAGCTCGATGGAATAGTCCCCGGGAGCCAGCGGCCTCACCCGGACTCGTGATATCCGGACCTGAGGGAGCTGCCTGGCCAGGAACAGGTTGAACCGGGTGCTCTTGCTCGCCCACTCCTCGAGCAGGTCCACGGGCGGATTCCAATAGGCGAACTTGGGCGTCATTCCCCCGACCTCCACCTCGCCCAACTGGGGATGGGGGATCTTCTTCCAGGGAATGAACTCCTTGCCGCCGCGCTCCCGGTCGTTCCAGACCAGGGCGTCGTACTCGTCCAGCCTTCCGTCCCCGTCGTAATCCTCCTTGCGGCCGATGTTCCAGAGCTCGTCGTTGTACCAGATGGAACCGAAGTAGAAGTATCCGAAGTCGGGCCCGTGGCCGAACAGGGGGATGGGCCGGCTCGGCTCCCCGGTGATGGCGTGGAAGGGATGGATGGTGCGGTAGTCCTCATAGACGTCGCCGGCCCAGGGATACCCGGAAATCGCCTTCGCCTGCTGGTCCAGGTAGACGTACCACTTGAGGTCTTCGGGCGCCATGCTCTCCTGGCTGCGGCTGGTGGAGGGCGGGCGCAGGTGCATGGCCATGGGCGTGTCCATGGACTGCCCGATGGCCACGTTGGGATGGGTCAGGAGGAAGAGGACCACGGCCCGGGTCTCCGGCTCCGACAGGGGGTATTCGCCCGCCCCCACCTGGGTGAACCCCCGCCCGGTGGCGTCCCGGCCCGGTTCCGGCCGCCAGTTCTCCGGGTAGTTGCGGTGCAGGTCCAGCCCGCCGATGCCGTCCTCGTTGAACTTGCCGTCGCCGTCGCTGTCCACGCCCTCCGGATCGACCTGCCAGTCCCCCTCCCCCTCGGGCACCATCTTCATGAGCCGGTCCGGGTCTCTCGGGTCCAGGATGGCGTTCCCCTTCCCCTCTCCCACCCTCCAGCGCATCTGCAGCAGCAGGCCGTCGCCGTCCAGGTCCTCTCCCGGGTCTTCGTCCACCAGTCCGTCCCGGTCGGTGTCGTGGGGACGCACCGAGCTGCGGTTGGTCTGCGCCGTGTGCAGGAAGAGCTCGGTGCCGTCGGGATTGTTCACCGGGCGCAGATAGAAGGCCTTGGTATCCACCAGGTGCGTGATCTCAGGGTCCTTTCCGTAGCCGGTCACCAACTGGTGAATGAGTTGCACGACGGAGACGGAGCTGGTGGTCTCCCCCGAATGACGCCCCCCCTCGGCGAACATGCCCGGCTTGTCCGTATCCTTGCCCGTCTCCCGGTTGGTGACGGTCACCTGCCAGATCTCGCGCCCCTCGAAGGTCCGGCCCACCGAATAGAGTTCCAGGATCTTCGGAAACTCTTGAGCCCACTTTTGCAGGAAACCGTGAATCTCGCCGTAGGTGGGATAGTGACGGAAATCCAGTTCCCCTTCCTTCAGGGGCTTCACCTCCGGGTAATGGACCCGGGGGAAGAAGCTGGGTCCGTCCCGTTTTCCTCCGACGCGGTAGAGTTCCGGCGGCTTGTCTTCGCCGGTTCCAGTTTCAGACTCAGAGTGCACACCGGAGCCGAATCCGGCATTTCCGGCTGCCAGAATGACGGCGACGATCCATATGAGGCTCTTTCCGCTTTTCTTCATCCCGTGACACCTCCGAGGAGCCTGCGCGGCCCACACAACGCACGCACGGCATCATGCGTCCAAATCCGGCCGGCGCCGGATCAGTTTCCTTCGGCGGCCTCCCCAATTCAAGATCACCGGCCGGTCCCATTTTGACCCGGGGACCCTGGATGGATAGACTCCGTTCCCGTTTTCGGCCACGGGGCGCAGGGAGGATCCGGATGACGAGATCGAGTCTGTTCGCAGTTCTGCTGTTTGCAACACAAGCGTTGTCCGCCGGCAGCCGCCACGAAACCCGGACACTGGACATCGGCGACCGGCTGGAGCCCATGGTGGACGACTACCTGATCGAGTCCATGACGGGGGACGTCCGGCTGGAGCTACAGACCCCCGCCTCCGGCGGCAAGGCGCTCGACTTCGACCAACCTTGGGAGGGCACGACCTCCTCCTACGTCTCGGTGGTCCACGGGGACGGCCTCTACCGCATGTACTACCGGGGCCACAGCGATCCCTCCTACGCGGTCCCGTCCCTGCTGGAACCGGGTGAGGCCATGATCCCTGAACATCCCGAAGTGATCTGCTACGCCGAGAGCCGGGACGGGCGGATCTGGACCAAGCCCTCGCTGGGGCTGGTGGAGTTCAACGGGTCGAAGGAGAACAACATCATCTGGGACGGCTTCGGCAACCACAACTTCATGGTCTTCCTGGACACCAATCCCAAGACTCCTCCCGAGGAACGGTACAAGGCGCTGGCCTCGGGACATCCCAACCGCCCCTTGAAGCGCATGGCGGGAATGGTTTCACCTGACGGGGTCCACTGGAAACCGATCCGCGAGGAACCGATCCTCACACAGCCTCCCACCGACTGGGGAGGGGATGAGATCTTCTGGGACGCGTTTCGGAACCGGTACGTCGCCTATCTCCGCGTCTGGTATCCGCCCCGGCACGGAAGCACCGGAGAACGCCGGCTGCCCACGATCCGGGCCATCGGCCTGGCGACTTCTTCCGACTTCCTGAACTGGAGCGAACTGGAGGATATCGACCTGGGAGAGGGTCCCCGAGATCACTTCTACACCAACGGAATCACCCCCTATTTCAGAGCGCCTCAAATTTTTCTGGGCTTCCCCAAGCGCTTCGTCCCCTGGCGGACCCGGTTGGCCGGCTCGCCCACAAATGGAGTTTCCGACACCGTGTTCATGACCAGCCGGGACGGCCTGAACTGGGATCGAAGGTTCCCCCAGGCCTTTGTTCGTCCCGGACGCGAGAAGAGGAACTGGGGCAACCGCAACAACATGACGGCCACGGGAGTCGTCTCCACCGGGCACGATGAGATCTCCCTGTACGTGCTCCGCCACTACATGTTTCCCACGATTCACCTGGAGCGCATGGTCCTGCGCACCGACGGGTTCGTCTCACTGAACGCGGGATACCGGGGAGGCGAGGTCGTGACGAAGCCCTTGACGTTCAAGGGGAGCAACCTGGTGCTCAATTTCGCCACGTCGGCAGCGGGAAGCATTCAAATCGAGATCCAGGACGAAGCCGGGCGAGCGCTTCCCGCATTTGCCCTGGCGGAATCACCGATCGTCTGGGGTGACGAAATCGAGCACACCGTCCGCTGGGAGCGTTCCCACTCCTACGCCACGTCGGGTGAGCCCTTGAAGCGAATCTCGGGCCAACCGGTGCGGCTGCGTCTGGTGATGAAGGACGCCGACCTCTTTTCGCTGCGTTTTCGGTGAGTTCGAAGCAACACCCGCGTTTCTCTCCCAATCACGCCGTCTCCCCCTTGGGTGGAATCCCCGGAGCGAACATGGGATAACATTGCAATCTGCATCATCCAGTGTGGGACTGGCAAAAAGGAGGAAGCCGTAATGAAGACAACCAGATTGACGTTTGTTTTATGTTTTGTGCTGGGACTGACCGGCGCCTTTCCCGGCGCGCACCTCGCCTTTGCGCAGTCGGACGAGATCTGTTCAAGGCCGGCCGGAATTCCGGACCCTCCCGCGGATTTGGTCACTGCCGCTCAGGTGGAGAATGGCGAAGGGACATTGTCAGAGTTCATGGAGGGTTTTCGACGATATAGTGCGATTATCCTGCAAATGAATGCGTCGGGGTATCTCGGATGTATTACTACGCAAGAGGGCCCGTTTAATTCCGGGTCCACCTACATTGTTACCCTGACTCCCAACGGCAGGGTAGCGGTTCACGCGAAAAACGTGTTCTTGTCGGGCGGTCTACTCGACCCTGCCATTTTCATGCCGATCCTCCAAGCGGCCAGGTCGTCGGAACTT
>JAJDTT010000107.1 GCA_022827025.1 Acidobacteriota bacterium
GTTCAGGGGGAGGGCGACCACAAGGGTCGCCCCTACGAGACGTTCGACAGCGGCAACGCGGTGGGCGCCGCTGATGGACAATCCCCGCACAGTTTCTGGTCGGATCATGCCGGGGGCCCGGCGGTGGGGGACTTCTTAGAAACTTCCAATCCCCGATGATCGTAGGGGCACCCCTTGTGGGTGCCCTGCGGGGTCGCATCGTTCTCCGGCTGTGTCGTCGCTCCACGTCGCCATTCCCGGCGCCCGGAAGGACGCCGATCCCAGTCGGCGCCGAGGACGACGCCGCTCCAGACGCCGCTCCGGACGCCGATCCCAGTCGGCGACTAGAAAGTCGCCGCTCCACCCCCGGTCCGGTAGTGCCCAGGCAATGGCCGACGGACGGTGGCGCCGTTCGGGGGAGGGCGACCACAAGGGTCGCCCCTACGAGTCGTTCGACAGCGGCAACGCGGTGGGTGCCGCTGATGGACGATCCCCGCCCAGTTTCTCGCGGGATCATGCCGGGGGGCCGGCGGTGGGGGATTTCTTTATCGCCACGCCATTCGGCGGCTGGAAAGTGTACAGTGGGGACTGTAATAGGCGGCTAGCAACCGCTCTTCCCGTCCGGCGGTTGGAAACCGCCGCTTCCACCGGGCATCATTTCCTTTTACTGATTTCGTGCTTCCGGATCTTGCTCGCGAGGGTATTCCGGTGCATGCCCATCAGCCGGGCGGCGGAACCGATCTTGCCGCCGGTCTGGTCCAGGGCCCGCCGGATAAAGAGCTTCTCGAACTGCTGCGCCGCCTCCTGCCAGAGGATCCCCTTGGCCACCAGTTCATCGACGATCGCCTCCAGCCTGTCCTTGATGGGGATCTGATCGCCGCTGGCCATGGGTCATGTACGAACCGTGCGGGTCCGCCTCCGGTTCCGGCCGAAACGCCGCCGGAAAGATTTCTTCACGATTTCTTGCCGGCGCTCCGCTCCAGCCAGTACCGGTAGATTCGCTCGTACTGCTTCTGGAACCGCTCCCGGAACGACTCCGGAGTCGAAAGCTCCACGAGCTTCTTCGTGACCACGAGAAAGTACTCGCCGGTCACCGTGCCGCTCACCAGATCGCTCCTGATCGGAAAGACGGTCAGGGCCAGAAAGATCACGGCCACGATGAACCACCCTCTCACCAGGCCGAATACTCCTCCCAGCAGACGATCGAACCACTTCATGTTCACGGCGGAAATGAATCGATTCAGCAGAGATGACAGAACAGACCCGGCAATGATGCAGACCAGGAAGATGCCCACGAAGGCCACGAGTTCCGACAGGATCGTGCCGATGCCGATCCGTTGCAACAAGGGAGACACGGCGGAAAAGTAGTAGACAGCGAGCAGGAGGCCTGAGACCGCAGCCGCCAGGGCGATCAGTTCCCGGATCAGCCCCTTCACCAAAGCGGTGACGAACGAGATGGCCACGATGGCCAGGGCCAGGATATCCAGGATCTTGAGATCACCCATGGACCAACCTCTCCCGGCGTTCCTTCAGCCGATCCACTGATTCGGCGGGACTCTCGGGAACGTCTCCGAACGCGACCTGGGGTTTGAGACGGCCGTGGAAATCGCTTCCCGATGTGACGGCCAGATCCAACCGGCGTGCGATCTCGACGTAATAGCGACAAGTCTCCACGCTGTGGTAGGAACTGTACGCCTCGATCCCCTCCAGACCCATCTCCCTTGCCGCGCGGGTCCATTTCTCGTCAACCACGTCTCTCTTCAGGCCCGGATGAGCCAGGACCGGGACCCCGCCCGCCGCCCTGACAGTGGCGATCGCCTCGGACAGGGACACGGTCTCCTTGGCGGCGTATGCCGGACCGCCGGGAAGAAAGAAAAACTTGTAGAAGTCGATCTCCGCGCTGAGATTGCTGCCGGCCGGGATCTGTTCGACCAGGGCGTGGTTGCGGTTCTCGCCCTTGGAGAGGACGACCGAGGCAATGGCGGGACCGGTCACCGCGACCGGCCCCAGAGCTTCCCGCACGTCTTCATAGCGAATGTCGAACCCGAGAGTCCGGAGCAGGCCGACCCGGGTCTCGTTTTGGCGAACGCGGCTCAGCCGGATGCGGGCCAGCAGGTCCAGCAGCGGGCGGTCGTGCCAATCCACCAGAGGGGCGAGCAGATGAATGCCCACACCCTGGTGCCGGACGCTGATCTCGACGTTGGCCAGATACTCTCCCGGAAAGTCCTCTGCCAGCGTGAACGCCTCCTCCAGAGCAGCCACGGTGTCGTGGTCCGAGATGGAGAAAACGTCGAGGCCCACTCGGCGAGCCTGGGCAAAAATGCGGGGCACGGTCCACTCCCCGTCACTGGAGTGATGAGAATGGATGTGAAGGTCGGCGAAAACCTTCAATTTGTCTTCAGATGCTCGCCGGTGAGCCGCAGAAACGCCTCGAGATAGCGATCCGCCGTCGCCGATGCGATCCGGTCCGGAAGCGTGGGACCGGGCGGGGTCTTGTCCCAATCCAGCGTCTCCAGGTAATCCCGGACGTATTGCTTGTCGAAGGAAGGTTGAGAACCTCCCGGCTGGTACGACTCCGCCGGCCAGAAGCGCGACGAATCGGGAGTCAGCACCTCGTCGATGAGAAGCAGGTCGGAACCGTCCAAGCCGAATTCGAACTTGGTGTCGCAAATGATGATGCCTCGTTCCAGGGCGTAGTCCCGGGCGCGGCTGTAGATGGCGAGACTCAGGTCCCGGACCCGGCAGGCCAGTTCCTCGCCGATGATCTCGACGCACCGCTCGAACGAGATGTTCTCGTCGTGGCCCGTCTTGGCCTTGGTCGCCGGCGTGAAAATGGGCTCGGGGAGTTCATCCGACTCCCCCAAACCCGGAGGCAGGGGAATGCTGCAGATGGTGCCGTCGACCTGGTACTCCTTCCAGCCCGACCCCGCCATGAAGCCCCGCACCACGCACTCCACGGGCAGCGGATTGCAGCGCCGAACCAGCATGGACCGGCCGCGGAGTTGCTCCTGGAAGGGATGCAACTGGCGCGGAAACTCCCGGACCGAGATCGACACCATGTGATTGTCAACCAGGTCGTCCAAGAGTGAGAACCAGAATTCGGAAAGCTGGTTCAGGACCTTCCCCTTGTTGGGAATCACGGTGGGAAGCACCACGTCGAATGCCGAGATGCGGTCGGTCGCCACCAGCAGCAGGTGGCCGTCCAAACCGAAGATTTCGCGAACCTTGCCACGGTTCACCTTGGTAACGCCTTTGAGATCCAGGGTCCTCATTTCAGCCAAAGCCGTCTCTCCTTCAGGGGTTTGCGGCCCGGGGGGCCGCCAGTCAACAGTTGCGTTCAGGGGTCGCACCCGAAAGGCTCCGCCTCTCCGGCGAACACATTCTAGTCACATCTCGACATGCGTTCAAAGGGAACCTTGGCCCGCATTGCTCACCAGGTCGCTATGCGTATGATGAAAAATATTCTGTTTTTGAGCCTTTACGCGGATTTTGCCAAGGATTCTCCGGGACAGACTGCGCGATCGTCACGCCCCCTTCTTCTTCTTCTTTGAAACTTCCCCTCAAACGGCCTTGGGAACCAGTGTGAAGCCGAGTTCACGAGCCTTTAGGGACCGAACAACGGCCAGCGGACGGCGGCATCGTTCGGGGAGAGGGTGACGACAAGGGTCGCCCCGACGAGTGGTTCGACAGCGGCAACGCGGTAGGCGCCGCTGACGGACAATCCCCGCCCGGTTTCTCACGGGATCATGCCGGAGGCCCGGCGGTGGGAGACCTCTGAGAAAACATGGGGCACCCGGAGGGGGGGACATTCTTGTCCCCCCTCTTCGCCACGGTTGCTTTCGCTGGGCCCCGGTGGAGCCGGAGTTGGGCAGATAGGAGGGGGGACTTTCAGTCCCCCCCGAGGGAGTGGGGGTAGGAAAACCCCCACTCCTTTGCGAGTTTGACAATTGTGGAGTTGGCTCTTGACCAGTGATCGGCGTTCTTGCTATGATTTGGCACTCCTAGAGTGAGAGTGCCAGAGTAAATCCCCAGACCATTGGGCCTTGAGTGGTTTGAGGCCCGAACTCCGAAACCAAAGATACACGATTCAACAGGAGGGTACGGATGTCAATCAAGCCATTGCAGGACCGGATACTGATCAGGCGCATCGAGGCGGAAGAAGCATTCCGCGGGGGCATCGTCATTCCCGATACGGCGAAGGAGAAGCCCCAGGAGGGTGAGATTGTGGCGGTCGGTGACGGCAAGGTGCTCGACAACGGCCAGCTTCAGCCCATGTCGGTCAAGGTTGGCGATCGGGTCCTTTTCGGGAAGTATGCCGGAACCGAGGTCACCCTCGACGACGAGGAATACCTGATCATGCGCGAGGACGAAGTCCTGGGCATCCTGGAGGGCTAGGTTGCCTGAACCGGTCTTATTCACCGCAAACAGCAACGATCCCCACAATTCTTAGTAGAAGAAGGAGACAAGGAACATGGCAGCAAAAGAAGTCACTCACGGCGAGGAGGCGCGACGGGCCCTGATTCGGGGTGTCAACATCCTGGCCAACGCGGTCAAGATCACATTGGGCCCCAAGGGCCGGAACGTGGTCCTGGAGAAGAAGTTCGGTTCCCCCGTCATCACCAAGGACGGTGTCACGGTCGCCAAGGAAGTCGAGCTGGAAGGGCTGGAGAAGGTCGGAGCCTCCATGCTTCGCGAGGTGGCCAGCAAGACCAGCGACGTGGCCGGCGACGGCACCACCACCGCCACCGTCCTGGCCCAGGCCATCATTCGGGAGGGCGTGAGGACGGTGGCCGCGGGCGCCAACCCCATGGCCATCAAGCGAGGAATCGATCAGGCCGTCGGCGCGGCCGTCTGGGAAATCCGGAAGCTCTCCACCGAGATCAAGGGCGAGATGATCGCCCAGGTGGGTTCCATCTCGGCCAACAACGACGCCACCATCGGCGAGATCATTGCCGAGGCCATGAGAAAAGTGGGCAAGGACGGCGTCATCACCGTGGAAGAGGCCAAGTCCATCGAAACCTCTCTGGAGGTGGTCGAGGGAATGCAGTTCGACCGCGGCTACCTGTCCCCCTATTTCGTGACCGACCCGGACCGGATGGAGTCCGTTCTGGACGACGCCTTCGTCCTGCTGCACGAAAAGAAGATCAGCTCCATGAAGGACCTTCTGCCCGTGCTGGAGCAGGTGGCCAAGACGGCCAAGCCCTTCATCGTGGTGGCCGAAGACGTGGAGGGCGAGGCGCTGGCGACCCTGGTGGTCAACAAGCTTCGCGGCACTCTGCATGGCTGCGCGGTCAAGGCCCCCGGTTTCGGCGACCGCCGCAAGGCCATGCTCGAGGACATCGCCATCCTCACCGGCGGCAAGGTGATCTCCGAGGACCTGGGCATCAAGCTGGAGAACATCCGGATCGACGACCTGGGCCGGGCCAAGAAGGTGACGGTGGACAAGGACAACACGACCATCGTGGAAGGCGCCGGAAACCAGCCGGACATCGCGGGCCGCGTCAAGCAGATCCGCAGCCAGATCGAAGAGACCACCTCCGACTACGACCGGGAGAAGCTCCAGGAGCGCCTGGCCAAGCTGGTCGGCGGGGTCGCGGTGATCAAGGTGGGCGCCGCCACCGAGACCGAGCTCAAGGAGAAGAAGGCCCGTGTCGAGGACGCCATGCACGCCACCAAGGCGGCCGCGGAAGAGGGCATCGTCCCCGGCGGCGGAGTGGCCTTCATCCGTGCGCTCGCCGGCCTGAGGAACATGAAGCTGGCGGACCAGGACGAGCAGACCGGCGTGAACATCGTTCGCCGCGCCCTGGAAGAGCCGGTGCGCCAGATCGCCCAGAACGCGGGTCATGAAGGCGCCGTCATCGTGGGCCGGGTCCGGGAATCGGACGACTCCAACTTCGGCTTCAACGCCGACTCGGAAGAGTTCGTCGACCTGGTCGACGCCGGTGTCATCGATCCCACCATGGTGGCCCGGACGGCGCTGCAGAACGCATCGTCCATCGCCAGCCTGCTGCTCACCACCGAGGCGCTCATCACCGAGATCCCGGAGGAGGAGAAGGCGGCTCCGCCGCCGTCCCCTCACGGCGACATGGGCGGCATGTACTAATCCGCTGCAAACCAATTTGCGGATATCGGGAAAAGGGGTCCGGCCGGACCCCTTTTCTTTTTTCCGCCGGTTCCGGCTCCGGACCGCCCTCTACCCGCGTGCAATGCGGGTTAGAATGCCGCTGTGGGACAGCAACGCCATCTCATCGCTTTCGTCCTGCTGGCCGTCTACCTGACCCTTTTCTTCCAACTGGGCGATCTTCCCTTCATCGGCGCCGACGAGCCCCGCTACGCCCGCATTTCCGAGGAGATGCTCCTGGCCGGCGACTTCGTCACACCCAGACTGGAAGGGTCCCCGTGGCTGGAGAAGCCGCCGCTTCTCTTCTGGGTCCAGGCCCTCAGCTTCCGCGTCTTCGGAGTGAGCGAGGCGGCGGCGCGCCTGCCGGTGGCGCTGCTGGGCCTGCTTTGCGCGCTTGCCGCCGGAGGACTCGCCCGGCACCTGGCCGGCTTCCGAGCCGGGGTCCTGTCCGTTCTCATCCTCTGCACCTCCACCCTGTTTTTCATCTTCGCCCGGGCGGGCAGCACCGACATGCCCCTGACCGCGTGTCTCACCGTGTCCCTGGTCTGCGGTTATCGAGCCGCCGGCAGCCGCAACCTTCTCTGGTCATTGCTCTCGGGGGCCGCCCTGGGAGCGGCCGCGCTGGCCAAGGGCCCCATCGCCCTGATCCTGTTCGGCGGCATCTTCACGGTCTATTTCCTCTGGATCGAGAAGCTCGAATGGCACTGGAGGCACCTGCTGGCGGGGACGGCGGCGTTCCTGGCGACGTCCGTTCCGTGGTACTGGAGCGTCTGGGCCGAAAACGGGTATTCCTTCTTCGTGACCTTCTGGCTCAATCACCACCTGGCCCGCGTGATGTCGGATCTCCACCATCATTCGCAGCCGGTCTGGTACTACCTGGCGGTCCTTGCGGTGGGATTTTTCCCCTGGACACCCTTTCTCGCCGGTTCTTTCGCCCGCCTCTGGCGCTCGCGCACCGGCGCCGGACCGGATCGCTCCCAGGTCTTCCTCTGGATCTGGGTGGCGCTGCCGGTGGTCTTCTTCTCCCTCAGCGAGAGCAAGCTGCCCGGCTACGTCCTGCCGGTCGTTCCGGCACTGGCCCTGCTGGTGGCCCGCGAGTGGGACCGGGACCCGGCCGGTGAGACGGCGGCGTCCCGGCCGCTCCGGATCCAATGGCTGATGCTGCAGGGACTGGCGCTCCTGATGGCGGCAGCCATCGTCTACATGAGCCGGTATCACTACGCATCCAACGCGGGCCTCTGGGTAGCGTTGCCCCTGGCCGCGGCGGTCCTCTGGGGGGCCCGCGAGTCACGCGCCGGACGGCCGGAGCGGGCCTTTCTCTCGCTGGTCGGCGGCATGGTGCTGGCGGCGGCAGCCGCCTTCTCGTTCCTGGGCCCGGTGGTGGAGCACTACCATTCGGCGCGGAGTCTGGCGCGGGCGTCCCAACCCATGATCAGCGAGGAGCGCCCCCTGGTCCTCTACCGCTATTTCCATCACACGGCGCTGTACTACACCGGCTACCAGGCGACGCGGGAGGAGGTCCCGAGCCTGGCGCATCTGCGGCTCTACTCGTCCCAACACCCGCAGACGGACTACTACCTGCTCACCAAGGAGTCGGGGTGGAGGGATCTGGCGGCCCTGGAGGGGTCCCGGTCGCTGCTTGAGGAGGGGAATCTGCGCCTGGTCCGGCTGCCTCGGGAGTCGTTGACCCGGGAACCGCCCGTCTCCCCGGCAGCGGGGGGCGAACTCTGAGATTCGTTGCCTAGGAGTCTGCGCGGTAGAAATGATCGTAGCGAGAAAGTGGAGAATCGAGGCCAGATTTTCACGATTTTGAGGTGCATAGCTGTTCTATTCGCCGAGAAATCGGGGAAATATGGACCGATTCTACGCTTTCGCAGTAGATTAATTTCTGCCGCGCAGGCTCCTAGGTCCCGATCGTGAAATAATATCTCGCTGCGATTTTCCCATGGCGCTACGGCTCTACAACACGCTGACCCGGACCACGGAGGAGGTCGTGCCGCTGGAGGGCCGGGACCTGCGGCTCTACGCCTGCGGCCCCACGGTCTACGACTTCGTGCACATCGGGAACTTCAGGACCTTCACCTTCCAGGACCTGCTCCGCCGCTACCTGCTCTACAAGGGCTTCGGCCTCACCCACGTCATGAACATCACGGACGTGGACGACAAGATCATCAACGGCGCGGGGGCCCGGGGCGAACCCATCCAGGAGTACACGAGCCGCTACACCCAGGCCTTTCTGGAGGATATGGAGGCGTTGCGTCTCCAGCGGCCCGAGATCATGCCCCGGGCGACCCGGCATATTACGCAGATGGTGGACCTGATCCTGCGCCTGCGCCGGAAGGGCCTGACCTACGAACAGGACGGGTCGACCTATTACCGCATCGACCGGCTTCCAGGCTACGGAGAGCTTTCCCGCCTCGACCTGCATGAAGCGGAGCGGGGAGACGCCACCGACGCCGACGAATACAGCAAGGACAACCCCCGGGACTTCGTCCTCTGGAAGGCGAGAAAGCCGGGAGAGGCCTATTGGGACACGGCCCTGGGCCCGGGCCGGCCCGGCTGGCACATCGAGTGCTCGGCCATGAGCATGGAGTACCTGGGAGAATCCTTCGATCTGCACGCCGGCGGAGTGGACCTGGTCTTTCCGCACCACGAAAACGAGATCGCCCAGAGCGAGGGCGCCACCGGCAGACCCTTCGTCCGCCACTGGGTCCACAGCGCCCACCTGGTGGTGGAGGGAGAGAAGATGTCCAAGTCCCGGGGCAACTTCTACACCCTGCGGGATCTGCTGGACCAGGGGTGGGATCCGCTGGCGGTCCGCTACCTGCTGCTGAGCGTCCACTACCGGAAGCAGCTCAACTTCAGCTTCCAGGGAATGACCCAGGCCCAGTCCGCCTTGCAGCGGGTCAACGACTTCATCCAGCGCCTCCGTGAGGTTCCGGACGCAGCGGAAGAGAACCGGGAATTGACGGAGGCGGCCCTGCAAGCCGAACGGAACTTCGAGTCCAGCCTGGACGACGACCTGAATACGTCGGCCGCCCTGGCCGCCATCTTCGAGCTGGTCCGAAAGGGCAACCTGCTCCTGGAAGAGAAGCGGGTCGGCGGCCCCGACCGGGACGCCGTCCTGGGATTCTTCTCGAAGGCGAACGAGATCTTCGAGACCTTCCAACTGGAGAGCCTCGAATTGGAGGACGATGAGATCGCCCGGCTCATCCAGGAAAGGACGCAGGCCCGACAGACTCGGGACTACGCCCGGGCCGACCAGATCCGCAGCCTCCTGTCCGAGAAGGGGATCGTGCTGGAGGACACTCGAGAGGGAACCAGGTGGAAACGGGCATAAAGCTCGACGCCGGCGAGACGGCCGGCATTCTCTCCCGCTATCTGCCCGCCTCCGGAGTGGAGATCGTCGCCGACCTGTCCCGGAGCCGCGGGTCCCGCCTCTGCGATTTCCGGACCGGCCGGTACTTCCTGGACTTCATGGCCTTCTACGCCACCTCGCCCATCGGCTACAACCACCCTCGCATGGCGCGTCCGGAAGTGGTGGAGGAAATGGGAGAGGCGGCCCTCCACAAGCCCTCCAACTCGGACCTGTACACCCCGGAGATGGGGGCCTTCGTGGACACCTTCTCCCGCCTCGCCCTGCCCGACTCCATGAAGCACCTCTTCTTCGTGGAAGGCGGAGCCCCGGCGGTGGAGAACGCCCTCAAGGTGGCGTTCGACTGGAAGACCCGGAAGAACCGGGCCCAAGGCCGCCCGGAAGAGAAAGACCTGAAGGTGATCCATTTCCGGGAGGCGTTCCACGGACGGCTCGGCTACACGCTCTCCCTCACCAACACCTTCGACCGGAACAAGACCCGCTACTTCCCCAAGTTCGACTGGCCCCGGATCGAGAATCCCAAGTGCCGCTTCCCCCTGGCGGGAGACAACCTCGTGTCCACGCTGGAATCCGAGGAGCGGGCGCTGCGGCAGATCCGGCGGGTCCTGGAGGAGCATCCCTTCGGGGTCGCCTGCCTGATCCTGGAGCCGATCCAGGGGGAGGGCGGAGACAATCATTTCCGGCGCGAGTTCCACCAGGCCCTGCGGTCCATCTGCGACGAGTTCGATCTGCTCTTCATCTATGACGAGGTGCAAACCGGCCTCGGCGGGACCGGAAAGATGTGGGCCCTGGAGCACTACGCGGAGCCGGACCTGCTGGCCTTCGGCAAGAAGACCCAGGTGTGCGGAATCATGGCCAACGGCCGCATCGACGACGTGCCCGAGAACGTCTTCCAGGTGCCGGGACGGATCAATTCGACCTGGGGAGGGAGCCTCATCGACATGGTCCGGTGCCGGATCTACCTGGAGATCTACGAACGGGAGGGGCTCCTGGAGCACGCCCGCAAGATGGGCCGGGTGTTGCTGGAGGGCCTGCGGGAACTGGCCGAGGACTCGCCGGCCTTCTTCTCCAACGCCAGGGGCGTCGGCCCCTTCTGCGCCATCGACCTGCCCGACACCCCCACGCGGGACCGGTTCCTGCGGAACCTGCTCCGGCGCCGCCTGCTCATTCTGCCCTCGGGCGAGCGGTCCATTCGTTTCCGCCCCGCACTGAACATGCCGGAAGAGGACGTGCTGGAAGGTCTGGAGATCTTCCGCGAGGCCTCCCGGGATTTCTGACCCCCTGCCGGTCCGAGCCTCCGCACCGTCCGCGGAAAATGAACGAAGAATTCTTCGTAGGGGCGCCCCTTGTGGGCGCCTCTTCGGTCCAAAACGGAGTATGACACGGCCAATGGAAGATTCGGCGGCCGGAAAGCCGCCGCCCGGGCGAAGACCTATTGGTTCCGGCTACGCCGGGACAGGATCGGCACAGCTATCCCCACAACCAGTCCAGCCCGGAGAAGGCCAGTTCCCGGTCGAAATTCTCGATATTGTCACGAACGTTGACGATCAGGCACCGGTCGTTGCCGCCATTCTTCGGCCCCCGCAGACCTCTCCCGATCATCTGGAAATAGAGGTT
>JAJDTT010000290.1 GCA_022827025.1 Acidobacteriota bacterium
AATCTGCTTGGGAAGGCGGTTGTGCTGATCCCAGCCCCGGTGAAAGAGCTGGATGAACCGGACGCCTCGCTCGGCCAGGCGCCGGGCCAACAGGCAGTTGGCCGCGAAGGTTCCCGGTTTTCGGGATTCCGGACCGTACAGTTCGAATATCCGCTCCGGCTCGTCCGAGAGATCGGTCAGCTCGGGTACCGACGCCTGCATTCGATACGCCATCTCGTACTGAGAGATCCGGGTGTTGATCTCGGGGTCCTGGTATTCCTGGGCCTTGAGCTGGTTGAGGCGGCCCAGGTCGTCCAGAAAACGCCGCCGGCTGGCCCGATTCAGGCCGGGTGGATTGGAGAGGTACAGGACCGGGTCTCCCACGGACCGGAACTTCACTCCCTGGTAGCGCGTGGGAAGAAAGCCGCTGCCCCAGAGCCGGTCGTAAAGCGGCTGACCGCCGGGCGCGCCCGTTCCCATGGAGACCATGACCACGAACGACGGCAGGTCCTCGGAGTCGCTGCCCAGGCCGTAGGAGACCCAGGAGCCGATGCTGGGCCGGCCGGCCAACTGGGCTCCGGTCTGGAAGAAGGTGACCGCCGGGTCGTGGTTGATGGCTTCGGTGTGCATGGACTTCACGAAACTGATGTCGTCGACGATTCGGGCGGTGTGCGGCATGAGTTCGCTGACCCAGGCCCCCGACTGGCCGTGCTGGCTGAACTTGAACAGCGTGGGCGCCACCGGGAAGCTGGTCTGGGTCGCCGTCATACCGGTCAGGCGCTGCCCCTTGCGGATGGAATCGGGAAGCTCCGTTCCCCGCAGGTCCTGCAGTCCCGGCTTGTAGTCGAAGATTTCCATCTGCGAGGGAGCCCCCGACTGGAACAGGTAGATGACCCGCTTGGCGGTCGGGGCGTAATTGGGAAAGCCGGGTAAACCGCGGGCCGTGTCCGCGGAGGACAGGGGTCGTTCCAGACCCGCAGCTCCCAGGTCCCGATTCAGGAGCGTTGCCAGAGCCGCCGTCCCGATCCCTGTGCTGCCCAGTCCGAAGAAATGACGCCGGGTCAGGAGCAGGCCCGATTCAGGTCGTGGATCCATTTCTTATTCCTTGGAGATGGTCTCGTCCAGGTTCAGAATCAGGCTGGCCACCGTCGTGTATGAGGCCAGCTCCGCCAGGTCCAACTCCGGATTTCGAGGTCTCTCACCCTGGCTCACCAGTTGGAGCGCCGCCTTTCGATCCTCTTCGTAGTTGGCCAGATGGTGGCGATAGCTTTCCAGGAGGATCGCCTCTCTCCGGGGATCGGGCGGCTGGCCCGTGGCCAGCCGGTAGGCGAATCCGATTCGTTCCTGGGGTGAGGCGCCCCCCTCCATCATCATCCGCTGACCCAGGAAACGGGCGGCCTCCACGTAGGTCACGTCGTTCATCAGGTTCAAGGCCTGCAACGGCGTGTTGGTCCGTGTCTCCAGCACCTCGCAGGCCTCCCTCCCCGAAGAATCGAAGGTGAGCATGAACGGCGGAGCGATCGTCCGCTTCCAGTAGGTGTAGAGGCTTCGCCGATAGAGGTCCTCGCCCTCGCTCTGGTTGTAGTACTGCCCGCTGGTGAGTTCTTCCCACAGCCCGTCCGGCTGATAGGGCTTCACGGACGGGCCCCCTTGCTTTTCCACCATCAGGCCGGCCAGGAACAACGCCTGGTCCCGAATCACTTCGGCCGGAAGCCGGAAGCGGGGACCCCGGCCCAGCAGACGGTTCTGCGGGTCCCGGGACTGGAGTTCGGGAGTGGATTGGGAGGACTGCCGATAGGTGGCGCTCAGGACGATGGCCCGTTGGAACGCCTTCATGTCCCAGCCGGAATCCATGAACTCGGTGGCCAGCCAGTCCAGCAGGAGAGGATGGGTGGGCCACTCGCCCTGGGAACCGAAATTCTCCGCCGTCCCGACCAGGCCCTGCCCGAAATACATCTGCCAGAAACGGTTGACGGTGACCCGCGCCGTCAACGGGTTGGACGGGTCCACCAGCCAGCGGGCGAATCCCAGCCGGTCGCCGGGCGCGCCGTTCCGGACTCCCGGAAACAGGGCGGGGACGGCGGGCGCGACCCTCTCCGTCGGGCTGTCGTAGGCTCCCCGGTCCAGGATGAAGGTCTCCCTGGGGTCGGTGCGCTCCTGCATCACCATGACCGTGGGGAAGCTCTGGGTCAGACGCTTCCGCTCGGCCTCCAGGTCCAGGACGCGCCGCCAACTGTCGCGGATTTCCACCGGCGCGTACTGATCCAGGAAGCCGAGGCGCAGCTTTTCGGTCTGTCCCGGGGTCCTCTCGGCCCGTGGAATCCTGGCGATCTGGTCCAGGCTCCGGTTGGTGGCGAGGACGGCGATGCGCTCCGGGGGAAGGACGCCGCGGTAGAGGCGGACGTCGTCGATCTGACCTTGGAAGCGCTCCTTGGGTCCGGCCGCGCCGAGCCGCAACGGATCCTTGACGTAGAAGTTCTGGTTCATGAAGTCCAGCAGAACCCGGATCGGCGCCGGCTTGCCGTCGATGTAGATCCGGATGCCCTTGGCCTGGAACGAGGCGTCGTAGGTGGCGGCCACGTGGCGCCACTCGCCGGGCTTCAGCGCCTCGACCGTCTGGACGCGGAGGGAATCGTCCAGCCAGCGCACCACCAGATTCAACTGGAGCTTCCCGTCCCGCAGAAAGAGGCCGTAGCCGCGGGAGCCCTGACCCTCTCCCTCGAACTCACTCTGGGTCTTGGAGAGAATGGCGCCCTCGGTGGTCTCGGGCCGGACCCAAGCCGCCAGGGTGAAGCGGTCGGTGACGCCGAAGGCGGCCACCGCGCCGGCGTCCACGTACCTCTTGCCGTCGAAGCTGGCCGCGGTCCCGACGGGGCCCGGAACGAAGTGAGGCGCTCCGTCCAGCAGCCGGGCCGCGGGCGGCTTCACTCCCGGCGTCTCGGCCGTCAGGTGCCCGTCCAGGGAGTAGGCGACTTCCAGGTCGTCGTACAGGGACCAGTTCACCAGGTGAGAGTCGGTGAGCGCCTGTTCCCACGAACTCCGGAGCCGGTCCAGCTCGGCTTCGTGTTCTTCGAATTTCCGCTTCGCCTCAGCCAGTTCCGCCTCCAGCTCCTTCAACCGGCGTTTCTGGGCATCCGTCGGCGCCGGGATGTAGGGGGGAGAGTTCCCGTACTTGAACGCTCTTCCTTTTTCCGGAACGTTGTTGAAGTAGGCGAACATCTCGTAGAACTCGCGCTGGGAGAGCGGGTCGTACTTGTGGTCGTGACACCGGGCGCAACCCATGGTCAGGCCCAGCCAGACGGTGGATGTGGTCTCGACCCGATCGACCACGTATTCCACCCGGTATTCCTCGGGAATGATCCCGCCCTCGCCGTTTCCCCGGTGGTTGCGGTTGAAGGCGCTGGCGATCCGCTGATCCAGCGTGGCGTCCGGCAGCATGTCGCCGGCGACCTGCTCGACGGTGAACTCGTCGAAGGGAAGATTCCGGTTGAAGGCGTCGATCACCCAGTCGCGCCAGGGCCACATGGTGCGCTCGGCGTCGGTCTGGTAGCCGTTGGTGTCGGCGTAGCGGGCGGCGTCCAGCCAGCGAATGGCCATGCGCTCGCCGTAACGGGGGGAGTTGAGCAACCGGTCGACGGCCTTCTCGTACGCGTCCTCGGCGGGGTCGTTCAGAAAGCCGTCCATGACCTCGGGCTCGGGAGGAAAGCCGGTCAGGTCGAGCGAGACCCGGCGGAGGAGCGTGGCCGGATCGGCCTCGGGAGACGGCTCCAGCCCGGCTGCCTCCAGACGGGCCAGGACGAAGCGGTCGATGGGGTTCCGGATCCACGCCGGGTCGCTCACCGGCGGCGGATCGGGGCGTGCGGGAGGACGGAACGACCAGTGGCCCTGCCATTCGGCCCCCTGCTCGATCCAGTTCCGCAGGAGTTCTCTCTCATGATCCGAGAGGGTCTTTCCCGAGTAGCTCGGAGGCATCCTGGTCAGGCTGTCCGCCGAGTTCACCCGGTTGATGAGGCCGCTCTCTTCCGGGTCTCCCGGAACGATGGCGTAGCGGCCACCGAGATCGGCCAGAGCGCCGTCCCGCGTGTCCAGACGCAAGGGGCTCATACGCTTGTTCTCGTCGGGTCCGTGACAGGCGAAGCACTTGTCCGACAGGATCGGCCGGATGTCCCGGCTGAACTCGACGGCCGGGTCCGGGCGCCTGGCGGTCGAGCCGGCCGCTTCTGAAGCCGAAACGGTCGCCAGGATGATGAAGAGCGAAAATGCAGATTTGGAAAAGGTCATCGTCTCGTGTGCCCGCGCTGAGCGTCCATGCGGATTCGCCACATACAGGTGGACGAGTTGAATCAAGAATACGCCTGCGGGGGCTTTTCTCGCAACATCGCGATCTTAAACGACACCTCCGAAAGAGGAGGAGCGTCTGGAGCGGCGTGTTTTACGCGCCGACTGGGAACGGCGTCTTTTAGGCGCCCCGTGTTCTTTCGCCCTATTGCCACTCCGCGTGAGCCGGCGCCCGGAAGGACGCCGGTCCCAGTCGGCGCCTGAAAGACGCCGCTCCTCCGCCGCTCCGCCGCCGCTCCTTTCAACTACGGGTAGATGCCGCGGAGTTGGGTGGCTCGGGCGACTCGTTGGATGGCCAGGACGTAGGCGGCCTGGCGATGATTGATCCGGGGTCCGTGGAGACCTTGGAGCCGGGCCAGCTCGGCGGACATGTCGCGGTACGCGGCGGTCATGACGCGCTTCAACTCACGGTAGACGCGTTCCTCGTCCCAGAAGAACGACCCCAGGTCCTGAACCCATTCGAAGTACGACACCGTCACGCCGCCGGCATTGGCCAGCACGTCGGGAAGCACAGTCACCCCCCGTTCGTTCAGAATCCGGTCCGCCTCGGGTGTGGTGGGACCGTTGGCGGCTTCCACCACGATACGGGCCTGAATCCGATCGGCGTTGGCCTCGGTGATCTGGTCCTCGACGGCGGCCGGGATCAGGATGTCGCAGGGTTGTTCCAGGAGCTGCTTGGGGTCCACCCGGTCTCCGTCCGGGTATTCGGCCATGGTCGTGGATTCCTGCTTGAGCCGCATCAGGCGGTCCACGTCCAGACCGGACGAGTTGTAGACGCCTCCTTGGGAGTCGCAGACCGCCACCACTCGGGCGCCGGCCCGGGCGAAGAGGGAAGCGGCGAAGCTGCCGGCATTTCCAAAACCCTGGATGGCCACGGTCTTGCCCTCCAGAGTCTCCCCGCGCTCCCTGAGGGCCTCTTCGGCGACGTAGAGGCAGCCCCGCGACGTGGCGTCCAGGCGCCCCAGGGAGCCCCCGATCTCGACGGGTTTGCCCGTGACCACGCCGGTATCGGAAAAACCGCTTCGCATGGAAAGCGTGTCCATGAACCAGGCCATGATCTGGGGATTGGTGTTGACGTCCGGAGCCGGGATGTCCTTCTCCCGGCCCACGATGATGGAGATCTCGGTGGCGTACCGCCGGGTCAGGTTCTCCAACTCGCCCAAGCTCATGTTGTGCGGGTCACAGATGACGCCCCCCTTGGCCCCGCCATATGGAATCTTCACAACGGCAGTCTTCCACGTCATCCACATGGCCAGGGCCCGCACCTCGTCGAGGGTCACTTCAGGCGAGAACCGGATGCCACCCTTGGTGGGTCCCCGGGCCTGGTTGTGCTGAACCCGGTAGCCTTCGAAGACCCGGATGGAGCCGTCGTCCATGCAGACCGGGAACCGGACGGTCAGGTCGCGGTTGCACTGGCTCAGGATCTCCTTCAGATCGTCGTCCAGATCGGTCAGCTCGGCCGCTTCGAAGAACTGCTGGCGCGCCACGTCCCAGATGGTTCTTTCCATGGTGTGGGATTCCTCCTGTTCCAGCCCGAATTTCTGATCCGGTCGCTGAGCACTCGACGAGTCAACGAGAAAGCATTTGTCATTCTGTACCTATTCTATCGACAATGGAGCGCTGGGAGTCTGCGCGATAGAAATGATCGTAGCGAGAAAGTGGAGAATCGAGGCCAGATTTTCACGATTTAGAGGCGCATAGTTGTTCTATTCGCCGAGAAATCGCACGAATATGGACCGATTATAAGCTTTCGCAGCAGATCAATTTCTGCCGCGCAGGCTCCTGGACGTGTGAGGGTTCGCCACTCGACTGTCGAAGGCGACCCGCGCTTGGGACGAAACGTCATCGGCATCCGACACTTCCGTGGTCTATTGTCCCAACGTTGTTCGGACGCTGTTTCCGAGGCTGCGTACAGGGATGAATTGAACTCCCCGGTCCGGACCGCCGTCTTGTCAAGTATCGTGGATGTGGCGGCACTGACCATTTGAGTCCCCGATCATCCCGGAAGAACAGGTGCAACCATGTATTCAGCAAGAAATAGATCCTTTCGAGTCCTGATATTTTTGGCGGTTGCCGGGAGCTTGGCGGGATGGGTCTTGTACCATGCCTCCCCCGGCGAAGAGCGAGAGCCGAACTGGTCAGGAGAGTCGGCGGTGACTCGCGCCGCCAGGGCCCGGATCGCCGCCGAAGGGCGGGGGGACGTCCACGAACCCCCGATTCAGGCCGCGCCCCGATCCTCCGAAAAGCGGCACGCCGGCGATTCGGGGGAGGAGGACGCCGTTCCGGCGCCGCCGGACGGGTATTCCTTCGTCTCCTACCACGGGGAGATGTCCCGGGCCGGAATCGAGGGCGAGGTCGACTCCGGAGACGAGCCTTGGGGTCCGAACCCGGACTGGCTCGACTCGACCACCTCCATCGAGAGGCTCGCCGATCAGGCCTCAGCCGCCGGACGGGACTGGACCTTCGGCTGGGTCCGGCTGGCCGGCGACGCGAGGGTGGACGACCTGGCGCCGTCGCTCCCGGACCTGGGCGCCACCATCCTCGGTTCCTCGGGAAACCTGGTGCGGGTCCAACTGCCGGCCGACCCCGTTCTTCTGCAGGAGATCGCGGCATTGCCGGAGGTCGCCGGGCTGGGGCCCGTCCCGCCGGAGAGGAAGCTCTCCGAGCGGTTCGCCCGCGAATCGCTGAAGCTTCCTGGTCAGGACCAGGTTCCGGTGTTCGTCACGCTGATGACGGACGATCCCGACGGCCGCTGGCGGCGGGCGCTGGAGGATCTGGGAGCGGTGGTGGGCCGGTACGATCCGGACCTTCGGGTCTACCCGGCCAACGTGGCCTACGGTCAGTTGCAGACCCTCGCCGCTACGGATTACGTGTTGGCGGTCGAGCCGGTCGGCATCGTGAGAGCGGCTCACGATACGGCGGTTCCCGCCATGGGTGCGGACGTCCTGCGAGTCTACGACGGCTCCCCGGGGATCTTTTCGGGGGTGGGCGGCGCATCCGTCCCCATCGGCGTCATGGACACGGGGCTCAACCTCAATCACCTGGACATCGAGTCGAACCGGGAGAGCATCTGCGGCGTCGATTTCACTGGGAGTGCCCTCTCGCTGCTTCCGCCCTCCGACAGGTCCGAGGATCTGTGGGTCGATCAAGATGGCCACGGGACTCACGTCACCGGGACCATGGTCGGAAACGGTACCGTCCAACGGCGGTTCGCCGGCATGGCGCCCTCGGTGAGAGACATCCGTTTCGCAAAGGTACTCGACGGGTTCGGTGTCGGAGATTCGGGCGGCACGCTTCGAGGGATGGATTTTCTGGCGAAAGCGACGGAGTGTGCCGACGCGGTCCAGGCGCCGGAGCCCGTCAAGCCCCTGATCGTCAACATGAGTCTGTCCGGTTCCTCCCGGTGGTTCGAGGGCAAGGGGCTCGGCGAACGGAAACTCGACTCCATCGTCTGGGGGTACCGCCAGCTCTACGTGGTTGCGCAATCGAACGAGGGCGTCGAGGGCTTTTCCAACTTCGCGTCCGCCAAGAGCTCGCTCTCTGTCGGCGCCACTCTGGACAGTGGTGACGTCGCCGTGTTCAGCAGCCACGGACCGACCGCGGACGGACGCCTGGCGCCTCAGGTCGTGGCGCCCGGCGTCCGAGTCCACTCGGCCGCCGGGGGAGGAAGCCGCGGAGGGTACCACGCACAGAGCGGCACCAGCATGTCCTCCCCTGCGGTGGCGGGGGTGGCTGCGCTGCTGATGGATGCGGTCCCGGAGCACCGGGAACAGCCGGCGCTGGCCCGGGCCAGACTGATGGCCGGCGCCCTCCGGCCCGACCCCTGGCTGGAGGTTCCGGGCGCCTTCCCCACGACCAACAGCGACGGGCCGGGATCCCTGCAGGCGCAGTATGGACTGGGCAAGGCGTCGGCGCGCACCAGTGTGCTCAACCGGGACGAGGCCGACGGCTGGATCGGCGGCGGCGCGGTCTCTGAACTGCAGGAGGGGGAATATGCCTATCAGGACATCGAGGTGCCGGAGGGCGCCAGCCGCCTCGACCTGGTGATGACCTGGGACGAACCGCCGGCGGACGCCATCGTCGACACGGTCCTGAACGATCTGGATCTGTGGCTGGACCGGGACGGCGACTGCGAAACCGGCGCCTGCGGGGAGCAGGTCTCGGCGTCCCGCGTGGACAACGTGGAATGGATCATCGTCCGCAATCCCGAGCCGGGCGTCTATCGGGCGAAGGTGGTGGCGCGGCGGGTCTACACCGCCGCGCCCAGGGCGGCGCTGGCATGGACGGTGATCCGGGGCGCATCCACCCCGAACCTGATGATCGAAGCCGATCAGGCATTCCTGGCGCACGGGGGAGAGCAGGAACTGACACTGACCGTGACGGTGGACGAGTACGTGGCGGCCGGAAGCCGGCTGCACGTGGACTGCCGGGATGCGGACGGCGCGTCCGGGTGCGACGGGATTCAGATCCACACCGTGTCCGCCACTCGCGAGGACGGGATCCCGGTGGACCTGTCGGAGGAGACCGGAACGCCGCTCCCCTCCGACGAAGAGGACAAATTGACGGCGCCGGGCCTGCTGGGTTCATCGATCCCGCTGGGGGAGATCGCCGCCGGCGAGACCCAGGAAGTCAAGTTCATCGTTTCGTCTGCGGCGGAAGGGGACTCGGTTCGCCTCTACTTCACCGCGAGCTCGTGGAACTCCAAGGGGGCATCCGTCTCGGTGGGAGTGGGCGCCGGATCAACCGACCGATCCGGGGCGGCTCAACTTCCCGACAATGACGACTTCGCGGCGGCGGCCGTCCTCGAAGGCGAGCAGGGTTCCCACACGGTGGATCTGCTGCCGGCGACGCCGGAGCCGGAGGAGCCGTTGTTCACTGCCCGTCAAGGCCGACCCTACGGTTCGGTCTGGTACCGGTGGACGGCGCCGGCCAACGGGGCGATCCGTTTCAGCCTCCACCCGTCCGGAGATCTCAGGACCAGGAGAGGCGATCGCATCGGCGTCTTCCGAGGCGATGCCATTGCCGGGTTGGAGCCAGTCGTATCCGATCTCGGGGGAGTCCTGTTCTTTGCCCAGGAGGGGGCCTCGTATCGAGTCCGGGTGAGTCACTTGGGTCGAGGGACTGTCGTCGACCTCCATTGGTCTCAGGGATCGCGACCGGTCAATGACGACTTCGACCGGGCCGCCGTGCTGGAGGGCGCTCGGGGCACCGTCCTGGGCAACAGTGAGGGGGCCACCCTGGAAGCCGGCGAATGGTTCGCGACGGCGGCGGGCACCACCTGGTACCGGTGGATGGGGACCAGCGCCGGCTGGTGGGAATTCTCGACCGAATCGCCGGGGCGCGTGTTCGTGTTCGAGGGCGACAGCATCCCGGCACTTCGGCTGGTGTCCGGCCTTCCCGGGCAATCCGTTCTCTTCCCCGCCGCCTCCGGTAAGGAGTATCGCATCGCCGTTGCCGAACCCGACCTCGATGTTTCCGGAGGTCCCTATGAACTGAAGTGGAAGTCCGCGATGACTCCGCCGGGCAATGACCATATCGCGCGTGCGGAGTCCATTGAGAGCGTCCCCTCCTCCCAGGTGAGAATGGGCGTCGGCTCCGGCTCGACAGTCGAGCCCGGGGAACCACCGCAGACCGGCGTCCGGACCCGATGGTGGGTGTGGGAAGCCCCGGAGGACGGACGCTACACTTGGCGGATCGAGGACGCTTCCGTCGGTCGGAGTTTGCGGGTGGCCGTGTTCGCCGGCCCCTCTGCGGACGATCTGCACCTGGTGGCCCGGACCAGCACCCACGTCGTGCCGTCTGATTTCGTGTTGCCGGCCACCGGCGGACAACAGTATTGGATGGCCGCCGGCTTTCCGCCGGGGGACCCCGCCGCATATACGTTGCCTGAGGTTTCCACCAACGTGATCTGGGGACCGACCCCGGACAACGACGATCTGGCAAGCGCCAAGGTGTTGGAGGAAGCGGCCGGTTCCGTCTCCCAATCGACTCGTTTCGCCACCGTCGAACGGGGCGAGCGGATCTCTCTCCTGGGTCACTCGTCTCTCTGGTGGACCTACGAAGCGCCTGATTCCGGTTGGTACCGCTTCTGGCTGGAAGACCCCGACAGTCCCTGGGTGGTGGCCGTCTACAGGGAGGAAGGAGACGGGTTCGGAGGGCTTGATTTCATCAGGAGCAGCCATCCGCCGGAGGGGATCGAACCCGACGCCGTCGAGGTTGTCTTCCAGGCCGAGGAAGGGACCCGCTACACGATCCGGACGGGATCTCGCAATCGTGCAGGTTGGGGTCCACCCGGGGGTGTCTTCCCGGGCCCACTCTTGCCGGTCGATGAGCCTACCCCGGGCCCTCCGAGCTCCGGCGGCGCTCCCGACGTCGAATTCACCTTGAACTGGGGTGAGACGGAAGCGCCGGTATGGCTCCGGTACGCCGGGCGCCTGGTTGACGGGGACCGGGACGCCAATGGAACCTCGGTGCCGCTCCGAAGCCCGTCCAGCTTGACTTTGAATGACCGTGGAACCGCTCTGTATGCGGCGTCGAAGCTGGGGCTGCAAGTCTTCGGACGGGATCCGAAAACCGGAAATCTGACCTTGAGTCAGTTTCTGGAAGGTGGCGCAGTGGAAGGCAGTTCTCTGATCTGGGATCCGTATCGAGACGAACTCTACGCCCATCTGTGCGGGACGTGGCGCAGGTTCGTACCCGTCGATGCCACCCAGCGAGAGTTGGAGGACGAGGGGGCCATGACGGTCACAGGTGATTTTCCGGATGCCGCCGAGTGCGACTCCGGCGTTTTCGGGGACATGTTCCTGCACGATGAAGGCCCGTTCCTGACCGCAGTCGTGCCCGGTGCGGGTCGGCTCCAGGTTCTGGCCCTCGAGACGCCGGGCGAAATGCGGCATGTCCAGACTTTGAGCATCCCCGAATTGAAGCGCGCCCTGATCTCCAACGGGGGCCGCCACGTCTATGTGGGAACGGATAGTTCGTTGCTCGTCTTCGAACGCGACGCCGTCACGGGCCGGATCACCAGGTCAACGAACGGTGGAGAGCACTTGTTCGTGGACTTGACGGCGTTGGCGATCAGCGGCGATGACCGGTACCTGTTCGTCTTTCACGGCGACGGAGAGATCACGACCGCGTTCCAACTGGAAGAGGATCCTTCCGAACCGCAACATCTCGAAACACTCTCGCCGTCCTGGACGAGGATTGTGCGGGGGTTTCCGTTCCCGACTCCGCCGGGCTCGGAGAACCGGGGCGGACTCGCCGCCGCCCGGAGGGGAGCGCCCGCAGTGGACGTATTCTGCTGCGACAGGACATTCGGAATACGGTGGCGGCCTGAACCCGGCGAGCTCGGACTGACGGACCACGTGTCGCTATGGCAACCGGACCGTTTCAACAACCCGCTGCCCGAATTCGGTGCCGCTCGGAGCCTCGCGGCCAGTCCTGACGGCCGGCACGCCTACGTCGATACGGAGAACGACGGGATTCTGGTTTTCGAGCGCGTCGGAATCGGATCCGGCGGGGAGGTCGAATGGGACGACGGCAACTACGCAAGGCTGGAGTTGCTCTCGGTTTTTCCCGGCGAGGTGACGTTCGGCGGGATTTCGACTGCCGGCTGTATCGAAGCGGCAGACATCGTCATCGAAGAGGTTCACTACTCCGTCTCCCAATCGAAGTGGCAGGCCCGGGCGACCTCGGACGCCGAATGGACGGACGTCGAAGGAACCGGGGCCGACTGGCGATTCTGTGCCTACACGCCATCGGACCCCGGTGAGTACCGGCTGGTCGCCAAGATCCGGATCGACGGTGAGCCCGATGTGTATTCGAGCGATACCTGCAACTACGTGGAGTAAAGGAGCCTGTGGCGAATGCCATGAAAGATCTCACAGGCGACACGACGACGCCTCCAACTTGGATTCTCCTTCCGAAGGTTTGGACAGCACCCGCGTGCTGACAGCGGGAACCCTGCGCGATCTTCGCCGCCCGATGAGAAATTCCGGCTACTGATCGATGGAGGCTCGGAGACCGGGCCGCCGGAGGACATCCGGATTCACGACCCAGTCCGGGACCTTGCCCGAGAGGACATCGGCAACTTGCTGAGCCGCCGTTGTTTGCAGTTCCAGGAGCGACTCCTGCGAGTAGAACGAAGCGTGCGGAGTGATGATGATCTTGGGGTGGAGCACCACCGGGTCGTTCGGGGCCGGCGGCTCCTGGGGAAGCACGTCCAATCCCGCGCCCGCGATCTCGCCCGCATCGAGAGCCTCCACCAGCGCGGCCGTGTCCACCACGGCGCCCCGGGAGGTGTTGATGAGGAAGGCCTCGGACCGCATCCGCCGAAAGGCGTCCCGGTTGAAGAGGTGATGGGTCTCATCGTTGAGGGGCACATGAATGGAAATGTAGTCGCTGTCCGCCCACAGCCGATGCAGATCCATCGGTTCCGCGCCGTGTTCCCGCACGGCGGCATCATCCAGATAGGGGTCGAAGGCGGCGACCTTGAGACCGAAGGCCCGGGCCTTGCGGCCCAGGGTGCGGCCGATCTTTCCGAACCCCACGATTCCCAGGGTCCGCCCCCGAATCCGGAAGATGGGCCGGCCCGGCGCCATTCCGTAGCGGCCCGCCTTGGCCTCCCGGTCGAAGAGAACCACCTTGCGGGCCGAGGCCAGAAGCAGGGCCAGGGCCTGGTCGGTGACCTCTTCCAGGCAGTAAGCGGGAACGTTGGTCACGACGACGCCCTGTTCCGTGGCGAACGGGATGTCGATGTTGTCCAGGCCGATTCCGTACCGGGAGATGATCTGGCAGCGCGTGGCCTTGCGGATCGTCCGTGTCGACACCGCCTTCCAGCAGGTCAGGATGGCGTCGGCTTGGGGAGCCAGCTCCACCAATTCGTCCTCTTCCCCGGTGGAAGCCACCAACAGGGAGGCTCCGATCCGGCCCAGGATCTCCTTCTCCGGATCGAGTGTCGGCCAGGCATAGTCCGTGACCAGGACGCGCGGTCCCTGTCGTCCCTCGCTCATGTGCTGTCTCCCTCCATGACCCCCTTATCCAACAGTTCGGTCAAAAAGTGGACGGACGATTCATCGTCCCAGGCGGCGCTCCCCACGTGGCGGAACACGATCCGGCCCGTCCGGTCCAGTATGAAGGTCGCCGGAATTCCTCGACTATCGAACGCGGAGGGCCTCTCCTCGTCCGAGACGTACAAGGGCAGTTTCCACCCCTTCTCATCCACGAACTTCTCGACCACGTCCGGCGGCTCGTCCGAGACCAGGAGGAACGCCACGTCCTCCCGCGGAAACTGTTCGTATAGGCGCTGAATGCCGGGCATTTCGACCACGCACGGGCCGCACCACGTGGCCCAGAGGTTGACGAATAGCACCTTCCCCTCGAACGCGGACAGCGAAGTCTCCTCCCCGTCCAAACTCCTGAGCTTCCACTCCGTGCCGGTAAGCGATTCCTGTTGGGGAAACGGCGGCGGGGACAGGCCTGCGTCCAGGCCGTCCATCGGCGGTCCGGGCTGGAGCATGAACAGGAGGGCGACGGCAGGGATCACAGTGAACCCGAGTACCACACCCACGGCCAGACCAGCGAAGAAGTTCCGGTTGAAGAAACTCATGGGTTTCCTCCTTCTCGGTCAGCATAACAAATGCCGGTGGGAGCGACGGCATTCTTGCCGACGAACTCCCAGGTGGCCGTCGTCTTTTTTCGTTCCTGAGAACTGGTGGGTCGGGGTGGGGCCGCGATGGCGACTGCCGTTAGCCCACGGGGCTCCGCCACCGCGTCCGCCCCACGAAGAACGGACCCATCTGCTGCATGAACTCGGAGGTCTGCCGGGTCCGGCGCATCCTCTGGACCAGATGGGAGAGCGGATGCAGTTCCTTGCCCACCAGGCCGATGACGAACTCGTTGTCGTTGGTGTCGATCCCGTGGCAGGCCAGCCGGATGTCGTGGGCCAGATCCTGTTGTCCGTAGAGCCGGCCGACGCCCCCGTGTTCCCTCAGAATGCTCTGCTGCACGTTCTGCGGCTGGGCGTTGAAGGCCCCGGTGCGGCGCAGGGGGTACCAGACGGCCCAGGGCCAATCCGGATTCAGTGCGGTCCGCTGGGGACGCCCGATGAGCCAGTCCTCGACATCGGGCTCGTAGCCGCTGGCATAGCTTCGGCCCAGCATGGTGAACTCGGGCCGCAGCGTGAGGGAGCCGAAAGACCCGCGATTGAGGAAGGGCCGCACCAGGTTGACGAAGTCGGCCGGGTCCTCGGACATGGTCAGAAGCCCGACTCCTCGGGGATGATTCAGATCCTGGTAGAGCACGGCCGGCTTCAATCTGCTGGCCTTGAGCTGTTGGATCAGCGGCCCGGTGTCGCGGCAGCCGCTGAAGACATGAAGCTGCATGAAGAGCCGCCGGTCGGTCGCATATTCGTTCCCGTCCCGGTCCCGGCCGTGCTCCAGGACGTCAACCCGATGTTGTGGTTTCTGAGTGTGCATGTGCGTCATTCTACTCGATCGGCGAATTCTCACCGATCCCGAGTCCCGGGACGAAAGAGCCTCCAAGTGCTGAGAGAAACCGGGGAGCGTTGACGATCTTGGTGCCGCGGTGTTCTCCGAGCGGTAGCAGATGCCGCCGGTCACCCGTTACCAGGTAATCGGCAGCGGATTCGATCGCGCACGCAAGGATCTGGTTGTCGGCTTCGTTATTCGCGATTACGTCTGGCAACTGCCGGGGATCGATGATGGTTGCCGAATCGCCCAGCATCGCAATCGCACGGTCCGAAACGGTTTCCCACCAACGGAACTTCCGCACCAATACTCCACGAACCTCATCCACAATCAACGGGGAGAGGACCAACGCATAACGCCCCCGGCGGGCCAGATCGAGAACGAGACGCTCGTTTCCAGGAAAGTTCAGGCCGGAGACAATGACGTTGGTGTCCAGAACGAGCCTCATGAGCGAGAAGCGGCTGTCTCGGCCCGAAACTCCTCAACCAGGAGCCCCACATCCTCCGGACCAATGCCCTTCTCTCTCGTCCGCCGTTCCCCATACTGGAGCAACTGCCTCCATTCGCACTCCTCGATGTATCGGAGCAGTGCCGTTCGCAGAAGTGCGCTCCTGGTGCGGCCTTCCTGTTTCAAGATTTCGTCCACCCTGTCCGCCAGCTCGGGCGGCAGTGAGAACGTAATGGTCCTGCTGGTTCTGGCCATATTGCCTCTGGCTGAGTGTTACCGAGTCTTACTCAAATCTCCCATCCGACTCAGACGATTGTCGAACGGTTGAACCTTTTTTTGCGGCTGGCTTGGCGATTGAAACCAAAAGTTGAAGTTCGAAACGGCAGGTTGGAGTCCTCTTGTCAAAATGCAACCAGAAGCCGGGCGTGGTCGGATGCGTCTTCTGGATTATGGCAGACGGAGATTCGGTGTCGCTTCCTCTACCGTTACCTGGATGGACATGGCGCGGGGTTCGGGAGTCGGGTCGCCATCGTCTCGGAGCATTTCCAAGTGGTAGACGATGCCTTTACTAATCAGATCCGCGGTTTCGGCAAGAGTATCTCCAGCAGCTACACAACCCGGCAGGTCCGGCACATATGCTGAATAACCGTTGCCGGACTTCTCGATGACAGCGGTGTACTTCATGACGATTCGCCCTGATCGAGCCTAGCCTGCTTCAAAATACTATTCCAAGTACCTGGGGCCAAGTCCTTGCTCATACTCCCTGCAATGGTAACGGTTCCAAGCTTTTCAGGATGTTTGTAGTGGCGATGGCTGCCCCGAGTTCGTACCCATAGCCAACCATCGCGTTTAAGGAGACGGATCGCGTCTCGAACTTTGGGCATAGTTGAGCGGAAGGATCCACCTTTCTTTCTCGGCTCCCGCCCAACGTCGAATTGTCAGATCCATCGGGCGGTCCGGGTCCATGTGGCAATTTCACCCAACCCAGATACGTTTTCTTCACCTGACATAACGCTTGCTCCCCGAAATCCGCCAAAAAAATCGGCGGGATTCACCGTTACACAGGGGCGTTGGGCCATCTCTTACTTCTCGTGTGCGAGCGTGGGCGTTGGCACCGGAACCAACTTTTGGATATATCGTTCAGATTGTTGGCGGAGTGGTCGTGCTCTGACTGAAGGCCGGCATCTGGACCTCGTTCATGTTGGATATGGAACTGGGAGGGTACAGTCTTGTGCCCCCTTTTCATCGGCTTCTGGGAACCGTAGGCGGGAAGCCTTCCGTTTCCACGCCCCTTTCCCAGATCCATGCCAAACCTAAGCCATCGCCTCGTCCAGCTTCCGTGCCCGGTCGACCTGGGCGGGACGAACCAGCGGGAGCAGCAGGATGGGCACGATGATCATCAGGCCCGAGACCATGAACGAGTGCTCGAATGAGAAGACCTCGCGGACCGGTCCGGCCATCCAGTTCCCGATCACGTGACCCACGTTGGAAAGGGTCATGTAGGTGGTGAAGATGGTGGCCGCGGAACGGGTCCAGGTGATTCGCATGGAGAACGAAAGGAAACTGACGCCAACCACGGCCCACAGGGCGGGCGCCAGCACCAGGTAGAGGGTGGTAAACCAGGTGGTCGACCAGAGTTCGGGCAATGCCCCGAAGAGCAGGGCCAGGAGGGCCGATGCCCCCATGCTGACGCCCATGACGCGGCGGCGGCCGAAGCGGTCGGCCAGGAACCCGGCCCCGATGGCTCCCGCGAACTCGGGAACCACGGCGTAGGACGACACGAGCGAGACATCCACGAAGCTCCACCCCAGTTTTTGCGTGTAGAGCGTCTTGGATATGATCTCGGTCACGCCGTAGCCGATGGTCTTGATGGTTCCGAGGATGGCGAAGATGTACATGGAAGTCAGGGCGAAGCCGTAGCGCATGTCCCGCAGCACTTCCATGGGGTTTCGGACGCTGGGGGCCTTCACCTCGTCGGAGGCCCGGCCCCGGCTCCAGGGAAAGCGCTTCTCCCCGGACCTCTCCAGCAGCAGCAGGGGAAGCAGCATGATCAACAGCATGAAGGCGAACTGCACCAGGACCGCAGCCGGGATCCCCCAGTGGCTCATCACCACGGCCATGAGACCGGCGCCGATTCCTTTGCCCACCAGCTTGGAGCCCCACATAAAGCCGTTGACCTGCCCATATTCGTTCCGGGGCAGGATGTCCACCGCCAGGGCGTCGGTGGAGACGTCCTGCAGCGAGGCGAAGCAGTTGTGCAGAAAGAACATCCATCCCAGGAACTGGAGATCGCCCTCCAGGTTTCCCATGAGCAGGAGCCCCAGCAGGGTGACCGCCATCATCAGTTCCGCTCCGATGATCCAGGGGCGCCGCCGCCCCATGGAGCGGATGGTCACGGTGTCGATCAGGGGAGCCCAGATCAGCTTGAAGGTCCAGGGAACCAGGACGATGGCGGCCAGTTCGCCGGCCTGAGTCTCGTTGACGCCCTTGGCGGTCAGGTACGAGATCAGGGCGATGGTCATGAACCCCCAGGGGAGCCCCTGGGCGGCATAGAGGCCGCACAAGGTTGCGATACGTTGCCAGCGGCTGTCGGCCATGGACATCAGCGATGGTTCTCCTTCGGCTTCAGGATCGAATAATGAGCGATCAACAACAACACTGCGCCGGTCAGTCCGATGCACCCTCCCACGTAGAAGGGAAGGGAGGAGGAAAAATCAGGACTGTCCGGCGACTGCAGGTTTCTCATCACCGTGGCGAACAGAGTGGAGGCGAGCCCGCTCAGGGTGGAGGAGAACCCGATGGCGGGGCCTCGCAACTCGATGGGCATGTGCTCCGTGATGTAGCCGGTCTGGGACCAGCGCATGAGTTGTCTCAGGAACTCGAACAGTGCTGTGAACAGCACCACGCCGTAGACATTGGGGGACAAACCGATGCCCAGACTACTGGCGGCGTAAACTCCCAGCACCGCCGCGGCCATGAGGGCGCCGGCCTTTTTCCCGGCGATGAGGATGATGAAAAGCCCGCCCAGGAACTGCATGCCGTAGCCGACGGTGAGGAGCGTGGACCAGCCCTGGTCCACGGCGCCCACCTTCAGCGCGATTTCCTCGGCTTCGGCCCGGTACGGCAGGTAGATATTGACGGTCTGGAATACGGGCCCGCCCATGAGGCTCAGGGGGATGACCATGGCCAGGTACCGGGGCATGCGCAACAGGGAGAAGTTGGTCTTCCAGTCTTCCTCCACGAGCTGGCGCCGAACCGGCCCCGGGTGTCTCGCCACGGCCCGGATCAGCATGGCGCCCGCCAGGCAGAGTGCGGTGTGGAACCACAAGAGGGGTACGAAGTCCCCGGCGACAGGTTCGCCGTTGGACGTCCACTTCAGAAGCGCCGCGCCCAAGGGGGCTCCCAGGAAGCTGCCGCCGCCGAGTGCGATCATCAGCAGCGCGTTGGCCCATCCCCGCTTGCCCGAGGCCGCGGTCTGGACGAAGGCCATGGCCCCGACCCATTGCGCGGCGGCGGTGATCCCGTAAAGCAGTCCGGCGAAGGGGACCACCCAGTAGCCGGGGATGAAGATCAGCAGCAGACCCAGCCCGGCAAACCCGGCGACGCCGCTGGACCAGACGTCGCGCTCGTCGACTCGGGACGCCAGCAGACCGGAGAGGGTGGAGCCGGCGATGAAGGCGACGAGCCAGTAGAAGCTGAAGGTCTCGTAGGCGTCTTTGGGATATTCGAGAGCGCTGAAGTACAACGGAGTGCTGTAGCGGATGAGCGCGTGGGACAGGTAGTTGGACAGCGCGATGCCGAACACCAGACCGAGTCGCGGAGTGCCTGCTCTGGCGTCGCCTGACTGCATGGCTCAGCTCACGACACGGAGTAGAGAAGCAGCACTCCCAGCAGGGCGGTCGCCAGCGAGAAGACCCGGATGACCCGCTCCGAGGTCCCCATCCACCAGTCGATAAGACGACTCACACGCCGGTGCCCCAGGAGAAGGATGAGAACGGCAGTCCCCACCAGCAGCCAACCGAAGATCCAGAGTACCTGGGGAAGGCGGGATTCGGGGGCGGCCTGAATCGAGGCGATTCCGACCACCAGCCGGATCCCGGAGGCCAGATAGAGATTCGAGCGAGCCTTCCGGAACGAGTCCGTCATCTCGATCAGGATGCCGGGACGCGCCAGTCCCACGGCTCCCACCACGGCCATGAGGGTGCCTGTCAGCGCCACGATTGCGGGCATGGGCACCAATAGTACCCATCAGATTCGCGCCTGGTAAGTGTAGAGTTGGTAGTAGCGGCCCTGCTGCCGGATCAACTCCTCGTGGCCGCCCCGTTCCACGATCTCGCCCGCCTCCACCACCAGGATCTGGTGAGCCTGGCGAATGGTGCTGAGACGATGGGCGATGACGAAGGTGGTGCGTCCCCGCATCAGCCCGGCCAGACTCTGCTGGATGTAGAGTTCGCTCTCCGTGTCCAGGTTGGAAGTGGCCTCGTCCAGGATCAGAATCCTGGGATCGGCCAGGAGGGCCCGGGCGATGGAGACCCGCTGGCGCTGGCCTCCCGAGAGCTTCACGCCGCGCTCCCCGATGAGGGTCTCGAGTCCCTGGTCGAAGTGGTCCGTGAACTCCTTGACATGGGACGCCCGCACCGCTTCCAGCACCTCCTCCTCGCTGGCCCGGGGCCGGCCGAAGAGGATGTTTTCGCGGATCGTGCCCTCGTACAGGAAGTCGTCCTGCAGCACGACCCCCAGCCGCGAGCGGTACGATTGCAGGGTCACCGTGGACAGGTCGCGGCCGTCGACCAGGACCCGGCCCCGGTCCGGCTTCAGGAAGGAGGCGGCCAGGCCGGCCAGGGTGGTCTTGCCCGATCCGGAGCTCCCCACCAGCGCCGTCACGCTCCCGGCGGGAGCGTCGAAGCTCACTTTCTTCAACACCGGGTTCCCCGGATCGTAGGAGAAGGTCACGTCTTGGAAGACGACATGGCCATCCACGTCGTCCAGGACCACGGTCCGGCCCGGGTCGTCGTCCTCCCGCGCCGTCGTCAGGATCTCTTCGCTCCGGTCGAGCCCGGCGAAGGCCTCGGTGATCTGGCTCCCGATGTTGCCCATCTGGACGATGGGTGCGATGAGGAATCCCAGGAAGAGGGTGAAGGAGACGAAGTCGCCCACCGTCATCTCGCCCTCCAGGATCATGGTGCTCCCCAGCCCCATGATCCCCACGCTGGCCAGTCCCAGCAGCAGCGTCGACCCGCTGGTGACCAGGCTGGTGGCGGTGAGGGACTTCCGGACGTTGTTGAAGATCCTCGCCACGCCTCTTTCGAAGACGCTGATCTCCTGGCGCTCGGCGCTGAACCCCTTGATGACCCGGATGCCGCCCAGGGATTCGGCGAGCCGGCCGGTGACGTCGGCGTTGATCTTGCCCCGCTCGCGGAAGATGGGCCGGATGTAACCGAAGGCCTTCAGCGAGATCAGCCCCAGGATGGTGAGGGGAACCAGGGTGTAGAGCGTCATCAAGACGCTGATCCTGAAGAGGAAGAAGAGAGATCCGATGGCGGTCAGGACTCCGCCGAAGAGGTGGACGAGTCCCGTGCCGACCAGGTTCCGGACCCCCTCCACGTCGGTCATGATCCGGGAGACCAGCTCCCCCGACTTGGTGTTGTCGAAGAACCGGATGGGCAGATAGATGATGTGGCGCTGGACCTGCGACCGGAGCAGGGAAATCAGGTGTTGGGCCTCCACGCTCAGGAGCTTGGTCAGGAAGAAGGAGCTGAAAGACTGAACCGCGATGGCAACCGTCACGCCGGCCAGCAGCAGGCGGAGCAACTCGGTGTCGCCTTTGCCGATGACGTCGTCGACGAGGAACTTGCTCGCGGCCGGCAGGGCGAGACCCGCCAACCGGTTCAGCAGAATCAGGGCCAATCCCAGCAAGAGCAGCTTGCGGCGCGGCCAGATGATCTTCCTGAAGGCATAGCGGACGGTGGTGAGAGAGGGCTTCTTCCTGCTCTTTCGTGATCGCATAGGGAGTCCGGAGGGGGAGACGGTGCGTCCCCAAGAGGCGGCCTCATTCTTACCGATTCGGGAAACCAATTCCAGAAAAGCTCAGGAGGGGGACTTTCCTGTCCCCCCCTCCTTCCCGCGAGCACCATTGGGAGTTCGTCAGAATTTACTATCGATAGTAAATTCTGACCGACTTTTCCCATTTATGGAAAACACTGTTCCTTTTCGGAGGTTGGAAAATCAGAAGAAAAGGGCTGACGGCGAGGTTTTCAAGGTGGTTCGTGATCCACCACTGAAGATCATGTGTAAGAAATCCGCGTTCTTGGCGACTATCTCTAATATGCGCTGCCGTGAGCACAAGGGGGATGCCAAACCGAGCCGGGAAGAGCTCTACCGGGAGATCGCCGGTTCGTTCGAAGCCCCACTTCAACGTCTGGCCCGCGCGTATGAGGCGAATGCGGAAAACCGGAAAGACCTCCTGCAGGAAATTCACCTTGCCCTCTGGCGCAGTCTCAAGGGATACGACCGAAGGTGCTCGGTGCGAACCTGGGTCTATCGTGTGGCCCACAACACCGCCACGTCGCATGTCCTGCGGCAGCGCCGTGTTGCCCGGAAATTCGTGACCCTTGAAGAGATTGAATCCGCCCCCGACGAAAGCTCAGGCGAAGACGCGGCGATCCGGAGGGACGCGCTACAGCGACTCCTGGCGCTGATTCGGCGCCTCAAGCCCATCGACCGGCAGATCATGCTTTCGTACCTTGAAGGCATGGACGGCGCATCGATCGGGGAGATCACGGGCATAACGCCGGGGAATGCTGCCACGAGAGTTCATCGCATCAAGAAAATCCTGGCTCGCCGTTTCCAAGATGGGTGTTCGTCATGATCCATGATTTCCCCGAGAACGATTTGAGAAGAACCTGGCAAGAGCAGACTGTTTTCGAAGCTCCCATAGATATTGACAAGATCACACAGCAAGCTCGCCGGTTTCAGCGAAGGATCCGATGGCGAAATCGCTTGGAATACGCTGCTGCCGTAATCGGGGCGGTTGTCTATTTCGTATACATATGGGTGTTTGAAAGCCCGTGGATACGGGCAGGGTCACTGCTATTTGTGTTCGGCGGTCTTTCAATTATCTATCAGCTCCACAAGAGAGGATCCTCCAGGACGGTGCCGACAGGCGCTAATTGTGCGGAATTCCACCGGAGCGAGTTGCAGCGTCAGCGAGATGCGTTGCTTAGCATCATGCGGTGGTACGTGGGGCCGCTGATCCCGGGAGCGGTCGTCTTCAATATCGGTATAGCCGCGGTTCACCCCTGGGGTCCCTGGCTTGTGTTGAGTCTTGCAGCTGCGGGTTGGGTCGCTCTAGGCCTAATGGTCTACATGTTAAATCAACGGGGAGCACGGAAACTTCAGCGCGAGATCGACGAACTGCAGGAACTGCTCCAAGGGCGGTGATCACGCTTGGCGGCTGAATTTCTCAGACTCGGAATGTTAGAATCGAATGGCTTCTACTCTCACGTCCGGGGAGGACTCGATGGAGTTGGGAAACTGGAGATTTCCGGCGCCGTGGCTGCTTGCGGTGTTGCTTTCCCAGCCTCTCATCGCGGGTTCGGCGGACGACGCCGAGTATTTCGAGAAGAAGATCCGGCCGCTCCTGGCCGAGCATTGCTACGCCTGTCACTCCAGCACCAGCCAGCCGGTCATGGGCGGGCTGATCCTGGACCAGGAGGAGGGCTTCCGCAAGGGGGGCAGCCGCGGCTCTCCCGTCGTTACCGGCGATCCCGAGTCGAGCCTGCTGATTCGCGCCGTCACCCACCAGGACGAAAAGCTGCGCATGCCGTTGGCGGGCCGGCTTCCGGATGAGGAGATCGCCCTGCTCACCGATTGGGTCCGCATGGGCGCCCCCTGGGGCGTCACCGCCGATCCGGACCCTTCGGCTTCCGAGGCGGAGGGCTTCTGGGCCTTCGAGCCCCCGGTGGAGCCATCGTGGCCGCAGGTCCGGGACGCCGGTTGGGTTCGTACCCCCGTCGACCGATTCATCCTGGCCCGCCTGGAAGCCGAAGGACTGGAGCCGGCGCCGGCGGCTGACCGGCGGACCCTCATCCGGAGGGCCACCTTCGACCTGACCGGCCTTCCGCCCACCATCGAGGAGATCCGGAATTTCCTCCAGGATCGCTCGCCGGGAGCCTATGCCCGGTTGATCGAGCGCCTCCTGTCCTCGCCGCGCTACGGAGAGCGCTGGGGCCGCCACTGGCTGGACGTGGCCCGTTACGCCGATTCCAACGGACTGGACGAGAACATGGCGTATACGACGGCCTTCCGCTACCGGGACTACGTGGTCCAGGCCTTCAACCGGGACAAGCCCTACGATCAGTTCGTGCGGGAGCAGTTGGCGGGAGATCTCCTGCCCGATACGGGTGACCTGGAAACCACGCTGGAGCGCCGGACGGCCACCGGATTCCTCTCCCTGGGTCCCAAGATGCTGGCCGAAGACGACCCCGTGAAGATGCGGATGGACATCATCGACGAACAGCTCGACACCAGCTTCCGGGCGTTCCTGGGGCTGACCATGGGCTGCGCCCGTTGCCACGACCACAAGTTCGATCCCATCTCGATCAACGATTACTACTCGCTGGCCGGAATCTTCAGGAGCTCCAAGACCATGGTGCATCACGACGTGGTGGCCGAGTGGCATGAGCATGTCCTGGCGCCGGAGGACGACCGCCTCCGGCTGCGGCAACAGCGGGAGCAGGTCGAAGCCAAGACCAAGGCCGTCGAAGCCGTCACCAAGCGGGAGAACCGGAAGCTGGTGGAAGAGGGCCGCGCGCGGGCGGGGGACTATCTGCTGGCCGCGCAGGAGTTGGCCGACTCCGAAAAGGTCCGGCTCAAGAGCGTGTTCGAAGGACGGAGTCCCGACCCCGGATCCCTGACCATGCGGAAGGCGGGGCGCTGGGACCGGGGAAACGTCGAGCGGCAACTGGAGAAGGGAAAGACGAACGTTCCCGAAGCCGGGAGTTCCGACGCGCCTCCCGACGCCTATTTCGCCGAATATGACCTGCAGGTCCCCGCGGCCGGTCCCTACCAGTTGGAGTTTCTGGAAGCCGAGACCGGTGCCGGCACCGCCGATATCGTCCTCAACGGGACATTGGTCAAGCGGGGGATCGAGGCCATCGAGAACCGCACCGCCTCGCCTGATGCGGGCGGTTGGATGGTGGCCGGGGTCTTCGACCTGAAGGCCGGACACAACGTACTTCGCCTAGAGCACAAGAATCGCTATCCCTATTTCGAGAAGTTCCTCTTGGCTCCCAATCCGCTGCCGGACGGTGCCCCCATTCCCAGGACCCTGATCCAGGTGGCCCATCGGGACGATCTGAACCCGGTCTTTCTGAAGCAGTGGATCGACCGCCTGCGCCGGAGCCGCGGGGCGCCCTATTCGGTGCTCTACGCCTGGCACGCCCGGGCCGGGGGCAAGTCGCGGGAGGGTTGGGTCTCTCCGGCAGCCAGGCTTTTCGAGGGCCATGAGGCGGCCGATCTGGGGGAGCTGGCCGCCCACTACCAGGAGCAGTTCGGGCGGGCCGAGGAGGCTTGGCGGGTGCTGGTTGGCGACCGGGAAATCGCCCGCCGGAAATTCAGCACCGTCCGGACCGACGAGGAGACCGAAGAGACCAAGCTGGAGGATCCGGCCCTGGAAGCCATGAGGGCGATCCTCTACGAGAAGTGGGGGCCCTTCCGGCCGCCCGAAAAGACCACGGAGTACTTTCCCGAGGCCGCTCTCCGGGAGCTGGAAGTCCTGGAAGAGGAACGGAAGAAGCTGGAGGAGGGGCTGCCGAAGCTTCCCACGGCCATGGGAATCACCGAAGGCCAGCAGATCGACGACCTGGCCATCCATCTGCGCGGCAGCCATTGGGACCTGGGAGAGAAAGTCTCCCGCGGCTTTCCGGGGCTGGGCCGCAAGTCGCTGGAACAGTTGCGCGACCCGGCCAGCAGCGGACGTCTGGAGCTGGCGGATTGGATGACCCGCGACGACAACCCCCTGGCGGCCCGGGTCATGGCCAACCGGATCTGGCGCTGGCACATGGGGCGGGGCCTCGTCTCCTCCACCGACAACTTCGGCCGGCTGGGCAACGCTCCCACTCACCCCGGTCTGCTCGACTGGCTGGCGATCCGGTTCGTGGAAGGGAACTGGTCCGTGAAGCGGATGCACCGCCTCATCATGCTTTCGGCCACGTATCGGATGAGCAGCCGCTACTCCCCGCAGGGGTCCGAAAAGGATCCTGAGAATCGCCTGTTCTGGCGGATGAATCGGCGCCGGCTGGAAGCGGAGGCGATTCGCGACTCCATCCTGGCCGTTTCCGCCAACCTGGACCTGGAACTGGGAGGATCGCTGTTGGGTCAGAGCGGCCGGGGTTACATCCGCCCGGGGGTCCGTTACGATTGGAATCGAAGGTCGGTCTATCTTCCGGTGGTGCGCAGTTCCATGTACGATTTCCTGCGGGCCTTCGATTTTGCCGATCCGTCGGTGACGAACGGGGACCGGGGCGCCAGCGTCGTGGCTCCCCAGGCGCTCTTCATCATGAACGATTCCGTCGTGCTGGAGAACTCCCGCCGGATGGCCTCCCGGTTGCTGGCCCGGGAAGAACTGGGCGAGACCGGGAGGGTCCGGGTGGCCTACGAAAGCGCCCTGGGCCGATTGCCCGACGAGAGGGAATCCCGGCAGGCCCTGGAGTTCGTGGCCCGCATGGATGCGGCCTGGAAAGAGCGGGTAGCGGATCCCGGCGAACGCCGACTCCGATCCTGGCAGGGATTCTGCCAGGCGTTGATGGCCTCGAGCGAATTCGTGTATCTGAATTAGAGGTTTCGAACCATGAACTCACACTGGAACAGTCTGATGGGGAACCGGATCTCCCGGCGCGAGATGCTGCAGATCAGCAGTTGCGGGTTCGGCTCTCTGGCGCTGGCAGGCCTGTTGGCGGAAGAGGCCGTGGCGCGGGTCGCGGTGGACTCCGGCAACCCTCTGACCCAGAAGGTGCCCCACTTCTCCCCCCGGGCCAAGCGGATTATCTTTCTCTTCATGCACGGCGGTCCCTCCCAGGTCGATACCTTCGACTACAAGCCGCTGCTCCAACGCGACCACGGCAAGCCGTTCCCCTACGAGCGTCCCCGGGTGGTCTCCAGCGAGACCTTCAACCTGCTCAAGTCCCCCTGGGCGTTCAAGCGGTACGGCGAGAGCGGGCAATGGGTGAGCGAGCTCTTTCCCAACGTGGCCGAGCACGTGGACGACCTCTGCTTCATCAAGTCCATGCATGCCTCCAACTCCCGCCACGGAGCGGCCCTTCTGGAGCTGCACACCGGCAGCGACACCTTCGTGCGGCCCAGCATCGGTTCCTGGATCACCTATGGCCTGGGAAGCGAGAACCAGGACATGCCGGGGTTCATCACCATCTGTCCCACCCAGGGGCACGGGGGAGCCAACAACTACAACTCGGCGTTCCTTCCCGCTCCCTACACCGGCACCGCCATCGGCACCAGCAAGATCGAGGCGAAGAACGCCAAGATTCCGTTCATCACCAACGACCAGGTCCCTCGGGACGTCCAGCGCCGGCATCTGGATTTCATCCGGGAGATGAACCAGCAGCAGTTGGCCCGCACGGGTCCCGACCCGAATCTGGAAGGGCGGATCCAGGCCTTCGAGCTGGCGTTCCGGATGCAGGCCCAGGCGCCCGGGTTGCAGGACCTCTCACGGGAATCCGACGCCACGCGGAAGCTCTACGGCCTGGACGACCGGATGACCGAGGATTTCGGCCGCCAGTGCCTGATGGCGCGGCGCCTGGCCGAGGCCGGTGTCCGCTTCGTCCAGGTGAGTCACAGCTACAAGTGGGACCAGCACCGGCGGCTGCGCCGGGACCACACCCAGAACGCCCGGGAAGTGGACAAGCCCATCGCCGGCCTGCTCCGGGACCTCAAGGGGAGAGGCCTGTTGCAGGACACCCTCGTCCTCTGGGGAGGCGAGTTCGGACGCACCCCGGTGGCTCAGGGATCCGACGGACGGGACCACAACCCCCAGGGGTTCACCATGTGGATGGCCGGCGGCGGCGTGAAGCCCGGCTTCTCCTACGGCGCCACCGACGACTACGGCTACTACGCCATGGAGAACAAGGTCCACATCCACGACCTGCACGCCACGATCCTGCACCTCATGGGACTGGACCACACGCGGCTGACCTACCGCTACGCGGGCCGGGATTTCCGCCTCACCGACATCCACGGCAACGTGATCACCGACATCATGGCCTGAATCTCCAGCGGAGCGGACCGCCGCGCCCATCTCCACCCAGGATTCCAGGATTCATCCAGCAACGAAAGGACCCAGATGACCAGTTTCAGAGGGCTCTATCCGGCCGTTATCACTCCCATGGACCGGGACGACCGGCTCAACGAGGAGGCGTTTCGGCAGGTTCTGGAATTCAACATTCGGGCCGGGGTCCACGGTTTCTGGGTGGCCGGCGGCAGCGGCGAGAGCGTGCTGCTCCAGCCGGACGAGAACCGGCGGGTCGCCGAGATCGCCGCGGACCAGTGCCGGGGCCGCGCGCGGACCATCATGCACGTCGGCGCGGCGACCACGTCGGCCGCCGCCGGGATGGCCGAGCAGGCCGCCCGCGCCGGCGTCGACGCCGTCTGCGCCTTGCCCGGATCCTTCTACGGAGCGGGCGCGGACGAATCGATCGGCTACTACCAGGCCATCGGCAAGGCCGCCGGACTGCCCCTGTTCGTCTACAACCTGCCCGACGCCACGGGCCTGGAGTTCACCCCCGAGCTGATGAAGAGGCTCCAGGACGAGGTGCCTCAACTGGCCGGTCTCAAGCACTCGGCGGCCAACTTCAAGAACGTCTGGATCTTCGCCCGCATGGGTCTGGCCTGTTTCAAGGGTTTCAGCTGCCTGATGCTGCCGGCCCTGGTCGAGGGGGCCGTGGGGTGTGTGGACGGACCGCCCGGCGTGGCTCCCGAAGCCTTCCTCCAAGTCTGGGACGCGTACCAGGAAGGGGACTGGGCGCGGGCCCGGAAGGCCCAGGACACGGCGACCGAGATCTTCGGCCTGTTCGACGGAGAGTACGGACCCTACGTCGCCGTCCTCAAGGAACTCATGGGAAGGCGTCTCGGAATCGACTGCGGCGTCCCCCGGCCGCCGGGCATTCCGTTGACCCGCGAGCAGGCGGATCGCGTCTGGAACCGGTTCCAAGAGCTGATGCCTGACGCCTGAGCACGCTGCGAGGGGGGGACTTTCAGTCCCCCTCTTCATCACTCCCCAAGCTGGTCGCGCCTTACGATCAAGGACCGTTCGTATCCGAGACGATTCCGGTCGGCACCAACCTGTGGTTGTCCGAGTGTGCCGTCAGCCGCCCTTATTCAACGACCGACAAGTTCGTTCAGCCTTGTCGTCTTTGGCCGCTCGGGTCACCTTTTCGAAATCTTCAGGCGTACTGAGGGGCTTCACCGACCCGTAGGCTGACTCCAAGCTGAAAGGATCCGATGCCGAACGGACCACAGCGTCTTCCCGGGACCTCCGGACGTCCCGGCCCTTGCGATTCGAAGTTCGATTCGGGCGCGAATTGCAAGTCTTCATCGTGATCTACTTGAACTGAAACGAGAACAGACTCGCGTTCCGGATCCAGAAGCGGAGCTGGACGGGTCGGCCCTCCAATGAACTCACGTCACTCTTGCCCTGCCAACTGGCCTGGGCGGCACCCCGGACGGCCATGGGGTCCGACTCCTTCAGCGAGAAGCCGGGCAGCGGCTTGGTCTGGTGGTCCAGGATCTCCACCTTGATCTGGGGAATCCCGGCGCCGTCGTTGTTCCGGGCGGCCTCCATTTGCACGTGCAGGCCCGAGCCCTTGAAGCTGAAGGTCTGGGTGAGCAGGATCCCGGGCTTGAGCTTGCCGGCGTCGACGGAGACGAACCCGTCCTCCGGCAAGGTCGCCAGCCCGGGCGCCCGCAGCGGCGCATCGCCCTCGGCCTCCTGCCTGAGATAGAGCTGTTCGGGTCCCCGCCAGTTGGCGCCCGTGTAGTAGATCCAGATCTTCCCGCCCTGCATGATCGGCGCCTGGGAGTAGACGCTGACCGAATCGAAACTCCCCTCGGCTCCGGGCCGAACCAGCGGCTCGCGGAATTTCCGTTCGTAGTTCACGCCGTCGCGGCTGAAGGCCAGCGTCGGGTAGTGGAGGGTCCGGGTGGTTCGATAGATCCAGGGCAGGGCAATGTAGGTGCCCTCGTACGCCACCACCGGAAAGAGGTAGAACTCGGCGTCCGGATAGTCGTCATCATCCGGCAGCAGGATGTTCTGGGGGAGGCTCCAATTCCTGAAGTCGGGGCTCTCGGCCCGCCCCACGATCCTCTTGCCCGTGGGGCACGCGCGGTGCAGGCAGTTCTCGATGTGGGCGGCGTAGACCTTCCTGATCGGGTCCCATCCCATGTAGTGCGTGGGGCCCCAGCGACCGGGCTCCGGAGTCGTGTCCATCACCGGATTGGTCGGTTCGGGGGTCCAGTTGAAGCCATCCGGGGAATAGTAGACGTGCAACTGCATGCCGGGGGGATTCTTGGTCCGCGTCATTGCAATGGACTTGTACCGCTTGGCGGGATCGGTCTCGTTGGGGTCCTCGAAGGTCGGCGCCCGGCCGCCGTCCGGTAGCAGGTTGTTGTTTCGGCTGCCGTCGAACTCCACCTTGCCCAGGTTTGGTTTTTCCCAGTGGACTCCGTCCTTGGACGTGGCGTAGCAGAGCCGGTAATTGTAATTGCCGTAGATTCCCACGTACCGGTAGGGCGCATCGACTAGCTCCCGAACGGTGCCGGTGTCGGTCCACTGGAATTCCACGAGCTGTCCGCCCGGCTCCGCGCGCCAGTCCCCGCTGGTGGAGTACCACATCTTGAAGAGCTTCTTCACCGGATCGTAAATGACCTTGCTCACGGGCGAGAAACGCCCCTCCCAGGGCCGGTCCGGGCGGAGGACCGGGTTGCTGGGCTCCTTGACCGCGGTGTTGAGCACCTGTTTGGCGTCGGTCAGGCTCTGGATCATGTAGTCGTCGATGAACAACTGCTTGCGATTGCCGATTTCCACCAGGCTCGCCACCTCGGAAGCGGCGTGGGCGGTGAAGGTGGACAGTACGAGAAGGCAGAGCGTTCGCGTCCAGAAATGGGTTTTCATGGGCTCCTCTCGGGGTGCGGATCAACGGGTTGACCTTATCGCCAGGGAACACCGAAAACTACCACACCGGCGTTGGCTGTTCACGTCCGGTAGGTGGAGCAGTCTTCGGGTTTGGCTCCGGGCCCGCAGCGTGGCCTAAACCTGCGGGGGACATCAACTCGGCTTCAGGCGACTCTGTCTTCGACAACCAGATAGCGCCCAACGATCCGGAGCGCTCTCTCGACCAGGTTGATGTGGGATCGATGATCCAGGTTCAGGAGTTTTCGGACAGCAGCCTCGCTCACACCCAGGTGCTTGGCAAGCGCAACCTTGGTGATTCCCTGCTTGCGCATGCACCTGTAGAGGGCCAGCTTGGCGGCCACGACGGGCGGAACGGCGATCATTTCTTGCCCGTTGGCGGCTGTGCTCGGCGTTGGAATCTCCCACCGCTCCTGAACGTATCCCGCCAAGGCTGTCGCCAGAGCATCTTCAGCCATGGCCAAGGCTTCAGTCCGGTCGCTTCCGCCAGTCAGTGCCTCAGGAACGTCCGGAAAGGAGACAGAGAATCCTCCCTCTTCTTCGGGGACCAGGACACAAGGGTAGGCGTATCGCACCTCAGAAATCCTCCTTGCAGATGTCCAACTGTTTCAACATTCCGAGAAGGGCTCCCCGCGGCAATTCACCCCGCTTCACCGTCGTGAAACGCCCGCCGATCCATAAGCGGGCGTGGCTGCCCTTGCCGCGACTGGGCTCCAACCGGTAATTCTGTCCGGTTCGTCTCGCATAGCGCCTCACGCGGCGGATGAACTCGACTCCAGTCATAGTCTATTTTCGTACCGAAAGGTACGAAGTTCAATACGTGTTTCCCTATATTTTGCCGGCTGCCATAGTCCAGAACCGAATACGCGAACGTGCGCCGGACAATGGATCAAGAGGCGAGAACCTTAAGGACATGATCAACGAACGGACAGCCTCTTCTTTCTTAATAACGTAGCGCCGGACGAGTAACATGACGGATTTTTCTTCATGGTGACTACGGCGTAAAATTCCAAGCTTCTGATGCAAGCGTGGAAGTTACTTATTTGAGGAGACGGCCGTGACTCGACTCGAGACTGAACTCCATCGGCGAAGCCAGGCACATCGGGCTGCCAACCGGAGCACGAGGGAAAACTGGCACTCCTTCACTCGGCACCGGAACCGGGTCATGGAGTTGTTGGGCGACGAGAGTCGGCGTCAGGGCAAGGTCGCCATTCTGGGGGCAGGGAACTGCAACGACCTGGACCTGGTCCAGTTGGCTTCCGAGTGCGGTGAGATCCATCTCTTCGATCTGGACCGGGAGGCCATGGAGGACGCGCTTCTCCGCCAGGGAGTGTCGGAGCGGCCCAACATCCGTCTGCGGGACGACCTGGATCTCTCCGGCCTCTCCGATTCGGAACCTGGAAAGGTGGGAAAACCGGCTCCGGACTTCGACTTGGTGGTTTCCACCTGCGTCGTGAGCCAGCTTTTGGAGACGGTGAGCCGGGTCCTTCCACCCGGGCTGCACCGCGACCGGATCATGTTGCAGGTCCGCGACGCCCACGTTCGCCTGGTGACCGGTCTGATGGCTGAAGGCGGGACCGGGATCGTGGTGACGGACATGGCCGAGGCCGATTCGGACCTCGACTCTTCCGCGCCGCCGGAGCCGGCGTCGGCCACGGAGTTGGCACGAAAAGGAAGCTACTTTCTCGGTCTGGATCCGAAAGGGATTCAGCAGGCACTCGGGGCGGTTCGGAATCTGCAGCAGTCGGAGCCATGGATCTGGCAGTTGGACCCGATCCGCCGCTACCTGGTCCAAGCCGTCCGTTTCACCAAGTCTGCCGGCGGCTGAGGTTCCGTTGCCGCGGCGTCCTACCAGTCGACCCTGAGCCGGGTCCAGCGCACCCCGAACCGGCCCCCTTCCCGGGACCAGTGGGTGGCCAGAAAATCGCCGTCCTGGAGGCGGATGGCCGTGGGGAACCCGAACTGGAAGCCGCCGTACTCCTCGACACCCCGGCCGGTCGGCCCTTCCTGGCGGGTTCCAGGGTCGTACATCAGCCCCTCGTACTGAATCTCCCATCCTTCAGGAGAGAAGGTGACCAGGTTCATGACGATCCCCTGGTCCCCGTACCGCCGGTTGTAGAGGACCATCAGCCGGTCGCCGCCCAAGGGGACCGGCGTCATGGTCTGGCCCCGGATGCCGGTGCTGCGGGGCGCGGTCCAGGTGAGGCCGTCGTCCCGCGAGAGCACGTAGGAGTCCTCCTGGTCGACCACATCCCCCAAGGTCACGGTCCAACTCGTGGCAATGAGCAGGCCGTCATCCGCCTGGGCCAGCTTCTGCTCCAGGTAACCCAGCTTCCCCTCCGGGTCTTCGAACACGACGGCGTGGCGCGGCCACGTCTCTCCGCCGTCGTCGGAAACGGCCGCCAGGACCTGCTTGCCCAGCGTGTCCGCCGAAACCAGCGTGGCGGCCGGCGCCAGCAGGCGTCCGGACCGCAGCGGGAGGATGCCGTGAGAGACCTCCAGCTTTCTGTGCCCCTGCATGGGGACGAAACGGGGCGCGGACCAGCTCCGTCCTCCGTCCGTGGAGCGGAGAAACACGGCCTCGTTTTCCGAATCACCGAACACCTTGGTGGCCCGGGCGAAGTGACGGGATCCGTAGGCGTAGACGGTCCGGCCGTCCGCCGAAAGGCTCAGCTTCAGCGCGTTGGTGGAGCCTCCGACCCGAGGAAGGAGGGTGCCTTCCACCTCCCAGGTTTCCCCTCCGTCTGTGGACCGGGCCCAGTCGGAGCCGCCGGTGACGTGAGCGCCGCCGCCCACGTTGAAGGAGCAGAGGATGTCGCCGCCGGGCAGTTGGACGGCCTGGGGAAACGCCGACTCCCGCTCGTCGATCCGGCCCGTGCCCACAATCTCGATGGATGCCATGGAATTCTCCTTGAATCAGCGTCTCGCGGAGCCCCGTACTGTGGGACGCTCGATCACACGCAATCGGCGTCCGGGGCTTACGCGGCGGCCGCAGAAAAGAAAAGGCCTGCACCTCCAGGGATGCAGGCCTTATCGAGACAATCGGGTTCAGCCGGCCTGAATCGTCCGCTTGACGGGATCGAAGGTCATGCGCCGGCCGCTCCAATAGGAATCGGTGGACATGATGCAGGCGACGGAATGTCCGTACCCGGCCTCCACGGGACAGTGCAGCCGCTTGCTGTCACGGGAGCGAACGGCGTCCAGCCAGTTGGCAACGTGGCTTCGCTCTCCCTCAGCATCCGGAATGGGGACCTGGTCCTCGACCCTGCCCTCGGCCTTGACTCCGCGGCCCGAGAAGTGCCAGGGCACATTAGGATTGGCGCTGGGCTCGGCCCGGCCCTTGCTCCAGTCCTCCCTGTTGTTGGAACCGCCGGCCTCGAAGCTGCCCAGGGTTCCGTGCACCTGGGTCGCCTTGCCGTACCCGTTGGCCAGGTTGGTGGAGTAGACCATCAGGAACTTGCGGCCTTCTTTCTCGTACTCCAGAGAGACTTCGATGGTGTCGGCGTTCTCCCGCCAGTCCTTCCAGGCGTAGATGCCGCCGTGCGCCACGGCGTTCAGAGGATAGGAGGTGCCGGTGAGCATGTGGGCCATGTCGATGCCATGGGTCATCCACTGGTCGATGATGCCGCTGGAGAAGTCCTTCCAGAGACGGAAGCAGCGGAACACCCTGGGGTCGAAGGGACGGTGCGGCTTCCCCATGAGCCACGTGTTCCAATCCACGTCGCTCTCCTTGATCTTCGCCAGGTCCTGGTCCGACTTGGCCCAGCGATAGGCGCTGTACCAGCTCCAGTGGAGGTCGACCTTGACCACGTCTCCGATGATCCCGTCGGCGATCATCTTGGCGGCCTGCCGGTACTTGGGGGAACTTCGCCGCTGGGTCCCGATCTGGACGATGCTGCCCGATTTCTTCACCGCGTCCAGCGCCGCGTTGGTCTCCGAAAGGACGTTGCCCATGGGCTTCTCGCAATAGGCGTCCTTGCCCGCGTTGGCGGCCATTTCGAGGATCTGGGCGTGGGCGTGGTCCGGAGTGGCGATGATGAGAGCGTCGATTTCGGGGTCGTTCACGATCTGCTCGTGATGCTTGTAGACCTTGGGGGTCGTCCCCTGCCGTTCCTCGGTCAGCGCCTTCGCCTGGTTCCGGGCGTCGCTCCAGACGTCGCAAACCGCCGTGAGGCGGGCGTTGAAACGCTGGTTATCCTCGAAGAACTCCCTCATGATTCCCCGGCCGCGCCCGCCGGGACCGACGATGCCGACCCGGATCTGGCCGTTCGCGTCCCGGGATTTGGCGATGGCGGGAAATCCGGCCAGTGCGAGACCGGCTCCGGCGCCGGCCGAACGGGACAGGAAGGAACGCCTGTTGATGGAAGATTGACTCATGGCTCATACTCCGTCAGGTTTGATCGGCGGGTTCCGGTTGTCGGAACCGATGGGACAATGTTAGCGAAGCGGGTAGACCCCGACAAGGTTCCAACGAACCCAAGACACAGACACTGACCAAGGAATAGGAAACCCCCATGACTCAGAAGAGATTCCTGATCACAGCCCCGGTGGAAGATGTCGTGATCGAGTTGCTGGAGGCCCATGCTCCGACGGTGACGTCGCCCAGCACCGGCCAGGAGACGTTGTCGGGTCTGCTCCCGGGGACGATCGGGATCGTCGCCCGGGGCGAGGCCCGGATCACCCCCGAGCTGGTGGAGGCCGCCCCCGACCTCAGGGTCGTGGGCAGGACCGGCGTCGGTTACGACAACGTGGACGTGCCGGCCCTGACCCGCCGGTCGATTCCGCTGATCATCGCCCCGGTCGGTGGATTCTCCGTGGCCGAAGGGGCGCTGGGCATGCTGCTCTGTCTGATCAAGAACATGCGCGCCATGGACACCGCGGTCCGGGAAGGCAACTGGGACATCCGTTACGACGAACTGGTCGGGGACGTGGCCGGCCACACGGTGGGCATCGTGGGGATGGGCCGGATCGGTTCCTACCTGGCCAGGTTGCTGCAGCCCTTCGAAGTGGCTGTCCTGGGTTACGATCCCTACGTGGACGCCGAACGGATGGCCGAGATCGGAGTCCGAAAGGTTGAGCTGAAGGCACTCTTGGCCGAGTCCGACTATGTCTCCTTGCACATGCTCCTGAATGACGAGACCCGGGGCATGATCGACCGGGACGCGGTCGCCGGCATGAAACGGGGGGCGGTTTTTCTGAACCTGGCCCGCGGCGGCATCACCGACGGTCTCGATACCCTGGCCGACGCCTTGGACGATGGACAACTGAGCTATGTGGGGCTGGACGTTTTCCCCACCGAACCTCCCGACGTCTCCCACCGGATTTTCAAACATCCCCGGTGCCTCTTCGCACCCCACTCCCTGGGCATGAGCGAACTGGCCATGGACCGGGTCGGCCGTTCCTTGGCCAACGACATGCTGGCCGTGTTGGAGGGTAAACGACCCCAGCACTGCGTCAATCCGGAAGTCTTCGAATAGGAGGGGGGACTTTCCTGTCCCCCCTTCTTAGTAACTTCAATTCCCGATGACCGTAGGGACACCCCTTGTGGGTGCCCTCCGGGGTCGCATCGTTCCCCGGCCGAGCCGTCGCGCCACCCCCCGGCCCAGTAGGGACCGAGTCGTTGGACAGCGGCAACGC
>JAJDTT010000062.1 GCA_022827025.1 Acidobacteriota bacterium
CGACCCTGCCCCAGTTTCTCGGGGGATCATGCCGGCGGCCCGGCGGTGGGGGACTTCTTAGTAACTTCTTTACGGGCTCGCCAGACGGAGCAACACCATTGAGTGGCCGGCCTACGTCGCGCCCCACCGAAGATAGGCCGATCAGCATAGAGAACCGTCCATCAGTTTCTCGCGGGATCATGCCGGAGGCCCGCCGGAGGGGGGCTTCTGAGAAAAACATCGGGCACCCTCGGAGGGGGACATTCTTGTCCCCCTCTTCGCCGCCGTTGCCTTCGCCGGGCTCCGGTGGGGCCGGAGTTGGGCGAATAGGAGGGGGGACTTTCAGTCCCCCGAGGGAGTGGGGGTAGGAAAACCCCCACTCCATTTCACGCAGGATTTCACCGGACCGGGGCCGGTGGGGGAGCTCCTAGCGGCAAAGGCGATCCAGCTTGCGCTTGGCCTGTTCTCCCCAACCGGCGTGGCTGTCGGCGACGCGGCCCTCCTCGTCCACCAGGATCGAGAAGGGGACGAAGACTTCGCCGCCGGCGAAGATCTTCTCTAGCGACTCCGGTTCCAGCAGGTAGTTCGGATACGACACGCCCAAGTCGCGAGCATACGACTCTACGTCGGCCAGTGGGACCCCCTGGTCCAGACTGAGACCGATCACCTGGATCCCGTTCTCTTCCAACTTGGCCTTGGCCGCTTCCAACTCCGGCATCTCCCGCCGGCACGGCCCGCACCAGGTGGCCCAGAGATTCACCAGGTAGGATGTTCCCTTCTCCAGCGGCAGCGAGGTCTCCTCGCCGTCCGGCAGCGTCTTCAGCGCCAATTCGGGCATGGGCAGGCCCCGCTTGATCTCCAGCTTGCTCCAGAGGACCTGCTCCTCCTCCAACGGATCGGGCAGAGCAGCCGCCGGCAGGGACAGGGCCTGGTAGTCGGGTTCCTCCTCCACCAGCTTCAGGGAGGTGCCGGCGGGAATGGGACCGACCCGCTGGCGGGCGCCCGAAGGCCAGGTGACCTCCATCCATTCCGCCTCCCTGGTTTCCCCCAGACCGAACAGGAGCCGCCGGTCGGGCTGAGCCATGAAACCGCTTCCGCCCGAGAGGATCCGGGTCTGGACGCCCAGCGGAGTCTTCACCCGGACCTGGGCGCCGAATGCGTCCTTGCCGCTCTTCGTCCCCTCCAGCTCGACGCGGATGAAGCCCTTGTCTTGGCCCACGTTGTTCCGGAACAGGAGATGACCTTCGCCCTGGATGGTGGTGAGAAAGATGTCCAGGTCGCCGTCGTTGTCCAGGTCGACGGGGACGGCGGAGCGTCCGTCGGAGATGGAGTCGATACCCGAGACGCCTGAGATGTCCTGGAACCGGCTTCCCTCACGATTCAGGAAGAGGGCGTCCCGTTCGAATCCGCTGAAGGACAGTCCCTCCTCGAAGAGCAGAGCCATGTGGTTCTTCTGGTAGTCCTGGTTGCCGGCCTTCTCGTCGCCGACCGTGGACGCCACGACGTGGCGCCAGAAGAAGCTTCATGTGTCCTTCATGGACTTGCCGCTGATGAACCCGTTGGGAGAGTAGAGGTCCTCCCAGCCGTCGTTGTCGAAGTCCACGAAGACTCCGCCCCAGGCCCATCCGGCGACGAAGGGGCCGAACTTGCCGCTCACGTCCCGAAAGCCGCCCCCATCCTCCCCTTCGAACAGAGTATTCCCCGCCGCCAGCTTCTTGAGTCCGCTGCGGTCTCCCCTGCCCTGCGGAAACAGCCGGTCCAGGATCCGGTTCCCGGCCGTCGAGGACATGTTGGTGACGTAGAGGTCGATCCGGCCGTCGTTGTTGTAGTCGCCGAAGGAGACGCCCATGCCGTTGCCCGGGTCCAGCAGGCCCATGCCGGCGGCCCGGTCCTCGAAGCGGTCGCCCAGGTTGACGTAGTAGCCGTTCTCGCCGAAGTCGTTGGCCACGTAAAGATCCAGCCGTCCGTCTCCGTTGATGTCGGCGAACTGGGCGGCGTAGCTCCAGCGCTGGTCCCGGACACCCCACGCGGCCCCCGATTCGCGGAAGCTCCCGTTGCCTTGATTCAGGAAAAGCAGGTTCGGAGTCCCGTTGGAGGCGCGGCGCCAGGAGTCGGGCATGACCCGGCCGTAGCGGTTGTAGGAGGCGACGTAGATGTCGGTCCAGCCGTCGCCGTTCACGTCGCCGGCCGTGGCGCTGAAACCGATGGCGTTCACCGCGATCCCGACCTCTTGCGAGATGTCGAAGAACAGCAGCTTGCCCGAGGGGACCAGGCGGTTCTCGAACAGCATCTGCTCTCCCACGGAGGCCATGAAGATATCCAGGTCGCCGTCGTTGTCGTAGTCGAGGAGCAGCGGCGCCGTGCCCGGCGGGGTGATGGAGATCCCCGCCTTGTCGGCCACGTCCTGAAACCGGCCGCCCTGGTTCAGGTAGAGGAAGTTCCGGTTGATGCCCGTGACCACCAGATCCTGCAGCCCGTCCCCGTCCACGTCTCCCGCGGCGCCGCCGTGGTAGACGAAATCATCGTTCCCCGGTTCGCCGTACCGGGGCAGCGAATTAGAGACGCCCGCCGGAATGCAGACTTCGGAGAAGAGGTCCGCGGACGCGCGCATGGTCCTGACCTCGTCCAGGCGGAATTCGGAGATTTGCCAGTTCTCCTCCCCGGTTCGGACCGCGACCAGCCGGCCCGTTCCCTTCACCCAGAATCGATGGCTCTTGCCGTCACGCCCGATCAGGAAGAATTTGAGATCTCCCTTCCCCTCGACCTTCGCCCCCCGTTGGCTGAAGCGGGCACCCTTCACCTGGAAACGGGCATCCTCGACGGAGGAGAAGGTCTCGAGGAACTTCCCCCAGCTCTTCATCAGTTCCGTCCGGGTCACCTTCCCCGGACGCTTGCGCGCGACGCGGGGAGCGCCGGTCGAGATCCACTTGAATTCCGTCTCCGGAGCGCCGGAGAGAGAGGGCCACAGCGTCACCCTGGCCGGGGACTCGAAGGACTTGCCGATCCGAACCATGTCCCGCTCCCGCACCGTCACCGAAAATTCCAGCAGGGAGTTGGCCAGGGACTCGGATCGATCCTCCACCTGTTCCAGTTCGGCTTTGTCCAGCTCGGTTTCCACTGAGGCTGGGGAGAAAACGAGAAGACTCGCCAAGAGAACAGTGGCGATCCATCCCCCGCGCCAACAAGCCGAGGGAATGTCCGGAAAGGATTTCTGTTGTGAATGGCGCTTCAAATCAAGTCCGTCCTCGTTGCGCAAAGCGCCATTATATCCGAAACGCAAAACTGGATTATGAGCCGGACTTTCCCCATTTTTCTCGCCCCGTTCGTAGGGGCGACCCTTGTGGTCGCCCTCGCGGTGACCACAACCGGGCGCCGTCCCGCTAATCCCACGTCATGCCCCAGAAGTTGACCAAGTCTTGGTCTGGTTTGAACCGAAGAGGGCACCCACAAGGGGCGCCCTTACGGGATTCCAATTTGGGGGAAACCTCTGGACCATGAGGAAGCGCCTTCCGGTGGACCTGGGTTTCAAGTTGTCCCAATTGAAGGTGGTACCATGCCCTGAGAGACCATGGAGGCGTGGCATGAATACTCGACGGTTGAATTGAAAGTGCCGGGAGCCACGAGGATCACGGTCACAGGAAAATTGCTGACGGTGGAACTGGCTGACGGACGGATCATCTCGGTCCCACTTGATTGGTATCCAAGACTTGTCCATGCGACTGAAGACGAACGAAACAACTGGGACCTGCATGCCGGCAGCCAGCATATTCATTGGGACGACCTCGACGAGGACATCAGCGTGGAGGGGTTGTTGGCCGGTCGCCGGTCCGGAGAGAGTCAGGCATCCCTCAACCGTTGGCTCGAAGCCAGACTGGCGGGGCGGGACGTCATACTCTACGAACTCCGGCCCGAAGGTTGAACAGCACTAGACGAGAGTGATCGCGGGAATAGAAGAAAGTTTGAACCTGACGGATCAAGACAGATAACCTTGAAGATATAGAGCGAAACCATGAGCGAAGGGGTGATCATCGCGTCGACGACTGCGGGAACTCTGGCTGGCATGGGCGTGATGCTCTTACTGATGAACAAGAGCCTGGACTCCTTCAAGAAGCAGGTCAGCGAACGACTGAACCAGTTCGACGATCGGCTCCGTACCGTGGCAACAGGGATGGCTCGTATCGAGGGCGCACTGTTCCATGGAGAAGCCGCCCGCAGGGAGATCGACCGATAGGATCACCCTGGCGCGCCGGGCATTTGCACAGGGCTGCCTGCCGAGACAGACTTTGTTTTTCGAAGTCTCCGGAGCCACGAGGATCACGGTGACAGACGGCGCACTGGCGGCCGAGCCGCAGTAACCTTTCCGTATTCGTTCGGTTGGCCCGCCGGTGGTTTCGAAACAGGCCCATGAGCCACTCAGTTCGCCGGCACCTGCATCTCGAAATCGACACCTACGACGAGATCATCCGGCAGTTCATACCCGGCTACGATCGAATGCTGGAGGAGGCTGCCCGGGCAGTTGCTCTCATCCGGCCCGAACGGGTTCTCGACCTGGGCGCCGGAACCGGGGCCCTGTCCGAGGCGATCCTGGAGAAGTGCGGCGGGTGCGTCGTCGAATTGATCGACGTCGACGACGAAATGCTGGCTCGCGCCGAAATACGACTGCAACGGTTCGGGGGGCGGGTGCACCTGAAAAGGCAGTCCTTCCATGATGCCCTTCCCCGTTGCGACGCCGTCGCAGCCTCGCTGGCCTTGCATCATGTGCCGGACCTGGACGCCAAAGCCCAACTTTATGGGCGAATCCACGAAGCGTTGACTCCCGGCGGCGTGTTCGTCAACGGTGATGCGACCATGCCGGAAGATACCTGCCGGAAGGCTGCGGACTACGCCGTCTGGGCGGCGCACATGGTCTCGCGCGGAATCCCTGAAGAGCGGGCCTACCGGCACTTCGACGAATGGTCGGATGAGGATACGTACTTTCCCCGGAAAGGGGAGTTGGAGGCGATGACCCAAGCGGGCTTCGACGCCGGGTGCGTTTGGAGCCAAACTCCAATTTCGGTGCTGGCCGGCCGCAAGCCGTGTAGTCGCTGACTTCCTTGGTCCGGTGGGATTTCCCAGCCGGTGGCCGGGCGAATCATTCCGAACATCACCGGGTCCCAACTGGAATCGACAGGGCTGGCCTTGACGCCTCGTTACGCTTGCCTTCGGCATTGAGTTTTCGCTCCCAGTGGCTTGCTTCGAATTTCCTGTCATTTGGCTGATATACTGCCGCCACTTCCCCGGTCCAGCCAGGAGCCTTGGATGACGAAATCATGGACTGTCGTCTTGATAACGATTCAAATGACCGCGGAGTTGGTCCTGGGTATGGGCGGAACGGGTCCCCTTACCGGGATCCAGTTGCCACACCTCCCGGAGGCCTCAATCTCCGTTCTGAGGGCTACGGCTCCGGTTTCGGCACGATCCGAGGAGGCGCCGATCGCGCTGCAAAGCCACCGGCAACTCTTTGTCGATGATTTCCTGATCTCTGAATCGGAAGGTGTGGAGCGGAGGTTGAACCAGCCGCGGAAGCACCACGGCAACCCGGTTGTTTCCAGAGTGCCCGAAGGAGAGGAGGCCTGGGAGGCAGGCATGCCCATCTCTTTTTCGAGCGTCCTCTACGATCCGGGCGACGAACTTTTCAAGCTGTGGTACAGCTTGCACGCCGGCAGCGGCGGGGACGAAGAGTCGGTCCTCTGCTTCGCCCGGAGCAGCGACGGCATCCGGTGGGACAAGCCAAGGCTGGGGAAATTCAAGTACCGGGGGACGACGGAAAACAACATCGTGATTCCGCACGGCGGTTTGGCCAGCGGCGTCTTCCTGGACCTCCATGAGGGGGACCCGTCCAAGCGTTTCAAGATGCTGCACATGCGGGGAGGCTACAAGATCCATGCCTCCTATTCGGGAGACGGATTGAGCTGGACCCCGTACAACGACGGCGAGGCGGTCTTCTTCGAACCACCCGGCCACGACAGCCAGATGGTCGCCTACTGGGACGAGGCTCTCGGCCGCTATGTGGGCATCATCCGGGACCGCACCGGCCGGATCTCCCAGATGCGGCCGCGGCTCGTGAGCGACCCCGAAGCTCGTGCCGGTTGGCGGCGGCATTGGGACCCTCAGAGGAACCGCGCTCCCGAGAACCACAGCATCCGGCGAGTCGGCCAGATTTTGAGCCGCAATTTCGTTGACTGGGGCGACTATCGGGTCATCGTGGGGCCGGACGCAGAAGATCCTCTCAATCGGGACCAGTTCTACAACATGGAGGTCATGACCTACGAGGGTCTGCGCATCGGCCTCATCACCGTCTTCAGCTACGATCCGGAGTACTGCCGTGGCGCCGTACAGTTGACCTCCAGCCGGAATGGACTGACCTGGGAGCGCTCCGGGAACCGGGAGGTCTTCGTGCCGCTATCGACCCGGCCCGGCGATTTCGATTGGGGTGCGATTCATCCGCTACAGGGACCCTTCGTATTCGACGAAGAAATCTGGATCTACTACCACGCAGTGGGTGTCGATCACAATCACAGCCGCCCTCCGGGCGTCGACGGATTCCCCAACGGCATCGGATTGGCCAAACTGCGACTGGATGGGTTCGTATCGGTTCAAGCGGACAAGCGAGGCGGACACTTGACCACCCGGAGCCTCACCTTCACCGGGGATGAGCTGGTCGTCAACGCCGATGCCCGGGAGGGTCTTGTCCGGGTTGAGGTCCTGGACCATGAGGGAAGGCCTATTCCCGGCTACGGGCGAGAAGACTGTGATCCGATTCGGCAGGACTCCCTCCGCCGGACCGTGACCTGGAAAGGCCGGACTGCCGTCACGTCACTGGCCGGGAAACCGATCCGGCTCCGGTTTTACCTTGAAGAGGCCAGCCTCTATTCGTTTTCGTTTCTTGCGGCCGACGGCACGGACGGTCCGTCCGGAGGCCGGGAGAGCCGGTGATGCCGACGACAGATCATCTGGCGACAGCACCTCGAAGAAGTTCCCGACGAAGGATCCGGAAGGTGCCCAAAGCAGCGTTCGGAAAAAATCAGGTTCCCCGGACGTCGGGGAATTTGAACACGGTCCGGGACTCGTAGGTCTCACCCGGTCTCAGGATCGTGGAGGGGAACTCGGGCCGGTTGGGTGAATCCGGATAGTGCTGGGTTTCCAGGCAGAAGCCGGAGCGGCGCCCGTAGATGCTTCCACCCTTGCCGGTCAGCGTCCCGTCCAGGAAGTTGCCGGTATAGAGCTGGACGCCGGGCTCGGTCGTGTACACCTCCATGACGCGTCCCGTCACCGGTTCCCTGACTCTTGCCGCCAGCGTCGGACCCTCATCCGCCGGGTTCAGGACGTAGTTGTGATCGTACCCGCCCCCGATCTGGATCTGCTCATAGGGAGAGTTGATTCGCGCTCCGATGGGCATCTCGTTCCTGAAGTCGAATGGGGTGCCCTCTACCGGCCGGATCTCGCCCGTGGGGATGAGTTCGGCATCGTTGGGAGTGAATGCCGCGGCGTTCAACTCCAGGAGATGCCGCAACACGTCCCCCGTTCCCTGGCCCGCCAGGTTGAAGTAGGAGTGCTGGGTCAGGTTGATGGGCGTGGCCCGGTCCGTGGTGGCGCGATAGTCGCAGACCAGTTCGTTGTCTCCGGTCAGGGTATAGGTCACCTGGACGTCCAGTGTGCCGGGGTACCCTTCCTCTCCGTCCGCGCTGGTGTACTCGAGGACGACGCCGACTCCGTTGTCCTCCTCGATCGGCCGGTCCCGCCAGACCACCTTGTCGAATCCCTTGATGCCGCCGTGGATGTGGTTTTCGCCGTTGTTTCGGGCCAACTTGTACCGGACCCCGTCCAGGGTGAAACGGCCGTCGGAAATGCGGTTGGCGTAGCGTCCCACCAAGGTGCCGAAGTAGGGGTGCTTGGCGAGGTAGCCTTCCAGCGAATCGAATCCCAATACGATGTCGTCGAAGTTGCCGGTCCGATCGGGGGTCCGGAGGGAGACGATGATGCCGCCGTAAGTGATGACCCGGACTTCGATGCCGGCGGAATTCGTCAACGTGTAGATCCGTACGCTCTCGCCGCCGGGAGTGGTCCCGAAATCGGCGGATGACACGCTCGGGGAGAAGAGGCGTACGGGCTCCATGGTTTCCTTCGATCCGTCAGGAGGTGGGCCACAGGAAAGGGTCCCGGCAAGGACCATCAGAGAGACAACACCCGCGACCACCGAGCAGCAACCGCTCTTGATGGCATCCATCTTCCCCTCCCCGCAAGTCCGCGACAAAAGCCGTTCCCATAGGGTTTGACTACACAGCATCGAGACACTAACCCAGCACCGGCGGCAGCGCAAACCGGCGTTGCCGGGATGCCGTGCAAGTGACTGATCCAACGTCAGCAAAGTGCATCGAAGACAGGAAGATATGCTATCGTTTGGGCGCGGGTACGAAACGTGGTCATTCCCTGTACCATCGCGATTCCGAACCTCAGGCTCCGCCTGTTGGCCGGTCTGTTCCTGCTGCCGTTCCTGGTTCTCTCCAATGGCCGATTCCTCCTCTCGGCGCCATCCGGCGCCAAGGTCGACCGCGAAGCCATGGAGTTCTTCGAAACGAAGGTCCGGCCGCTGCTGGTCGAGAACTGCTACTCCTGCCACGGCGACAAGCAGCAGCTCTCCTCGCTCAGGGTCGATTCCCGCGAGGCCCTCATGAAGGGTGGCCTTCGAGGGTCCGCTCTGGTTCCCGGTGACCCGGACCGGAGCCTGATCATCCAGGCCGTCCGCCATCAGGATCTGAAGATGCCCCTGGGCCGCATGCTGGCCGACGCCGAGATCGGTGATTTGGAGAGTTGGGTCCGGATGGGAGCTCCGTGGCCCGCGGGCCCGGACGTCACCGACGAGCCCGATTTTTATGCCCGCCTGACCCGGGAGCACTGGGCCTTCCAGCCGGTTGCAGATCCCGATCCGCCCCAGGTGGAGCATGAGACCTGGTCTGGCACACCGGTCGATCGCTTCCTGCTGGCGGCGCTCCGCAAGGAGGGACTGGAGCCGGCGGATAGGGCCGACATCCGCACCCTGGCCCGGCGCCTCAGTTTCTCGGTCGTGGGACTGCCGCCGGATCCGGCCAGCGTGGACGAACTGCTGCGGGACCCGTCCGAGAGAGGCTACGCCGACTTCGTGGACCGGCTCCTGGACTCTCCCCATTTCGGGGAGCACTGGGCGCGCCACTGGATGGACGTCGTTCGTTTCGCCGAAACCTACGGCTACGAGTGGAACTACATCGTCAAGGGAGCCTGGCGCTACCGTGACTACCTGATCCGCGCCTTCAACCAGGACGTCCCCTACGATCAACTGGCGAGGGAACATGTCGCCGGCGACCTGCTGGAGAATCCCCGGATCAACGTCCCGTTGGGCATCAACGAATCGGCCACCGGTTCGGCATTCCTGCTCATGGGCGAGATGGGGCACGACGACTGCATCGAGTTCCGGGAGATTCGCACCGACGTGGTGGACGACCAGATCGACACCCTCACCCGGGCCCTACAGGGACTGTCCGTGGCCTGCGCCCGCTGTCACGATCACAAGCTGGATCCCATTCCCATCGAGGACTACTACGCGCTGTACGGGATCCTGAACAGTGCCCGTCCCGTCACCAGCACCCTGGACACGGGTGGTTCCCAGTCTCCCTTGATGCAGCGCCTGCGGGCCCTGAAGCCGCAGATTCGCTCGGAACTGGCGACCGCCTGGTTGGAGCAGGTTGAAGAGATCCCGGCCTACCTCCTGGCCGCGCAGGCCCCGGTCGATCCGAAGACGGCGGAGGCCGGATCGGAACTCCGGCCCCAACGCCTGGAACGATGGATCCAGGCGCTTCAGAAGGAGAGCGTCGATCCTGAGAGCTTCCTCTATCCCTGGTCGACGGTCACCTGCGAGGTGGGCCTGGCGCCGGAACGGTTCCGGGAACTGTGGGAGAGAGCCGCGCCGGAGCACGTGAAAGAGATCCGCGACCGCCAGGCCTACAACACGGAGAACTTCACTTCCCTGCCTCTGAGCGACTGGTACCCCGAGGGGGTGGGATTGCTTGAAGGCCGATCGGAGGACGGAGAATTCGTCCTGGCCCCGGAAGGACCGGAGGCGGTCAGCGGAGTCTATCCGGCGGGAATCTACACCCACGCCCTTTCGGAACGGCTCAACGGGGCGCTCCGCTCCCCCTACCTGACCAAGGAGAGGAAGTTCCTCAGTCTCCAGGTCATGGGGGGAATGCTGGGAGGACGCCGGGCGGTGGTGGACAACTGCATGCTGGGCGAGGGCGTCGAAGTCTTCGACAACGCCGACCTGAACTGGCAGAAGGTCGAGACTCTCCAGGACAAGGAGCGATTCCCCGTCTACGTCGAGCTGGTCACCAAGACCAACAATCCCCGGCTCCCGGATCGGCCCAAGAGAATCAAGGGGTTCACCGAGGAGAAGATGGGGGCGCCCGGGTCCTATTTCGGCATCGCCCGGGCCATGCTCCACGACGTGGAGGATCCTCCTCACAACGACCTGTCCCACTTGCTGCCCCTGTTTCGAGACCCGGCGCCCCAAAACCCCCGGGAAGCCGCGCAACGCTACGCCGAGCGGAGCCGCCGGGCCCTGGAAGCGTGGGCCCGGGGAACGCCGAGCGAGAACGACGTCCGCTGGATTCATTGGCTGGCGACCAACCACCTGGTGGACAACTCCAGCGATCTCACTCCCCGGCTCTCGCAACTGATTTCCGAGTACAGAGGCATCGAATCCGGTATTTCCCGACCCCAGACCATCAACTCGTTGCTGGACATGGGTTCGGGGCGGGACTATTCCCTGCTGCAGAACGGTGACGCCGAGAATCCGGGTGATCCCGTGCCGCGCCGCTACCTGACCGTGCTCACCGGGGGACGGTCCCTCGAATCCAACGGCAGCGGCCGGCGGGAGCTGGCGGATCTCATTGCCTCTCCCCAAAACCCCCTCACCGCCCGGGTCATGGTCAACCGGGTCTGGAACTACCTCTTCGGACGGGGTCTGGTAAGCACTATCAACGACTTCGGCAACTTCGGCGAGCGTCCGTCCCACGGCGAACTGTTGGACCACCTGGCCGCCCGGTTCATCGCCGACGGGTGGTCCCTGAAGCGGCTTATCCGGCGGCTGGTTCTCACACAGGCCTTCCAGCAGTCGAGCCGGGCGTCCGAGGCGGCCTCCCGGATCGACCCGGAAAACCGGCTTCTGCACCGCTACCCCGTCCGCCGCCTGGAGGCCGAGGCCATCCGCGACTCGATCCTGGCCACATCGGGCCGTCTCGATCCGTTGCGCTACGGTCCCAGCGTCGAACCCTACCGGCTGAAGACCAAGGAATACCGCAAGCTTCACGCCGGTCCGTTGGACGGGCACGGCCGCCGGAGCGTCTACCTGCGGGTCACCCGCATGGAGGGTCCCCGGTTTCTGGAGCTCTTCGATTTTCCCGTCCCCTCCGTTTCCCGCGGGCGCAGGGACGTGACGAACGTCCCCTCCCAGGCATTGGCCCTGCTCAACGATCCCTTCGTGATCCAACAGGCGGACTACTGGGCCGACCGGCTTTTGGAGCGGGAGGGGGAAACGCTCCGGGAGCGCTTGGGACGCATGTTCGTCCAGGCTCTCAATCGGCCCCCGAGCCCCGGCGAGGTGGCCCGGTTCGGAGAGCTGGCCCGGAAGCTGGGACGCTTGTATCGAGTCCCGCAAGGGCATATCCTGGCCAGCAAAGAGATCTGGAAGGACGTGGCCCACAGTCTCTTCAACACGAAAGAGTTCATCTACCTGAGGTGATGCCATGACCCAGCGAAACAAGGAACAAGGCGTTTGTCCGGGTTGCCTCGGCGCTCCGCTGACGCGGCGCCGGATGCTGTCGCTGAGCGCCAACGGGTTCGGACTGACCGCCCTGTCCGCCCTCATGGCTGAAGACGCCTACGCGGGCCTGGTCCCGACTCCCCCCACCCATTTCCAGCCCAAGGTCAAGAACGTCATCCTCTGCTTCATGCCGGGCGGCGTCTCCCACATGGACACGTTCGATCCCAAACCCAAGCTCAACGAGCTGCACGGCCAGCTCTCCGGCGACGGGATCCGCACCTATCAGGGCTGTCCCTGGACCTTCAAGAAATACGGCAAGGCGGGAATCGCGGTCAGTGAGCTCTTTCCCCACATCGCCACCCTGGTGGACGACCTGGCGATCGTTCGTTCCATGGTCTCCAACTTCCCGCTGCACCCGCGCGGCAACATCCTGTTCCACACCGGCCGCAACGTCGGGGGGTACCCCAGCCTGGGATCCTGGATCACGTACGCGTTGGGAAGCGAGAACAAGAATCTACCCGGGTACGTCCTGCTCCACCCGGAAGCCACGTCGATCCCCCCGGGAGGATTGGAGAACTTCTCCAACGGCTTCCTCCCGGCGACCCACCAGGCATTGCCGGTGAAGGCGGAGGGGACACCCATCGAGAACCTGGTTCCGTCGGATGAGAGCGCCATCCAGAACACCAAGTTGTCGGTGCTGCTGGACCAGGATCGGGAGTATCTGGCCGAGGCCGGAAGAAACGACGCCATCGAATCGGCCATCCGAAACTACGAAATGGCCTACCGGATGCAGTCCCTGGTTCCCGACGTGCTGGACCTGTCTCGCGAGACCGAAGCCACCAAGCGGCTCTACGGGTTGGACACCTCCAACAAGGACCAGCGGAACTATGCCCTGCAGTGCCTCCGGGCGCGGCGCCTCATCGAGTCGGGCGTCCGGTTCGTCGAGGTGACGCCCCCTGTCCTTTTCGGCGCCACCAACGGCACCTGGGACCAGCACACCATCCTGAAGAAGGGGCACGAGGGGAACGCCCTGGTGGCCGACCAGGCGGTGGCCGGCCTGATCAAGGACCTCAAGTCCCGGGGCATGTTGGATGAGACGCTGGTCATCTGGGGCACCGAGTTCGGCCGCACGCCGGACACCGGAAACGGAGACGGACGCGATCACCTGGAAACGGCGTTCACCATCTGGATGGCCGGAGGGGGAGTCAAAGGCGGGACCCTGTACGGCCGCACCGACGAGATCGGCAAGCACGTTGTCGAGAACGAGACCACGGTCCACGACCTGCACGCCACCATCCTCCATCTGCTGGGCCTGGACCATGAGCGCCTGGTCTATCGTTTCGGAGGCCGCGACGAGAGTCTGACCGACGTCCACGGTCGCGTCGTCCACGAAATTCTGGCCTGAGATCGGGGCTGGCCGGTTGGCCGTCATCCAACGTTACCCATGCCCCGTCACCGCCCTCTCCTGGCAGACAGCATCCTGGAACTGATCGGCAACACGCCGTTGGTGCGGGTCCGACGTCTGACTCGTCCCGGATCCGCCGAGCTTCTGCTGAAGCTGGAGTCCCTGAACCCCTCCTTCAGCGTCAAGGACAGGATCGCCTACGCCATGCTGAAACAGGCCCAGGAAGAGGGCCGGATCCAGCCCGGAAAGACGGTCATCGTCGAGCCCACCAGCGGGAACACGGGGATCGGCCTGGCCATGGCCGCGGCGGTCATGGGGTACCGGTTGATCCTGACCATGCCCGACACCATGTCCGTGGAACGCCGGCGGGTCCTTCAGGCCATGGGCGCCGAACTGGTCCTGACGCCCGAGGTCCGAGGAATGACCGCCGCCATCGGCAAAGCTGAAGAGCTGGTGAGCCGGCTTCCCGACGCCTACATGCCGCAACAGTTCAACAACCCGGCCAATCCGCGGGTTCACCGTCACACCACCGCCCTGGAGATTCTGGAGGCGACGGACGGGAGGCTGGATGCATTCGTGGCCGGCGTCGGTACCGGGGGCACCATCACGGGTGTCGGCGAGATCCTGAAAAAGGAATTGCGCAATGTCCTGATCGTTGCGGTGGAACCCGCCGATTCACCGGTGCTTGCGGGCGGAGAGCCGGGACCCCACGAGATCCAGGGGATCGGAGCGGGATTCGTCCCATCGGTCCTGAATCGCGACGTCATCGACGAGATCATCCACGTCGAGTTCGAGGACGCCCGCCTCGTCACCCGGGACCTGGCCCGCAAGGAAGGCATCTTCGCAGGCATCTCCTCAGGTTCCAATTGCTGGGCCGCCCTCCAGGTCGCGCGTCGTCTGGGAAAGGGCGCCCGCGTCGTCGCCATGGTCTGCGACCTGGGCGAACGCTACCTGAGCCACCCGGTCTATTCGGAGTAGGAGGAGCCGCCACATCCTTGTGGCCGAATGGGAGCGGCGGTTTCCCAACCGCCGAAAGGGGGTCCAGTACCGCCAACCTTCATCGTGGACCGGTTCCCGCTTTCGCCGTCGTTGCACGGTCTTCCGCACGGAGTCCGATATGAATCGTTACCCTTAAATGGTCGTCCAGCGCACCAATCATCCTCATCATCCGGTCCAGTGTGAACCGTCCAAGATTTGCGTTTCGGATACGCGAGAAGTCGGCGGCTGCGAAGCCGGTCTTCTTCGCCGCCTTTCGCACGCTGAGACCGCGCTCGTCCAGAACGGCGATGATCCGGGCCGCGAGGATGGCCTTGGCCTGCTTCAGATCGGCCTCGGGATCTCCGAAATCGCGAAATATATTTCCGCTTCCCTCAACCAGTTCGAAGTCTTCGTCCTTCATCGCATCAGTTCCTTCCTTAACCCGCATTTCTCACCAGGTCGCTATGCGTATGATGAAAAATAATTTGTTTTTGGGCATTTAGGCGGATTTTGCCAAGGTTTCTCCGAGACACACTGCGCTGGGCATGCGCTCGCTGGTCTTTTCGCCCTCAGCGCGCACATGCTCCCTCAAACGTAGTCACCACTACGCTCTCGGTCGCGAGCACGCGCTGAGGGCGAAAATCCTGCGCGATCGTCACGCCCCCTTCTTAGTAACTTCAATTCCCGATGACCGTAGGGACACCCCTTGTGGGTGCCCTCCGGGGTCGCATCGTTCCCCGGCCGAGCCGTCGCGCCACCCCCCGGCCCAGTAGGGACCGAGTCGTTGGACAGCGGCAACGC
>JAJDTT010000079.1 GCA_022827025.1 Acidobacteriota bacterium
TCTGCTGCGAAAGCGTATAATCGGTCCATATTTCCCCGATTTCTCGGCGAATAGAACAACTATGCGCCTCTAAATCGTGAAAATCTGGCCTCGATTCTCCACTTTCTCGCTACGATCATTTCTACCGCGCAGACTCCTAGCCCGCTTCACTCCGAACCGGACATCTGGAAGTGCAACCGCCGGACTGGCTCATCTTCCTGGCTCTGCTCTCCCTGCTCGAGGGTCTCTACTCGCTGAGAGGAGGATTCGAGTTTCTCCGGCTGTTTCGGAGGGCCTCGAAGACGGTCCCCGGAGCTTACTCGCCTCCCTTGACCCTGATCGTTCCCTGCCGGGGGCTGGACCCGGGTCTGGACCGGAACCTGGCCGCCTTCCTGGATCTGGAATACCCGGACTGGCAGTTGCTCCTGGTGACCGATGACCAGGACGATGCGTCCGTGCCGGTGATCCGGTCCCTGCTGGAAGGCCGTTCCCATCCCCGCGTCCGGCTGCTGTTCTCGGGAAAGACCCGGGACAGGAGCCAGAAGGTCCACAATCTGCTCCACGCGCTGGGCCATCTCCGGCGCCGGGACCGGGTCCTGGTCTTCGGCGATTCGGACATCCGGCCCGGCTCCCTGTGGCTCCGCCACCTGGTGGCGCCCCTGGAGGATCCGGAGGTGGGGGCCAGCACCGGCTACCGCTGGTATCTGCCTCAGAAGGGGGGATTCGGATCGGTCCTGCGATCGGTCTGGAACGCCGGCATCGCTTCCCTGATGAGCGAGGGGAACAGCTACTTCGCCTGGGGAGGGGCGATGGCGATCCGCCGGGAGGTCTTCGACTCCTGCGCCGTCGCGGACCACTGGCAGCACACGCTCAGCGACGACCTCTCGCTGAGCCGGGCCGTGAAAGCCGGCGGCCGCACCATCCGGTTCCAGCCCCAGTGCCTGAGCTTTTCCCACGAGGACGCGAGCCTCAGGGATCTGCTGGGTTGGAGCCGCCGCCAACTGGCCATCACCCGCGTCTACCATCCGAACCTCTGGAGGGCCGCATTCGCCACCCAGATGGTCTATCTGGTGGCCGTTTGGGGGGGCGGGGCCTGGGCCCGGACCAGCCTCAACCTCTACGGTCCGGATCCCCGGTCGGTGGTGCTTGCGGTCCTGGTGATCGCCATCCTGGTGGCCGGCGCCGTCAAGGCCTGGCTCCGGCTTCGGGCCGTGGCCGTGCTTTTTCCCGAGGCGCCCCTGCCGAGAGGGTGGCTGCTCATCCCGCACACCTGCTGGGGGCCGCTGGCCAACCTGGTCACGGTGGCTGCGATGGTGGGGTCGCTGTCGACCCGGAACCTGCGCTGGCGGGGGATCACCTATCGCATGGTCTCTCCCACCGAGACCCGGGTGTTGGATTGATCGGGACCCCGGCTTCCTGTAAAACGGAAACACCGTGGATCTGAACACCCTGATCCTGTTCGTCACCAGCCGCTGCAATTCCCGTTGCGAGACCTGCTTCTACTGGGAGGACCTGAATCGTCCCGGGGACCTGACCTTCGAAGAGATCGAATCCCTTTCGGCCGGCATGCCCCGTTTCCATGAGCTCTGGCTCTCGGGCGGCGAGCCGATGATGCGTCCCCGCCTGGCGGAAATCCTGGGGATGTTCTACCACCGCAACGGGGTGCGCACCCTGAACCTTCCCACCAACGGACTCTTCGCCGAGAGGACCCTGGAACTCATGGAGCACACCTCCCGGGAACTGCCCGGGATGGAGGTGAACCTGAACCTGGCGCTGGACGGGTTCGCCTCGACCCATGACCGCGTCCGGGGCGTGCCGGGAAACTTCGATCAGGCGTTGGAGACCATCCGGCTGCTCACGGACCGGGAGTCCCGCCTTCCCGGAGTGAGGGTCCACGTGAACTCGGTGGTCACCGCCGACAACATCGACGAGCTGGAGGAACTGGGCTGGTGGCTGGCCCGGAACACGGACCTGAACGGGCACTACTTCCAGGTGATCCGGGGCGAGGCCAAGGACCCGGAGCTGAAGCGGATTACCCGGCGGGACCTGGGGGAGTTCTACCGGAGCGTCAAGCCGATCCACGAGCACTACGGCCGCAAGCTGGCCCGCCGCAAGGGGGGAAGCCTCCGGGGCTGGCTCAAGAAGCTCTACTACACCCAGACCATCTACTTTCACTACACGCTCCAGGAGCGGAACTTCGAGGCTTCCGACTCCTGGCCCATGCCCTGCACGGCGGGCAAGACCATCCTGGTGGTGGACTACAACGGCGACCTGCGCGCCTGCGAGCTGCGGGAAAAGATCCTGAATCTCAGGGACGTGAATTTCGATTTCCGTGGGGCGGTCTCCTCAAGGGCGGTGCGGAAAGAGACGGATCAGATCGTCAAGGACGCCTGCTGGTGCACCCACGTCTGCTTCATCCACGACAGCCTCAAGGCCAGCCCCCGAGCCAAGTTCTTCGACATCCCCCTCGGCGCCAAGGTGGTCGCCTGATCCGGCAGCCTCCGAGGCGCCCCATCCTTCTTTGAAACTTCCAATTCCCGATGACCGTAGGGGCACCCCTTGTGGGTGCCCCGCGGGGTCGCATCGTTCCCCGGCGGAGTCGCCGCTCCACGTCGCCATTCCCGGCGCCCGGAAGGACGCCGGTCCCAGTCGGCGCCTGAAAGACGCCGCTCCGGACGCCGATCCCAGTCGGCGACTAGAAAGTCGCCGCTCCACCCCCCCGGTCCGGTAGTGACCAAGCAATGGCCGGCGGACGGTGGCGCCGTTCAGGGGGAGGGCGACCACAAGGGTCGCCCCTACGAGTCGTTCGACAGCGGC
>JAJDTT010000131.1 GCA_022827025.1 Acidobacteriota bacterium
TGACCCTGCGCGACGCCTGGGCCAAGATCCGGAAATCCCGGAAGAAGAAGACTCGGAAGCGCCGCCGCCGCCGGCGCTAGTCCGGGAACGGGATCAACAGTAAAGGCAGCGGATGTCCTCGAAGACGGAGGATTCATCGGCCTCCGTGAGGACGTAGTCGATGATGATCCGCAGGGCCTTGTTCTGGTCGTCCAGATCGTACTTTTCGGCCATCTGCTTGATCCAGTCCACCTGACCCGGATTCAACTCATAAACCGCTTCGACTTTGGGTCCAGCCATGAGAACGTCCTCCCAAAAGAAAATTCAGCAACAATCTACGACAGTCTCCGCGACCGGCCGCCGCCATCTGAATCTGACCCCGCAGCAACCGGACACCGCTACCAGTCTCCGTGCTTGTATCGCTTGGCCCAATCCACGCCTTGCCAGCTCATGAGCTTGCGGGGACGGACGAACAACAGCCACCTGGGCTCGTTCAGGGTCGGAACCAGGTAGTCCGGGCCCCGGTGTCCCAGGTAGCGCAACGACATTCTGCGGGCGATCTCGACCCATCTGCCCCCTATGTTGGGCTCCTCCAGGACCTCGGCCTCGCCCCGCACCAGCACCCTCCGATTGTATCGGGTGGAGTCGTCGATGCACAGAAACACCCGGGACTCCCGCTGGATGTGCCGGGCCCAGGCGGAACGGGCTCGAGGAATAATGTAGAAGCCGCCGTCGCTGTACTCGAACCAACAGGGCACCACGTAGGGCCATCCCTCCCGGTCCAGGCAGCCGAGCCGGCAGATGGGGTCGCCGGAGAGGAACTCCTCCAGCTCCTCCGGGGACAATTTCCCCACCTTCCCTCGCCAACTCCGGTCTTCGTCCGGCGGTGGAGCCATCGCCGGATCACCATAGCCCAGTCGGCAGCCCCTCACAAGGGCCTGGATCGGAGGGGGTCCAATTGTCCAGCGGGGCCCCTGGACCAAAACCGGCCGGGTTCACATCCGCCGGCTTTTGACGGTATCCTTCTCTCCATCATGGTTGCGGCAACTCCGGCGAAATCGCGTTTTCTGGAGGCCTCCACCGTCGAGGTGCTCCGGGATGTCTCCCGGACTCAGCCCCCCCGGTGCGCCCTCTTCGACTTCGACGGCACCCTCAGCCTGATCCGGGAAGGCTGGCCCGAGATCATGATCCCCATGATGGTGGACATCCTCAAGGAGAGCGGCACCCGCGAGAGCGACGGCGAGCTGGAGCGCGTGGTCACCGATTTCGTCACCGAGCTGACTGGCCGCCAGACCATCTACCAGATGATCCGGCTGGCCGAGGAACTGGAAGCAAGAGGGGGGACCCCCGCCAGTCCGCACGATTACAAGCGCCGCTACCTGGACCTGCTGATGGAGAAGATCCGCCACCGCCGGCGGCGCCTGCGCACCGGCAAGGCCCTCCCCGGCGACTACCTGGTTCCGGGATCGGTCCGGATGCTGCGGGCCCTTCGGGAACAGGGGGTCCAGCTCTACCTGGCCAGCGGCACCGATGAGGACTACGTCCGGGAAGAAGCGCGGCTCCTGGAGGTGGACGGATTCTTTGGAAGCCACATCTACGGCGCCCGGGAAGATTACGCCAACCACTCCAAGCGGCAGGTCATTGAACGAATACTCCAGGAAAACCGGATCGACGGCGCCTCTCTGGTGGGCTTCGGGGACGGCTACGTGGAGATCGAGAACGTGAAATCTTGCGGCGGCACGGCCGTCGCCCTGGCCACCGACGAAGCCAACCCCGGCGGCGCCCCCGACCCCTGGAAACGAACCCGGTTGAGCGCGGCGGGCGCCGACCTGCTGGTTCCCGACTTCCGGGACTGGAGGGTCCTCATCCGCTGCCTGTTCCAGCGAGGGTGAAGATTGCCCTTCCCCCAATTCGACCGCAGCCGCCTGCGCCTCCTGCCCCTGAGCCGGCGGACCCACGATCTGAAGGCGGAGGACGTATTGAAGACCCCGGGAGGCCTTCGAGAGCCGTTCGAGCATCCGGCGCTGCCCACACTGGCCCGGTGCCTGGTCGATGCCTCACAGGCGGACCGAGCCGTCATCTTCGCCTGCGGCGCCCATGTCCTGCGGGCGGGCAACGCCCCGCTGCTCATCGATCTCATGGAGCGGGGAGCCCTCGGCCACCTGGCCCTCAATGGCGCCGGCGCCATTCACGATTTCGAATTGGCGCTGGTGGGGGAGACCTGCGAGAGCGTGGCCCGCTACGTGGCCGAGGGGCAGTTCGGCCTCTGGCGCGAGACCGGGCGCATCAACGAGGCGGCTTCGGCCGCGGCCCACGACGGGATCGGCCTGGGGGAGGCCGTGGGCCGGATGATCCAGGAGGAGTCGTTCCGCTACAGGGACCAGAGCGTGCTGGCCGCGTCCTACCGGGTGCAGGTCCCGGCCACGGTTCACTTCTCCATCGGCCAGGACATCATCCATGAACACCCGGGATTCGACGGAGCCGCCACCGGGAACGCCTCCTACACCGACTTCCTGATCTTCGCCGAGTCGGTGACCCGGCTGGAGGGGGGAGTCTTTCTCAACATCGGCTCGGCCGTCATGGGGCCCGAAGTCTACTTGAAGGCCTTGGCCATGGCTCGGAACGTAGCCCACCGTCATGGCCGCCGTATCGCCCGTTTCACCACGGCCGTCTTCGACCTGGTCCCACTGGGGGATACGTCCCGGGAGGCCGGCAAGTCGGACCCCAGATATTATTTCCGGCCCTTCAAGACCATCCTGGTGCGAACCGTGGCCGACGGCGGCGAAAGCTTCTACATTCAGGGCGACCACGCGGCGACGGTGCCTGCCCTCTACGACCTGGTCCTCGACCGGCTTCGGGCAACCGGGTTTTCCGCTGGGGGCCCTTCTGCGGAATCATGAAGAGGTCGAGGCTGGCGGAACTGACCGGCCGGTTCCCCTCCTGCCGTGTCGCCGTCCTGGGGGATTTCTTCCTGGACCAGTATCTGGACGTCGATCCGGCTCTGGGGGAACTCAGTCTGGAAACCGGAAGGAAGGCCCACCAGGTCGCCGCCGTACGCTCCAGCCCCGGCGCCGCCGGAACGGCGGTGAACAACCTGGCCTCGCTGGGCTGCGGCCGGATCCACGCCCTGGGGGTCACCGGAGATGACGGCCAGGGATTCGAGTTGAGAGAATGCCTGAACCGGATCGGTTGCACGACGGAGCGGTTGCGGCGCCGGAACGATCACATGACACCCACCTACCTGAAGCCGAGAGACCTGTCCCGGCCCGGCCTCTCGGGCGAACACGAGCGCTACGACATCCGGAATCGGGTCCCTACGCCCCCGGGGCTCCTGCATGAGATGCTGGACGACCTGGAAGGTCTGATGGATCGCATCGACGCCGTCATCATCGAGGACCAGGTGGAGGAACCGGACTTGGGCGTCGTGACCGAAGACGTCCGGGACGGCTTGGCCGATATGGCCCGGCGTAACCCGCAAGTGGTCTTCTGGGTGGACAGCCGCGCCCATATCCACCGGTTCCGAAGCATGATCCTGAAACCGAACCAATTCGAGGTGATTCACCGTTCCAACCCCCGACCCGGAGAGAGGGTGCCTGTGGAATCGATCCTGCCGAGGCTGTCCCCGTTCCGATCGCTGGCTGACGGCCCCATCTGCGTCACCCTGGGAGAGGCCGGCGCCCTGGTGACGGACCCGGAGACCACCCGGGTGCCGGCCGTCCGGGTGGAGGGTCCCCTGGACGTGACCGGCGCCGGCGACAGCTTCACAGCCGGTGCGGTGTTGGCGCTGTGCAGCGGGGCGAGCCTCCCGGAAGCCGCCCTGGTGGGCAATCTGGCGGCATCGGTCACGATCCGGCAACTCTCCGTCACCGGCACGGCTACCAGACGCCAACTGGCGCGGCGGCTGGACCTCTGGAAGTTGCAGAACGAGGAACAACAATTGTAGAGGCGGCCTTTGGCGGGACGCCGCGAGGAGAGCATGACTATGATCCTGAAGACTTTGGAATTTCTCGACCCTCTCTGGCTGGCACTGGTCCTGGCGTTCCTGGCCGGAATGACCGGTTGTACGCCTTCACCGGAGAAACCGGCGTCCGCACCCCGCCTGCTGGTCCTGAAGAACGGAATCTCCCAGCTCACGCTGGACCGCTGGGGAGGTGGGATCATCGATTTCCACTTCCTGGACCACGCTGTGAACCCGCTGAGTTGGAGAGCCACGGAGGACATCGAACCGGTGAATCCGGACGGACCCAACCTGCAGGGGCATTTCATCTGCCTGGACCGCTGGGGCGCCCCGTCTGCAGCCGAGGTGAAGATGGGTATGCCCTACCACGGCGAGGCGCCCCGGGTCGTCTGGAAACGGCTCGACCCTTCCGCCGATGGACCGGCAGACGACGGGGTGCGGATGGGATGCACCCTTCCCCTGGCGGGGATGGAGGTGAAACGGACCGTCCGGCTCCGGGAGAATGAGGCAGCCGTCGCGGTGACCGAAGGGGTCACCAACGTCCGGGCGGCGGGACGAGTCTACAACCTGGTGCAACATCCCAGCATCGCGCCTCCCTTCCTGGACGACACCACCATCGTGGACTGCAACGCCTCCCACGGGTTGGTCCAGGAAGAACCGGTGCCCCGGTCGACGGACGACGCCGACCGCTGGCCCCGGATCTCGATCGGGGGGACGCCGGCAGACCTTCGTTTCTACCGCGGCACCGAGGACGGCGCTTCGGGCCACGACGTCACCGCGTTCATCTTCGATCCGGGAGTCGAGTACGGGTGGGTGACGGCCGCGACGCCTTCGGCCGGAATTCTGGTGGGGTATCTCTGGAAGATCTCCGAGTACCCGTGGCTCAACATGTGGCGTTACCGGCACCAGGGGAAGGTGAGCGCTCGCGGGCTCGAGTTCGGGACTACGGGGATCCACCAGCCGTTCCCGACCCTGCTGGAACTGGGCAAAGTGCTGGAAAGAGGAGTCTACGAGTACCTGGACGCGGGGGAAACGGACACCCGGAGCTACATCCTGTTCCTGGCGCGGATCCCCGGCGACTTCCAGGGGGTGGAATCCGCCGAATACGATGGCGCCCAACTCCGCATGCGGGAGCGCCGCGAGGACCAACCCAGGAGCCTGACCGTCGACGTTGGGGCCCTGCCGTAACCGTCCACGGCCTGATCGACTGAGGAGAGAAATCGATGAAAAGGATGTTCAGCCATCCCCGGCTCAGCCTGATGATGTTCCTGCAGTACGCCATCTGGGGAGCCTGGGCTCCGGCCCTGGCCGGGTACCTGGAATCGCAACTGGGCTTCTCGGGGTGGGGCCTGGGACTGATCTACGCCGCCTTTCCTTTGGCCAACCTGGTGGCTCCGTTCACCGGAGGGCAAGTGGCGGACCGCTGGCTTCCGACCCAGGTGGCGCTGGCCATCTTTCACCTGCTGGGCGCGGGATTCCTCCTCTGGATGGCGTACACCGAAACCCTGAGCGCCATGTTGGTCCTGATGCTCCTCTACTGCCTGGTCTTCGCCCCCACCCTGGCCCTGACCAACGCCCTGGCCTTTCAGCACCTGACCGACGGGAAGCGGGACTTCGGGCCCATCCGGGTCTGGGGCACGCTGGGATGGATCGGCGCCAACTGGGCCCTGACCGGGATGCGGGTCGTGCTGGACACGGAATCGGCCGGCTATATCGACACCTTCGTCCTGGCGGCCGCATTCTCCCTGATCCTGGGCCTCTTCTCTCTGGCGCTACCCCACACGCCCCCCTCCCGGGAGGCTCCGGACCCCCTGGCTTTCCGGAAATCGTTCGGACTCCTCAAGGACCGGAACTACCTCAGCTTCTTCATCATCGCCTTCGTGGTGGCCACCGAGCTCCAGCTCTACTTCATCCTCACCTTTCCCTATCTTCAGACCATCGGTCCCGCCGTGGGCATCACCTCGGAGAACCTTCCCGCCTGGATGACCATCGGACAGATCGCCGAGATCTTCACCATGGCGTTGATCCTTCCGTATGCCCTCTCCCGCTGGGGCGTGCGGGTCTCCATGCTGGTGGGCATCCTGGCCTGGCCCGTCCGATACGTCATCTTCGCTGCCGCCTGGCCGCTGTACGAGACGGCTCCGGCGCTGGTCTGGGTCGTGGTGGGATCACTGAGCCTGCACGGGTTCTGCTACGTCTTCTTCTTCGTGGTGGCGTTCATCTACACGGACATGGTGGCGCCGGCCGACATCCGCGCTTCGGCCCAGTCGCTGATCAACGTGGCGGTCCTGGGCATCGGACTGTTCATCGGGAGCCTGTTCTCGGGCTGGCTCAAGGAAGTGGCCACGGTGGGCGAAACGACCCGCTACGACATCGTATTTGCCGTCCCCGCGGTGATCACGGCCCTGTGCGCCCTCGTCTTCTGGCGAGTCTTCCGGGAGCCGGAGACGGGCCCCGGATCAGACGCCGCCTCCGAACGACGCGCCGCATGAAAGGGAGCGGCGGTTTCCAGCCGCCAAGGAGCGGCGACATCCCTGTCGCCGACAAGCGGCGTGTTTCACGCGCCGACTGGGACCGGCGTCCGGGGCGGCGTCGTCCTCGGCGCCGACTGGGACCGGCGTCCGGGGCGGCGTCGTCCTCGGCGCCGACTGGGACCGGCGTCCTTCCGGGCGCCAATCCCAGAGGGGACAGGAAAGTCCCCTCCCGGGCGATTGGAAATCGCCCCTCCACTCCGTCATTTTCTTGCAATAACGGCAGCCTATCCGCCGATCCCGGCCAGAGTTATCGTCAGCCAGATCAGGCCTCCCACCGCGACCCAGGCCAGACCGAATCCGACCAGGCCCACCAAGCCGGGACGTGGAATCTCAAGTCCGCCCGCGGAGATCAGCTTTTCGGTCTCGGCCGGCAAGGGGTTCTCCGGGAGGGTGCAAGGCTCGTCGATCTTCTCACCCTCCCGGACCGGGGTATGGATGAGGCGGAAGAAGTGGTCCAGCTTGGCCCGGGCGACGGGCCGGGTCAGGAAGCTGGTCGCCAGACCGGCCGCCGCGCCGCAGGAGAGATAGATGAGGATCTGGTAGGGAAGGCGGGTCCGGTAGGCCACTTCGCCTCCCGCCCCCTGGACCACCTGCATGATTACGGGGACCTGCTCATGGAGCCAGCCCCGAACCAGCCCGGGAAGATAGTCGATGTTGAGCTGGAAGAACTGGGAACTCCCCAGGGCGGCGATGGTCTCGAACGGATTGTGGGTCTGGGTCAGGTACCAGGCCAGAGCCGTGGCGACGGTGGACGCCCAGACCGCCTTGGCCGTGTAGCCTCTCCAGGTGATGCCGAACCAGAAGGCCAGACCCATGAAGGTGGGAATGGGCTGGATGTAACGGGTCAGGACCTGGATCACGTTGTCGAACTGGGTCAGCATCAGCAGCGCCATACCGACGATCCCCAGACCGCTCAGGCGCCCGACCCACAGATAGTGGCGTTCGCCGCCGCGGGGATAGATGAAGCGCTTGTAGATGTTCTCGGTGAAGAGTCCGGAACCCACCACCATCTGGGCATCGCAGCTGCTCATGACCGCGGCCAGGAGCGAGGCCATGAGGAGTCCTACGAGTCCGACGGAGATGGTGGGCAGAATGTCGTGGGCGGCCCGCCCGAAGACCTGGTTGGCGAAGGCGGCCAGCGCGCCGGGATCGGATTGGACCCGCTGGATCTCGGCGGCCGACAGGTATCCGTTCTCGGGCGTCAGGTAGATGATGATGCAGGCCAGCCCGGTGAAGGTCCAGGCGATGGTGCAGAACCGCTTGATGAAATTGCCGACGGTGAAGCCGAACCGGCCCTCGAACTCGGTGCGTCCGGCGCCGCAGACCCCCATGATGTGGGGCTGGACCACGATGCCGATGAGCCCGGTGAGCGAAAGCATCACCACGTAGAAGAGGGTGATGGGCTCCTGTCCCATGAGGCTGCTGACTTGCTCCGTGACCGTGAGGCTCAACAGCTCGGAGCCGCTCCGGCCCGGAACGCCCTGGTGCAGCGCCTCGAATCCGCTGGAGGTTCCGGCCACCCGGGCCGCGGCGTTGAATGCGAAGGGGAGGAGCAGAAAGGAGAAGACGATGGTCAGGACGCCCTGGATGAAGTCGGTGATGATGGCGGCGCCCAGACCTCCTGCCATCCCGTAGAGGACGAACAGCACCGTCATCCCGGCGACGGCGTATTCCATTGGGAAATAGGGCTTTCCGGTCGCAGGATCGGTGCCTCCCGCGAGTCCTTCGATCATCTCCCCGCTGCCGTACAGGGCGCCCGCCATGAAGACCACGGACATGACGATCCCCAGGAACGAATAGAGCGTGGCGGTGGAAGAATCGTAACGGGCCTGGAAGAAGTCGCTGGTGGTCAAGGCCCGCATGCGGCGAAAGACGGGAGCGATGATCCAGTAGAAGGGCGTGGCCCAGAGCCATAGAAACTGGTACCAGATTCCGGCCAGTCCGTAGCGGAAGGACCCGGCGGCCACGCTGAGGGCCTGCTCGCTGCTGGTCCCGACACCGAACGCGAAGAACATCATGAAGACCTTGCCGAAGCGGCGTCCGCCCATGAAGAAGTCGGTGAGGTCCTTCACCCTCCGGTAGGACCAGAATCCGATGAAGGAGACGGCCAGCAGGTAGAAGATCAGGACGATCCAGTCCACCCAATGAAGTCCCAGCCAGATGGATTGAGTCAGGATCATGTACTTCCCTTCCCGATTGTCCCGGGGAAGAAGGCCGCAGACATCCTCTCAGAAAACGGTCAGATAGTCAGGACCCGGAGCAGATCGGTTCCTCCGGAAAGGCCGATGGGAACACCGGCCACCAGCACCACCAGCGCGCCTTCCTTCAGACCGACCCGGCGCACGGCTTCTTCCCGGGCCCGGTCGAAAAAGTCGTCGGTGCGCTCCAGGCTCCTGGTGGTCACCGGTTGGACTCCCCAGGACACGGTCAGGGAACGGCGTGTCCGCTCGTTGTGGACCAGAGCCAGGACCGGCGTCCGGGACCGGTACTTGGAGACCCGCTTCGCGGTGCCCCCCGATTCGGTGAACGCCACGATCAGCGCGGCGCCCAGTTGGTGGGCGGTCTGGCAGGCATTGTAGGCGATGGCGTCATCGGTCAGGGGCTCCAGGTGTTCTCGCTTCTCCACCAGCATGGCGTCGTAGGGAAGCGCCTTTTCGGCCTCCGTCGCCACCTCGGCCATGACCCGCACGGCTTCCAGGGGATATTTCCCGATGGACGTCTCGCCGGAGAGCATGACCGCGTCGGTGCCGTCGAACACGGCATTGGCCACGTCCGTCACCTCGGCCCGCGTCGGGACCGGCAGGGAAATCATGGACTCGAGCATCTGTGTGGCTGTGATCACCGGTTTTCCCGCCTCGTTGCACAGGGCGATGAGCTCCTTCTGAACGATGGGAACCCGCGCCAGCCGGATCTCGGTTCCCAGGTCTCCCCGCGCGACGATGATTCCATCGCTCACGTCAATGATGGACGCCTGGTTGGTCACGGCCCGGGCCCGCTCGATCTTGGAATAGATCCCCCCGTCAAACCCCATTTCCGACAGCATATTCCGGGCATCCACCACGTCATCGGAGGTGGTCACGGTGGAGAGCGCCACGAAGTCGGCCTGTTGCCGGGCGGCAAACTCCATCGCCGCCATGGCTTTTTCGTCAAGGAAGGGCAGAGAGGGCTCCACTCCGGCCGTGGTGACCCCGCGGCCGGAGGTGATCTTTCCCGGGGTCAACGCCTGGCAGAGGACATCCTCTCCCTGGACCTGCCGGATCGCCAGGGTGATCATTCCGTCGCTCAGCAGAATCCGGTTTCCGACCCGGGCGTCCCGGTGGATTCCCGCAGGTTTCACCGGCACCACGGGGATCTTCCCGGCCGCCCCTTCCCGCCGGCTGGTGAGCGTGATCCGGCTTCCTTCACCGAAGGAAAACGATCCGGACGGAATATTCCCTGTCCGGTACTTGGGACCGGGTACGTCCACCATGATCCCCACGGGCTGCCGCAGTTCCTGGGCAATGAAACGCACCTGGCCGAACGCCTGCGCGTGGTCCTCGAGGGTCCCGTGGGCCATGTTGAGGCGGGCCACGTTCATTCCCGCCTCGACCAGCCACTGAATGCGGGAGGGGGACTGCACCGACGGGCCCAGAGTGCAGACGATCTTGGTTCGGGGCCGGCTCCTGCTGGAGAACATCATTTGGGGGTCGGACTGCGTTTGGGAGCCCTGTGCAATTCAGCTTACTACGGGAGGCTGAAACAAGACCAGATGGAATCTCTCCCAGGACCGTGGACCGCATCGAATTTTTCGACTATTCTCACGATTCATTGAAAATTAATGGTGCGATCCTGCTATGCGTCCTCCTGGCAGCGGCCACTGCCTCCTGTGAGCAGCGCCGGGGAGCCTCAACGAAACCCGAGAAACCCAACATCCTCCTGATCCTGGCCGACGACGTGGGACGCGAGGTGCTGGGCAGCTACGGCGGAACCTCGTACCCCACTCCCCACCTGGACCGGTTGGCGCGAACCGGGCTGCGCTTCGAACACGCTTACAGCATGCCCGTCTGCCACCCCTCCCGGATCTGTCTCATGACCGGGCGCTACCCCTTCCGGCTGGGTCACCCGGTCTGGGGAACCTTTCCCGATCAGTGGGAGGAACGAACCCTGCCCCAGGTCCTGAAACGAGCCGGATACGCCACCGCCATCGCCGGCAAGTGGCAGCTCACGCTCCTGCGGGAAGATCCCGAACATCCCTTTCGGCTGGGTTTCGACCAGTATTCCCTCTTTGGCTGGCATGAAGGACCCCGGTACTACGAACCGCTCATTTGGGAGAACGGCCGGATTCGATCCGATGTCCGGGGCGAGTACGGTCCCGACGTCTACGTCCGGTTCCTGACGGAATTCATGGAACGCCACCGGTCGGGCCCCTTCTTCGCCTTCTACTCCATGGCGCTCTGTCACGACGTCACCGATGACCTGGACGAACCGGTCCCCTTCGGTCCTCGCGGCCGATATGACAGTTATCGGGAGATGGTGGAGGCCATGGACCAGCGAGTCGGACGCCTCGTGGAGGCACTGGACCGCCTCGGACTGCGGGAGAAGACCCTGATCTTCTTCACGACCGACAACGGAACGCCCAAGAGGTCCATCATCACGGCCCGGGACGGGAAACTCGTTCGGGAACCGGTTTCGAGCCGGATGGGAGAGCGGATCATCCCCGGAGGCAAGGGAGACCTCACCGACGCCGGCACGCGGGTTCCCACCATTGCCAACTGGAAGGGAACCCTGCCGCAGGGCGAATCGACCGATGCCATGACGGATTTCAGCGACCTGCTGCCCACCCTGGCCGATCTGGGTGGCGCCGAGATCCCCCCGGATCAGACCCTGGACGGGACCAGCTTCGCGCCGCTCCTGAGAGCCGAACCGGGCGAGGGACGGGACTGGGTCTTCGCGGAGCACCGGGGGCGCAGTTGGGTTCGGACCCGGGATTGGAAGTTGTACCGGGACGGCCGCTTCTTCCACATGGCGGATGATCCGGACGAGACCCAGGCCATTCCATCGGACCGGGAGCCTGCCGCCCGAGGACGTCTCCAGACCGCTTTGGACACCCTCTTCGAGAACCGCCCGTCCGGCGTTGCCGATGATTGATCCTGCCGTGTCCGCGCCGCGTGGGACCAACGCCCGACACCGGGCGGCTACCCGGACCAGGGAGGAAGAATCTCCACCATCTCGGCCAGGACCCGGCCGGCCCGGCCGGTAATCAGATTGTGCCGCCCGTACAGCGGCTCGCGGGCTTCCGTTTCCAGGGCCCGCGCGACGGCCTGGTCCGGTTCGACTCGGAGGTAGCGCTGAGGATCGCTCCGGTGGGGGATCTGCTCCTGGTTCAAGATAGTTCCCAGCGGGATCAGGCCTTCCAGGATCAGTTCTCGGGCTGAGCTCTCAAACCCGTCGAGCCGGATTCGGATCGCGCCGAATTCCACGGGTCTGGCGCTTTCCGTGGCGACCAGGACGACTTCCCGGAAAAGGATGCCGGAAGGAGCGCCCCGGCTCATCACCCGGAGATGGATCGGCTCCCCGTGGAACGCTTCCAGGGTGGGAGTCATGTCCCGTTCGTGGACCAGCAGGTCCCGGTACGGCTGGGGGATCGCCGAACCCTCGACCCGCTCGATGGCGGGCAGACGGAGTCCCCGCCGGGAATACGATTCAGCCAGAGGATCCAACTGCCGGGGGGTCATGAGGGTTCCAGATACTACCAAATCCCTCCGAATCCCAGTCCTCCGGCACGCGAAGTCAAAGCAGGCACCGATAAGGAGCGCCCATACATTGCAATTCAGGGTGTTAGAATCTTGCGCCATGCTGGATCTTATCGTTCAGGGCGGAATTCTCATCGACGGCACCGGCAATCCTCGCTACAGGGCGGATCTGGGCGTTCTCGGGGACCGAATTCAACAGATCGGAGACCTGACCGGCAAGGAGGCCCGAGACCGGATCGACGCCCGGGGGCGGGCCGTGGCTCCAGGTTTCGTGGACGTCCACAATCACTCCGATTCGTGGCTGCTCACGAACCCCAATTTCCTGTCCAAGACGGCTCAGGGGTTCACCACCGAGGTGATCATGGCCGACGGGATTTCCTATGCCCCCGTCGACCGGGAAACCGTCCACTCCTGGATCTACTACCTGCGCTCGCTCAACGGACTCAGGCTGGAGGAATACGAGGACTGGGAGAGCCTCGCCGAATACATGGCGCTGCTCGATGGCCGGACCGCACAGAACAGCATTCCTCACATCCCCTACGCCAACGTCCGCGCGCTGGCTTGCGGGTTCGGACGGCAGGCGCCGGACGACGTCCAGATGGCTCAGATCCTGAGGGAGATCGAAAAGGGCATGGAAGCGGGCGCCGTCGGCATCTCCACCGGTCTGGACTACATCGCCCAATGCCACGCCTCCACCGACGAACTGGTCCGGGCCTGCCGGGTCATGGCGCCCCAGGGTCTGTATGCGACCCACATGCGTTACAAGATGGGAATCCTGGCGGCCCTGGAGGAGGCCGTGGAGATCGGCAAGAGAGCGGGAGTTCCGGTCCACATCTCCCACCTCAAGGCGGTCGACGAACCGACGGCCGAAAAGGTCCTCGATTACGTCGACCGGGTGGCCACCCAGGAGGTGGACTTCTCTTTTGACGTCTATCCCTACCTGCCCGGGTCCACCATGCTCAATTTCCTCATGCCCTACGAGATCTGGGACCAGGGACCGCTGGCGGCTCTGGACCGGCTCCGGACGCGCAGGTTCCGGGATCGCCTGGCGTCGATCCTGGACGTCCCGCCCTTGGACCAGGCGATCGTCGCCTGGACCTCCAGCAAGGGCAACCACCATCTTCAGGGCATGGCCATGGGCGACTACATCTCCCGGCGCGGACTTTCTCCGGCCGACGCCATCGCCGACCTGCTGATCGAGGAGAACCTGTCGATCCTGCTGGTGTTTCACCGGGGGGACGACTCCATGGTGGAGCCCTTTCTGAGCCACAGCCACTACATGATGGGCAGCGACGGCATCTACCAGGAAGGAGGCCTCATCCACCCCAGGCACTACGGATCGGGTCCCCGCCTGCTGGGTCCCTGTGTGCGGGACCGGAAACTCTTCTCCCTGGAAGAGGCGGTCCACAAGCTGAGCGGCTACCCGTCCCGCCGTTTCGGTCTGCGCGACCGGGGGTTCCTGAAGGAGGGGAACTTCGCGGATCTGGTGGTCTTCGATCCCGAAACGGTCCAGGATCGAGCCACCTACAAGAACCCCCATCAGCTCCCCTCCGGGATCGACCACGTGCTGATCAACGGCGTTCCGGTCCTCCGGCACTCCCAGCCGGTGGAAGGCCTGGACAGGCCGTTGCCGGGTCGAGCCTTGCGATTTCACCAATAGACCTCCTGACAGGAACGCAGTATGAGCATCGATCCAGAGGTCCACGCGCGAGTCTCCGCCGCGGCCGGGGGGCTGTACGACGAGACCGTCCAACTCATCCGGGAGCTGGTGCGGATCCCCAGCGAAAGCCCCAACTATGCCTACGCCAAGATCTACCGGGAGCGGGGCTATACCAAGCTGTACGACGCTCCCGTGACCCTGGGCGGCGAGAAGAAGGTGGCCGAGCACCTGGAACCGGTCTTCACGGCGTTGGGAGCCGAGACCTTCATGGAGGCCAAGGAGCCGCTTCGGCCCAACCTCATCGGCATTCTCCCCGGCAGCGGCGGAGGGCGGTCCCTGGCGCTCAACGCCCACACCGACACCGTCCCCACCGGACCCCACGAGGAGTGGCGCTGGGGAGACCCGTTCAGCGCGCGTCTCGAGGAGGGGAAGCTCTGGGGCCGCGGCTCCACCGATGACAAGGGTCCCCTGGCCTGCATGATCAAGGCCGTGGAGGTGATCCGGCGGGCCGGCCTCCGCCTTCGAGGAGAGCTGCAGCTCCACGCCACGGTGGGCGAAGAGACCATGGACGGGAAGACGCACGGCCCCGGTTACTTCCTTCCCCGCAACCCGCGTTGCGTCACCGACGCCTGCCTGGTGTGCGAGTCGTCGGCGCCTCCTCACCGCCACGGCATCTGCCTGGCATCCGGCGGCGCGTCCTGGCTGCACATCGAGGTCACCGGCAAACCGGTCCACGCCGCCATGGGTTACCGCACCTACCGCATGGGTTACGAAGGGGGAGAGGTGGGCATGGACGCCATCGGCAAGGCCCTGAAGATCTACCGGGGCCTGGCGGAGCTGGATGAGGAATGGGCGTCCACCAAGCTGGACCCGCGGGGCCTCACTCCCATGGGGTATCCCTCCATCATCACGGCCTGGATCCACGGCCACCCCAAGGGAATCGAGATCCCCTTCTTCGTGGCGGACCACTGCGAGCTGGGGGCCGCGGTGTGGCGGGATCCGCAGGACCGCTACGAGCGGGTCCGGAAGGAGGTCGACGACCGGATTCAGTCCATCTGCCGGATGGATCCCTGGCTCCGGGAAAATCCCCCCGACGTCCAGTGGCGCCTGGACTGGCCGCCGTTCCGGATCGAGCAGGACCATCCGCTGGTCTCCGCGGCCGGCAGCGCCTACGAGACGGTGCTGGGGCAGGAGCCGCGCTACATGACCTGGCAACCGGTGAGCGACGCCCGCTTCTACCAGGAGTGCGGGGTGCCTTCTCTGCTCATGGGACCGGGCGACTACCGGCGGGCGCACTGCTACGACGAGTACCTGGAACTGGATCAGATCGTGGAAGGACTCACCATCTACGCGCTGACCATCCTGGAGTGGTGCGGATTCGAGGCGTAGAGTGCTGTATCAAGCTGTCAGGTTCGGGACCTTCAGGCTCTATGGCTGAGAACTCCGGGATCGACTACAAGCTGGGTCAGGACAACGTCCGGTTCCTCGGTCTCGACATCCATAATCCGGTTTTCGTCGTCTCCAGCCTCACCATCATCGCATTCGTCGCCGGGGTGCTGGCGTTCCAGGCCGAGGCGGCGTTCGCCTTCGAGGCGCTGCGCGCGTGGCTCATGTCGACCTTCGACTGGTTGTTGATGGGCACGGGCAACCTCTTCGTGCTCTTCTGCCTGCTATTGCTGGTGACCCCGCCTGGCCGTGTGCGCCTGGGCGGCGCGGATGCCCGGCCGGACTACTCCCGGCCGACCTGGTTCGCCATGCTGTTCGCCGCCGGGACGGGCATCGGCCTGATGTTCTTCGGGGTGGCGGAACCGGTGGAGCACTTCCTGCAACCGCCGCTCGGCTTCGATGGGGCCGACACGGCGGCGGCGCGCCTCGGCATGGCCGCCGCCATCTATCACTGGGGAGTCCATGGCTGGGCCATGTACGCGGTGGTGGCGGTGGCGATCGCCTTCGCGTCGTACAACCTCGGCCTGCCGCTGGCGCTGCGCTCGGCGTTCTATCCGCTCATGGGCAACGCCGTGTGGGGCCGGTTCGGCCACGGCCTCGACACCCTTTCCGTCTTCGCCACGCTCTTCGGGCTGGCCACATCGCTCGGCCTGGGCGCCAAGCAGTTGGCGGGGGGGCTGGCCCGCCTGTGGGGCACGCCGGCGACCGACACCACCCAGGTGCTGCTGATCGTCGGTATCACCGGCATGGCGCTGGCGTCGGTCATCAGCGGCATGGACAAGGGGATCAAGCGGCTGAGCGAGGCCAACCTCTTGGTCGCCCTGTTGCTGTTGGCGTTCGTGCTGACGGTCGGGCCGACGCTCGCCATCGCCGCCGGCGCCGTCACCAGCCTCGGCCGGTATCTCGCGTCGATCGGACCGCTCAGCAACTGGGTGGGCCGCGAGGACCTCCACTACATGCACGGCTGGACGACCTTCTTCTGGGCCTGGTGGCTCTCGTGGTCCCCCTTCGTCGGCCTGTTCATCGCCCGGGTTTCGCGCGGCCGGACGGTGCGCGAACTGGTCGCCTGCATGCTGGTCATCCCGACGCTGACTGTGACGATCTGGATGAATGCCTTCGGCGGGACCGCGGTGTCGCAATACGTCGACCGCGGTCACTCCGCCGTGGTCGCCGCGGTGCAGGCACAGCAGCCGGAGCTTGCCCTGTTCGCGCTGCTGGAGACGATGCCGTTTGCGACCGTCACGTCGTTCATCGGCCTCGTGCTCGTGGTGGTGTTCTTCGTCACCTCCTCCGACTCCGGATCACTGGTCATCGACACCATCACCGCCGGGGGCAAACTGGATGCGCCGGTTGTCCAGCGCGTGTTCTGGTGCGTCTTCGAGGGGCTGACCGCCATCGCGCTGCTGCTCGGGGGCGGCCTTGTGGCGGCGCAGGCGGCCACGCTCGCGGCCGGCCTCCCCTTCGCGCTGGTGCTGGTCGCCATGTGCTACAGCACCTGGAAGGGCCTGCGCGCGAGCACGGCGGGCCGGGTCCGTTGACCCGACACGTGCATCCCGGCTCGGCGACGTACGGGATGGCGCGGCTCCAAGCCGGTGCATGCGAGCGAGCGCCTTGAATTGGCAGGGATGAAGATTGCGCAGCCGGTCCCGGCCGCCGCGGGTTGTCCGGCGTCAGAACTACTCTCGTCCGGCCGATTCCGCTCGGACTACCCCCACAGATCCAGCAACGGGGTTCCCTTCACCAGCTCTCGAGGCTGCTCCAGGTGGTTGAGGACCTCCATGTGCGGGTCGATGCCCAGGCTGAAGTAGACGGATGCCAGCAGGTCGTTGGGATGGACCGGCTTCTCCTTGGGTGAGGATCCGGTCTCGTCCGACTCTCCGTAGAGCACTCCGCGAGCGACTCCCGCACCGGCCACCAGCGCCGTGTAGCAATAGGGCCAGTGGTCGCGGCCGTCAGGAGCGTTGGTGTTCCCCGAGGTGCTCACACCCAGTCGCGGCGAACGGCCGAACTCT
>JAJDTT010000040.1 GCA_022827025.1 Acidobacteriota bacterium
CACGCCGGCGCGCCGGCGCGCCGGCGGAAGGGGGACAGTCCCTTTCAGAACGCCGGATCCTCGAGGCCGATCGGCGCCTGTTTTCGGATCCCGCCTCGCCTCCGGATCCTCGAGGCCGATCGGCGCCGGCGGAAGGGGACAGTCCCTTTCATTCAGAAGGGGACAGCCCCCTTCTTTTTGCAGACTGTCCCCCAACCCAACTTTTGCGTAGCTGCCAAACCACAATGCCAGGGCGCCAACTGCGCCCAGAATACCCCCGTCCACTCGAGCATGATCCCGCGTATTCTCCAGATGGTTTTTTCTGACTGAGTCTCTGGCGATAGCGGTTTCGGAGCCCCAAGGGTGTCGCTTCCAGTTCGTTGCCTTTGTGACGCGACCCAGATGAATGCTGTCAGATAAAACCGTCACCCGATCGCTACGGTCGGCCCCCCCTGCGGATAGAACTACGGTGACCTTCTTCTCTCCCACGTGAAGAGGACCGTCCCTTTCTCTTTGTGGCGCGCCGCGCCGGCGAAAGGGGACAGTCCCTTTCATTCACATTCACATTCAGAAGGGGACTGTCCCCTTCTTTTTTGCTTCCCCTTTGTCTTTGTGCGCCATCTATGGCCGGTTGAATCGCCATGCGAACGGTGCCAGCATGCGGATCATCGTCGATTGGTGATGTCGACTCTACGGAGGGGCGTTCGTGGGATCCCACGGTGAATCCGAGGTCGCAAAAGGCCACCGGCAGCAACCGAGGTTGCTGTCTCTTGACGCCTATCGTGGCCTGATCATGGTCTCCCTCGCCTTCAAGGGTTTCGGTCTCAGGGAGACGGCCGAGAATCATCTGGCAACAAACCCGGACGCTTCCTTCTGGCAGGCGGTTCATTACCAGTTTTCCCACGTCCCCTGGACCGGATGCGGCTATTGGGATCTGATCCAACCCTCATTCATGTTCATGGTGGGAGTGTCGATGGCCTACTCCTATGCCAAGCGATCCGGACTGGGGCACTCGTACGGCAGGATGCTCCGCCACGCTCTCTGGAGATCTGCCTTCCTCATCCTTCTGGGCGTCTTCCTGATTTCCGATTCGCTCTCCAGCACCAATTGGTCGCTGATGAATGTGCTGACGCAGATCGGGCTGGGCTACACCTTCCTCTTCTTGTTCTGGCGTCGAAGACTTGGACTTCAGGCCCTTGGGGCGGTGTTCGTCCTGACCCTGACCTGGATGTTGTACGTCCTGTATCCCGGCGCCGGTGTCGAGCTTCCGAGCGGCTCGCCTGAGGTGGGTGTTCAGCCGGAGTGGGCTCAGCGATACCTGGCGGAAGTGTCTCCAGCCTGGCATAAGAACGCCAACGCCGGTCATGCCATTGACGTCTGGCTGCTGAACCAGATGCCGCGCCAGGATCCGTTCGTCTACAACGGGGGCGGGTATCCGACCATCAACTTCATTCCCTCCTTGGCCACCATGCTTTTCGGCCTGATGGTGGGCGGGTTTCTGCGCTCGCGCCGCTCGGCCCAAACCAAGCTCGGAACACTTCTGGCAGCGGGGATTGTTGGTCTGGCCGTTGGACTGATCCTCGAATGGACAGGTGTCTGTCCACTCGTCAAGCGGATCTGGACACCCTCCTGGGCGATCTTTTCGACGGGCTGGTGCTGCCTGATCCTGGGAGGGCTCTACGCTCTCATCGACGTGGCCGGGATCCGTCGCTGGACCTTTCCTCTGGCGGTGGTGGGTACCAACTCCATAGCGATCTACTCGATGGGGATGCTCCTACCCGACTGGACCGCAGAGACGTTGCGGACACACCTGGGGCAGAACATTTTCCAGCTCTGGGGAGCCGCCAATGAGCCTGCCCTCGAGTCAGTGATGGTGGGGCTCACGTTCTGGCTGGTCTGCTGGTGGATGTATCGGCAGAGGATCTTCCTGAAAGTGTGAACTGCACGAGATCCCAAGGACGGGCACGCGTTGAAGGCGAAAGTCCTGCGCGATCATCGCGCCCTCTGATTAGACCAAGGGCGCGACACTGGACATGAAGCGTTCGATTCGTTCCAGACTCTCGGAAAGGTCGTCGGTCAGCAGGCCTACTCCCAGGTGGTCGATTCCGAGGTCCTGATAGCGGCGGATGTCTCCGGCCACCTGCTGGACCGTGCCGCTCAGGGGCAGTCTCTCTCCGCCGGGACCCGGGCGCGGGGATTCGTTCCATCCTCCGCCGAACCGGACGTGGACCTTGTCCGGGTCCCGGCCTTCCGCTTCCACCAATCGACGGAGTCTTCCGATCGCTTGGACGAGTTGCCGTTGGTCGTCCAGGGGGTGGCGCGGGTTTCCGGCGATGGGCATCCACCCGTCTCCGAAGCGGGCCACGCGCCGGAGTGCCGCGGGGCTCTCTCCACCGAACCAGAAGGGCGGGTGAGGCCGCTGCAGCGGCTTGGGATGGAATTCGATCCCGGAAAAACGGACGTGGCTGCCTTTGAACTCAGGGTTCTCGCTGCACCAGAGTTCCTTCATGCCCCTCAGGTACTCGTCCGAGGCGCGGCCCCGGTCCTCGAATCGGACCGGCAGGCCCAGGGCTTCGAACTCTTCCCGCATCCAGCCGACGCCGCAGCCCACGATGAGCCGGCCCTGGGAGAGAACGTCCAGGGTGGCCAGCATCTTGGCCGCCAGGATCGGGTCCCGGTAGGGCAGAACCAGCACCGAGGTGAGGATGCGGACCCGGGAGGTCTGGCCGCAGAGGAAGGCCAGAGTCGTCAGCATTTCCAGGCACTTCTGGCTGCCGGTTCCCCCGGGAAACTTGCCCGTGGCGCCGTACGGGTAGCGGGTTTCGACGGAACGGGGCAGGATCAGGCGTTCGCTGGAGGAGATGACGTCGACTCCGTGGGACTCGGCGGTTCGAGCCAGGGCCGAGAGGCTGCGCGGCGCCGCCAAGGGGCCTGCGATGGGCAGATTCAGGACGTACTTCACGGGGTGGGGCCGGACTACCAGGTCATGCGGGAGCGGCGGCCGTGGCTTTCAAGCAGTTGCTCCAATGCGCCCTTGACGTTCCAGAAGACGTTCACCGACTCGATGTAGTCTCCCGCCATGAACTTTCCGGCGGCATGGACTTTCCGCTCCATCTCCTTGTAGATCCGGGTCACCCTCGGATCGTCATGCCGGCCCGGAATCCCCATGGACTGGGCCATGTCTTCGGGGCCGCCTCCGAGATAGTCGATTCCCTCCACCTGAAGGATCTCGTCCAAATTCCGGATTGAGGTCACGCTCTCCAGTTGGGGGACGATCATCAGGTTGGCGTTGACTTCCTGGAAGAGGCTGTTGCGGTCCTTTCCCTCCTGGTTCATGACCATGCGGTAGCTGGTGGAGCTGCGCAGGCCCAGCGGTGCGAAATAAGCGTATTTGACCAGTTTTTCGGCTTCTTCCCGGGTTTGGATATTGGGGACGGTGATGCCGCGGATCCCCCGGTCCAGATAGGACAGGAGCGTGCTCTCGTTCCCATCGGGGACGCGCATGGTGGGAGTGATGTCGAACCCGTCCGCGATGGTGCACAGGGTGCCGACGCGTTCGGGAGTGAGGGGAGAGTGTTGGCCGTCGAATCCGACGAAATCCAGCCCCATGCGCCCGGCCATTTCCACCAGTTCCTCGGAAGGGTCCGACATGAACAGGCCCAGAGCCTTCTCGCCTCTCTTGATTCTCTCGAGGATTTTGTTTCGAAACATCTTGTCGCCCCTGTTCGCCGGATGCGGATTTCGGATATGCGGAAGCGAGAGCCCATCATAGAGTCTGAATTCGGAAATGAAAACCGGCGTCGAGGCCCATACCTCGTAGTCCGGACGCCGTGCGGTAATATTGCGGCATGTCAAAGAAGAGAGTGTTGATCACGGGAATGAGTGGACTCATTGGTCAGATCTGCCAGAGGGAACTTGGAGAGTCGTACGAGCTGAGCGCCTTGAACCGGCGCCCGGTGGAGGGGGTCCCCTGCCTGCAGGCGGACATTGCGGATCTGGATGCCATCCGGCCGGCGTTCGAGGGAGTGGAGACCGTCGTCCACCTGGCCGCCATGGCTCAGGGGGACCCCACCTGGGAAGACGTGCTGCCGCACAACATCGTCGGGACCTACAACGTGTTCGAGGCGGCCCGGACGGCGGGTGTCGAACGGGTCATATTCGCCAGCAGCGGGGCTGCCGTCAGCGAGTGGGAGCGCCATGCGCCCTACGATGCCCTGGTCGAGGGTCGATACGAGGAAGTGACCAACTGGGACTTGGTGGACACCTCGCTGATTCGGGCCAATGGCCTCTACGGGTGCAGCAAGCAGTTCGGTGAAACATTGGCCCGCTTTTTCTCCGACCGATGGGGACAGTCCATGATCTGCCTCCGCATCGGCCGCGTCCACTGGAACGACCGGCCCAACGAGGTTCGGGATTTCTCGGTCTGGTGCAGCCACGTGGACATCGCCCAGATGATCCGCCGCTGCATCGATGCGCCTGAGGACCTGAAGTTCGGGATCTACTACGTGGTCTCCGACAACAAGTGGAACTACCGGTCTCTGGACAACGCCCGGAGAGATTTGGGGTACGAGCCGAAGGACGCAGCCGAACGGTTCAGGGATTAACCCGAATCCGGGTGCAGATGGGAGTGGATGGCGTCCATGTCGAGATCCACGCCCAGGCCGGGTTTTCCGCTCAGGCTGAACTCCCCGCCGTGGAAGTTCATGGGCTCGGTCATCAGCCGGTTATAGGCCTCGATGAAGGAGGTGGAGTGTTCCAGCCGGTAAAAGTTGGGCGTGTTCATCATTACATGGGAGCCGGCCACGATCTGCAGCGGCCCCATGGCGTTGTGGGGGCTGATGGGGACGTAATAGGCTTCCGCCAGGCTGGAGATCTTGCGCAGCTCGGTGATGCCTCCTGTCCAGAGCACGTCGGGCATCAGATAGTCGGCCAGCCCCTGCTGAAGGATGGGCAGGAAGTCGAAACGTGTGAAGAGGCGCTCGCCCACGCAAATGGAAGGCGTCACCTGCTGTCGGACCGCCCGCAGGGCGTCGATGCTTTCGGGAGGCACCGGCTCCTCGAACCAAGCGATCTGCGACTCCTCGTGGAGGCGGTTGGCCAGGCGAATGGCCGTCGGCACGTTGTAGTGGCCATGGGCGTCGATCAGTATCTCCACTTTGTCTCCCACGGCTTCCCGAACCGCCTGCACGATGGCACAGCCCAGCTCCTCCCCCTCGGCTGAAATTTGGCCGGAGAGATAGCCGGTGTGGAAGGGCAGCATCTCCAGGAAGGGGTCCAGCTTGAGGGCCTGGTGGCCAGCCTCGACGGTGGCTTTGGCGGCCGCGCCGTACTGCTCGGGGGTGCGGCAGCCGAAGAACCAGCCGTTGGCGTAGAGTGGGATGCTGTCGCGCAGCTTGCCGCCCAGCAGGTCGTAGACCGGGCGGCCCAGGGTCTTCCCCTTGATATCCCAAAGCGCCATGTCCACACCGCTCAGGGCCACGGTCGGCAGGCCCTTCGCCCCCAGGTAGGTGAAGCGCCGGTAGTTCTGCTGCCACAGCCTCTCGCTCTCAAAAGGGTCCTGCCCCACGAGGCTTTGGCGCAGCAGCTCGATGGTCCGGGCGCTCAGGATGCTGCCGCCGCCGGGAGAGTTGCTGGCCTCGCCCCAGCCATGGATGCCTTCGTCGGTGTCGATGCGGACGAAGGTCCAGTCACCCTCGAAGGTCCCGGCGCTGTCCGGATACCTGGGCTTGACCACGTAAACCTTGACGTCGGTGATTTTCATGGTCGCTGTCCTCCTGAATGGGTCAAGAGCCATTGCCTCACGGCTGACCGCGGGCCGAGCCTCAGGTTTGGAAGGCCCGGATAATTCTCCCGAAACCTGGCGCAACTGGTCCATGCGTCGGCCTCTAACCGGAACTTCACTGGAGATATTCTCCAAACCCTTTCTAATTCGGGAAGATAGCCAAAATCAACCTGCCAAATTACTGGCAACAAATCGAGTCCGCGCGGGAAGAAGGGGACAGTCTGTTTTTCCGTGAGGCTGGAGATCTTGTGCAGCTCAGGGAAGAAGGGGACAGTCTGTTTTTCCGAGCTGGTTTTCTTAAGTTTCCTTCGCCGTTCTTGGTTTTGAATCGTTGTTGTCATCAGGGGCGCGAACCGAGTCCCCTTGGAGCCCGATCAACCGAGGACAATGGCCATGGCCCGAACCGCACGCCACAAAAGTTCAGAAGCCGCCTTCTATCACCTCACCAATCGAGTCGCCGGCTCGGCCGACTGGTTCCCCTTTGAAAACCCGGAGGCCGGTCAAAAACTCCTGGACATGATGTTGTTCTAC
>JAJDTT010000048.1 GCA_022827025.1 Acidobacteriota bacterium
TGGCGGTCGAGGAAGACGACGGTCGCGGGGGACGCCGCCGAACGACCCGGGCGCGGCGGGAGCGAAAAGGGACCCCGCAAGGGGCGCCCATCTCGCCGTTGCTAAGCAACTTGTACATGCGGCGCTTCATTCTGGGCTGGAAGGGGTCGGGCTATGCCCGCCGCTTCAAAGCGGAAATCGTCAACTACGCGGACGACTTTGTCGTCCTGGGCCGAGTTCCGGCCGCGATCATGCGGGCGGCGGTCGAGGACCTGATGAGGCGTCTGAAGCTGACGCTGAACGCGGAGAAGACCCGAGAGGTGCGGGTGCCGAGGGAACCGTTGGATTTCCTTGGCTATCGCATCGGACGCAATTACCGCCGGGATACGGGGCGAACCTACATTGGGACGCGCCCGAGTCCGGCGAGCGTTCAGAGCCTCTGCCGCAGGGTGAGCGAGCTGACCGCGAGACGCTACGGACTCCTGGAACCCGAGCGAGTGGTGGAACGCCTCAACCGGCTTCTGACCGGTTGGGCGACCTACTACACCTTGGGGCAAGTGAGTCCGGCTTATGCGGCGATCGATCGGCACGCGACCCGGCGGCTGCGCCGGTGGCTGGTCCGCAAGCACCAGGTGAGGGCCGGGAAGTACGTGCGCTTCCCGGACGAACGACTCTGGAAGGAGTTGGGACTCACTCGCCTGACACGGCGAACGGCCAGCTTTCCGTGGGCGCGCGTATGATCTCGTCCGAGAGCCGGATGCGTGAGAAGCGCACGTCCGGTTCGATGAGCGGGGAGAGGAAACGTGGCCAAGGTGGAGACTGAGGCACCGGCATGATGGCGAAAGCCGCCGGCAACAGCAACTCCCTCCCACCTACTGCCGTCGCGCCTCTCCTCGACTCTACGAAGTCCCCCACCGGCCGGCCTCCGGCATGATCCCGCGAGAAACTGGGCGGGGATTGTCCATCAGCGGCGCCCACCCACCCACCGCGTTGCCGCTGTCGAACGCCTCGTAGGGGCGACCCTTGTGGTCGCCCTCTCCCCGAACGGCGCCACCGTCCGTCGGCCATTGCCTGGGCACTACCGAACCGGGGGGGTGGTGGAGCGGCGACTTTCTAGTCGCCGACTGGGATCGGCGTCCGGAGCGGCGTCTTTCAGGCGCCGACTGGGATCGGCGTCCTTCCGGGCGCCGGGAATGGCGACATGGAGCGGCGACTCCGCCGGGGAACGATGCGACGCCGCAGGGCACCCACAAGGGGTGCCCCTACGGTCATCGGGGATTGGAAGTTTCATAGAAAGAAGGGGGGACAGGAAAGTCCCCCCTCCTGATCCCGCGAGAAACTGGGCGGGGATTGTCCGTTGGCGGCGCCCACCGCGTTGCCGCTGTCGAACGACTCGTAGGGGCGACCCTTGTGGTCGCCCTCCCCCCGAACGGCGCCACCGTCCGCCGGCCATTGCCTGGGCACTACCGAACCGGGGGGGTGGAGCGGCGACTTTCTAGTCGCCGACCGGGATCGGCGTCTGGAGCGGCGTCGTCCTCGGCGCCGACTGGGACCGGCGTCCTTCCGGGCGCCGGGACATGGCGACGTGGAGCAGCGACTCAGCCGGGGAACGATGCGACCCCGCAGGGCACCACAAGGGGTGCCCCTACGGTCATCGGGGATTGGAAGTTTCAACCCAGTAATTTCCGCCGGTGACGGCGCTTCCGCCTTGAGGCGCCCGATCCCGACGAGATTTTCGAGCTGTTCATGCGCCATCGATAGGGCCCATGAGAACCAAGTGTGAATCCTGGAGGATCCTCGTCAAAAACCCCGTCCTGGAGGCGCGTCGGCGTCGAAACTCGCTCGACGTGTACAGCATCGGGTTCACGCGTCGATTCAACTGCTTTTCGGCTGGAGCGAGAGCAGAATAGACCGCTTCCAGCGTCAGAGTATCGGAAACCAGGAGGAGATCGATATCGCTGGTCGCCGTCTCCTGCCTTTTGGCGATCGATCCATAGATCAGAGCAAGAGTGATTTGTTCGGAGACAGCTTGCAGCGCAGCGAGAACAGGGTCTTTGAGACCCACAGTCTTTCGGATGATGCTGCAGAGTTCGTGGAAAAGAGGCGAGTCGCGATTGGCCTGGTAGTGCTTCTGGTTGCCAACCCGGAATACGGTCGCCAATTCGCTCTCGGCCAAACGGCTCAGTTCGCGTTGAACAGTGCCTCTGCCCAAGTCCACCAAGTCGATGATCTCGGTCACGAAGAAACTGCGATTCGGTTGGCCGAACAATAAAGCCAAGACGCGTTGTTGAGTCGTCGTGAACAGCGCATCGGCCAAGGCGGAACTGACAAGAGACGAGCCGTACTGATTCGTTATGGGAGGCTCTGCTGAGAAGGAAGATTTAGCCATACCCAATTCGAGTACGACTATACCTGAAACAAGTATTTGGAATTGTTCCTCTGTGAAGCTCTCCCACCAGCCCTGGCCTGGCGAGATCCTGGGAGCAACAGAGGTGTTCTGGGAGCGGGGGTTTTCCTATCCCCGCCTTCGCAGCCTGCTGTCCCTGGCCATTGGTAACGGTTGGTACAAAAGAGGGCGCCTGAAAGACGCCTCACCCGTATTCCCGCACCGTCCGTGGAGAAGGGGACAGTCACGTTCTCGCGCGAACGCCGTCCTCGACATGAGCTGTGTCGCGTGATGAAACCGCAAGTAGAGAGTATCTCTTCGACCGATTACTCCAGCTCCAGGGAACGCAGTTGAAGACGTTGGTGCACGGTATCGAAGGTCAGCACATACTGTTCCAGAAATGGCCGACCAAGAATCGCTTCCTTGGTAAGGTCGGTGAAATCAGTGACCGGATACAGGATCTCTCTCTGGCCGATCCTGAGGAACCCATCGAGACTGGCTGTCCACAGTGGTGACCGATTGAAAAGGCTCGATATCACGCCATTGGATCTCAGCTTCTCTCGAAGCGGTAACTTCTCAGAAAGCTTCTTGGGCAGCATCAAATACCTCGGTGATCCGCTGTCCAGTAGAACTGGGATGGTTAAATCTGCGATGCCAATGTCTATCGTCGGTATCCCATACTCGGCGGTATAGGGCAGTGTGTCACTGGAGTATGGGGGTAGTTGTCCTTGCCGCAGATCGAGGGTTCCACGCGCGAAGTCGAGCGTTAGAAGGCCCTCCAGAAAGAGTCCAAATCCTACCGTGGCGTCATTTTGGGCGGAATCAATGACAAGTCCTTTGAGGTCGTGAAAAGTGGCTTCACCAAGCGATAGATACGGGATTTCGACTAGATCGGAAGAGGGCCCTTTCAAATCTGAGCCATCCTCAGGTTGAAGCTGTTCAATAACCTTTAGGTCCAGCTCCTTTGCAAGATCTCGAGACAATAGACAAGGAATAGATTGGCCGGTATCAAGCGAAACCCTATACGGTCCCCGGCCTCCGATCATGACAGGAAGACCTTCCTGAAGGGACAACGTAATCGGGTGATCAGGGAGATGGGTGATCTTCGGGCTTCCTAGATCTACTTGCTCACCAATAGCCAATTCCGATGGAGTCCATGCTCCGAGGAGGATAGATCCGAGAAATACAATGTTCGTTGCCCCTCGGAGAAAGGACTTCCATCGCATGGCTGCCAAGGACTTCTTCAGCTCTTCTGGCGCCTGAATGGCAGGCGTCGCTTTCGAGCCTTCTCCCACTTCTTGATTTTCCGCTTCTTCTTGAGTTCCGCGGGGACCGAGAACGGGGACAGTCACTTTCCTCCCGTTAGTTGACCCGGTCTCCAGAAGAACCTACGTGGCGGGGCAGATCCATGGAATCATGCAGCAATCTGAGCACGTCGATTGTGGGGGGATCGACTCGGGAATTGGCGCGGTACAGGACGAAATGGCGGCCCCTCCGTCCTCCACGCGCGACGTGAAGGACCCGGATGTCTTCGCCGATATCATTGCGCTTCCTGGAGCCAAGCAAATCTGGCCCTTCCGTCAACGCCCTAATGGCTTGGCGCAGGGTATCCGCATAGATGCGAGCCTGACGCGCACCAAAGTGGCCAGAAGTCCAAACTAGAATGTTCTGAATGTCTCTCTTGGCCGCGACCGTCATACGAATACGCCACGTGCGACGTGAAATCATCAATCCCAGGTCGATTCAAGGGAATGTTCACCTATCGCATCGCGGGCCAATTCTTCCAGGTGGCGGTTTAGTTGTTCCGGCGTGTCGAAGCTTTGGAAGTTTCCGGAGTCGATGTCAGCAATGCCAATCTTGGCTGCTTCCCGCAATCCCTTCAATTGAGCTTCGTATTTCCTTTCTTGACGCTGAATCAGTCGAATCCCCTCGCGCAAAACTTCACTGGCGTTCTGATAGCGCCCCGAGGAAACCATTTGCTTGACGAACGTTTCCTGTTGTTCCGTGAGAACGACGTTTCGCGTCGGCATGATCCTTGCTCAGAGGCACTTTAGCATATTATGCCAATGGTGTTCCTCAGCCTGAAACTTCAGCCTCCGCGGATTCCGGCCAACGAGTGTGGAAGAACTCGCCGCGGGGCCGGTCCACGCGCTCGTAGGTGTGGGCGCCGAAGTAGTCCCGCTGGGACTGCAGGAGGTTGGCGGGGAGCCAGGCCTGCCGGTAGCCGTCGTAGAAGGCCAGGGCGCTGGAGGTGGCCGGGACGGGGACTCCCCAGCGGACCGCGCGGGAGACGACCCGGCGCCATGACTCCTGAGCACCCTCCACCTGCTCCTTGAAATAGGAATCCAGCAGCAGGTTTTTCAGATCCGGCTGCCGGTCGAAGGCCTCCTTGATCTTGCCCAGGAAGACGGACCGAATGATGCAACCGCCCCGCCACATCAGGGCGATATTGCCGAAATCCAGGTTCCAACCGTATTCGGCCGCGGCCGCCCGCATCAATTGGTACCCCTGTGCGTAGGAGACGATCTTGGAGGCGTAGAGGGCTTGCTCCAGGTCGTCGACCAGACCGGATTGAGCCGCGGCGCCGTCCGGGCTGGGTCCGGTCAGCACCTGGGAGGCTTCGACCCGGTCCTCCTTGATGGCCGACAGGGCCCGCGCCAGGACAGCCTCGCCGATGAGGGTGAGGGGAACTCCCATGTTCAACGCCGAGATGACGGTCCACCGTCCGGTTCCCTTCTGACCCGCGGTGTCCAGGACTTTTTCCACCAGCGGATCTCCGTCGTCGTCCTTGACGGCCAAGATGTCCCGGGTGATCCGGATCAGATAGGAATCCAGCCTCCCCCGGTTCCAGCGGGCGAAGACGCGGCTGATCTCGTCCGCGGGCATCCCCAGTCCCGCCTTCATCAGGTGGTAGGCCTCGCAGATGAGCTGCATGTCTCCGTATTCAATGCCGTTGTGGACCATCTTGACGAAGTGGCCGGCGCCGTCGTCTCCCACCCAGTCGCAGCAGGGTTCCCCGCCGTCCACCTTCGCCGACACGGCCTGGAAGAGGGGCCGCACCTGAGGCCAGGCCTCGGCGGATCCGCCGGGCATGATGGAGGGTCCCCGCCGGGCTCCCTCCTCGCCTCCCGAGACACCCGTCCCGATATACAGAAGGCCCTTGGACTCCACTTGGGAGACCCGACGCCGGGTGTCCTCGTAGTTGGAGTTCCCGCCGTCGATGATGATGTCCCCCGGCTCCAGATGGTCCAGGAGCTGACGGATGAACTCGTCCACGGGCCAGCCGGCCTTGACCATCAGCATGACCCGCCTCGGCCGTTTGAGCATCCGGACGAGTTCGTCCATGGAATGAGCGCCGAGAACCTTCGTTCCCCGGGCCTCGCCCGAGAGAAAATCGTCCACCTTGGAGACCGTACGGTTGAAGACCGCCACCGTATAGCCGTGATCGTTCATGTTCAGGACCAGGTTCTGCCCCATGACCGCCAACCCGATGAGTCCGATATCCGCCTTCGCTTCCATATTCGAAATCTCCTGTTCGTGTGCGACGCGGCCCCTATTCTAGCGCGAAGCCGGCCAGGCGCTTGTATAACTCCAGGTGCCGTTCCATTGCCTCGCCGTGCCGGCGGCTGCGCTCGGGGTCGGGATCGTAACCCTTCCCCATCTTTGGCGGGACCGCTGTCAGATCCGGAACCAGACCCAGGGACTCGAGCGCCAGAAGGGCCGTTCCCCGGCCCGTCACCTCGGGCTCGGCGCAGGCGATGACCCGGCGTTCGAGGACGTCGGCCAGGATCTGGAGCCAGGCGGGAGAGGAGAGCAGCCCGGCGCCTCCGCCGATGATTTCGTGTTTCCGGGACAGGTGGGGTTCCATGAGCCGGTAGATCAGGCCGAGCCGGTAGGCGATCGATTCCAGAGCCGCCCGGACGATTTCCACCGGCCGTGTCGACAGCGTCAGCCCCACCAGGCTTCCGCGGGCTTCGTCACGCCACCCGGGACTCCGCTCTCCCGCCAGAAACGGCAGGAAGACCAAGCCGTGGGCCGCCGGCTCCATGGATTGCAACTCGGCCTCCAACCGGTCCGGTTCGAAATCGACCTGCAGCCGGCGGGTCAACCACGAGAAGACGCTGCCCCCCTCGGTGGTGGCTCCCCCCATGAGGGGCCGGCCGGCATCGACAAAATAGCTCCAGAGGCCCGTCGGAAGGGGAGAGGCAGGGCGATCCAGGACCGCGCGGATGGCTCCGGTGGAGCCGATGGTGAGGGCCACCCGGTCCGAACGGACGCAGCCGCTGCCCACATTGGCGGCGGCTCCGTCTCCCACCGCCGGGAACCAGGGGATTCGAGCCAGGGCCGGCCAGCGTCGGGCCCAGGGATTACGCAATCCCGTGAACGGTTCCGTGCAATCGCGAAGCGTCGAGAGTTGCGTCCGACGGATGGGGAGCAGCGAAATCCAGGACTCGTCCCAGTCCAGAAGGTGGCGGTTCAGCAGGCCGCTCCACGAGGCGGCCGAACAGCTCACGCCGCCGGTCCGAAAGAACCGTGAGTAAACGAACTCGCCCAGAGTCATCCAGCGGGCGACCCGGGAGAAGAGCCGGGGCCGGCTCCGTTCCAGCCAGAGGAGGCGGGAGGGCAGGTAGCTGCTGTGGATCGGACACCCCGTCCGCTCGTGGATCTCCGCAGGATCCAACCTTTCCCTGAGCCTAACGGCGGCCTGCCGGCTGCGGGTGTCGGCATAGGTGTAGATCGGCGTCACCGGCCGTGACCGCTCATCCACTCCAAGGAGGGTGGGAGAGAGCGTGTCTGAAGCGACGGCGGCGATCCGGGCATCCACGGACCCGGCTCGGGCCACCGTCTCGTCGAGCGCTTCGGACACGGCGGAAAGGACCTCCTCCGGCTCCAGCCAGGCTCCTCCCTCCGGGTCGGTCCGAAGGCGATAGTGCGCCCGGGCTCCGATTTCCGGAAGGGGACGGCCATCCACTCCCCACACCTGGGCCCGCAAGGAAGAGGTCCCTGCATCCAGTGTCAGGACATGGGGGCGGGCAGGCCCGACGCCGGTCAAGATCCATGCTCCACGGTGATTTCAGGGGCCGTCACACTGCACCAAGGGACAGCGGGGGGATACAATATGTCCCACCATGGGACGACGGAGACAGCCGGGAGGCGAGCGGGACGCATGAGTTGGCCGTCTCTGCTGTTGGTCGTCCTGTCGCTGGCCGGCTTCATCATCTCATCCTATTTCACGGCGGTGGCCTACCGCTGGGTACGCCCCGACGCCGCTTGGATTCCCAGCTTCTGCAGGATGGGAGAAAAGACGTGCGCCACCATCGTCTTCACTCCCCGGGCCCGCGTCTTCGGCGTTCCCAACTCGGTCCTGGCGCAACTCTTCTATCCGTTGATCGCCGCCGGAACCCTGGAGGGTTTCCTGTTCACCTTTCCCATCTTCCACTTCTCACTGCTGGCAAGTCTAGTCACGGTCCTTCTGGGTCTGTTTCTCACCTACTCCCTGCTGTTCCTGACCCGTGTTCCCTGCATCCTCTGCTTCGCATCCCACGGCATCAACGCTGTCATCTTCGTCCTCCTGCTCCTGGAAAAGGGTTCCGTTTCCGGAGCGCCCTGGTGAGAGAACCGGCCCGGGATCGCAAGCGCCGATTCGAGCCCCTTGCGAGGGACCCGGACTGATGGACCACGCCATCAACCCCTATTTCCCGCAACTGAGGCAGATTCCTTCGAGCCGCGATCTGGAGTCCTCTCCCCTCTATCGCCGCCTCCGGCCCGAAATCGACCGGGTGCTGAATACCGTCGAGACCGGTGAAGACCCGGCAGGGCGTTCCGGACCGGCCGGGAGCTCAATCCGCGCCGTCGCCTGGAACATCGAACGCGGCCTGGAGTTGCCGGGCCTGACACGCGCTCTCCAGGAGCATCCAAGCTTGCGGGAAGCCGACGTTCTCCTGCTGACGGAACTGGATTACGGAATGGCCCGAACCGGGAACCTTCACGTGCCCCGCGAGCTGGCCCGGCAACTGGGGATGACCTACGTCTTCGCCCCCAGCTATCTGAATCTGGACAAGGGGGCCGGCCTGGAGAGCGAGGTTCCGGGCGAGAACGCCCAGGCTCTGCACGGAAACGCGCTGCTCTCGAGGCACCCGGTCTCGGAACCCCACGCGCTGCCCCTTCCCAACGGCAAGGACAAGTTGAGGGGGAAAGAGAAGCGTCTGGGGTGCCAGCGGGCGATCCTGGGTCTGGTGGAGCATCCCCTGGGGCGTTTCCGCGCCGTCAGCCTCCACCTGGACGCCCACTCCAGTCAGGCGCATCGGCATCTGCAGATGACTCTGGTGCTGGACCATCTCCAGCGCTGGCATCCCTCGCTGCCGGTGCTCATCGGCGGCGACTGGAACACCTCCACCCACCATGCCCGGCGCGCCGTGTACTCGATTCTCGGATACGCCCGCCGGGTCCTCATGGGGATCGACAACGTTCTGGACAACCACTACCCCCATCCGCAACGCTGGTTCGAACGGCGCCTGTTCCGGGAACTGGAGAATCGAGGCTACCGGTATCGGGACCTGAACCGGATGGGCGCCTGCACGCTCCACTACGACGCCTCGAATCTGGCCACCAACCGGAACATGGCCGAGTGGATCCCCAATTGGTGCTTCTGGTTCATCGACTGGGCCTTGAAGGAACACCAAGGCCGATGTTCCATGAAGCTGGACTGGTTCGCCGGCCAGGGAATCCTTCCCGATCCGCAGTCGCCTCCCCGGGTGATCGGCGGGCTCGAGGAGATCTTCGGCAAGCTGTCGGATCACGACCCGATTCTCTTGGATTTCGAGCTTGGCTAGTCGGAACTTCACTGGAGATATTCTCCTAACCCTTTCTAATTCGGGAAGATAGCCAAAATCAACCTGCCAAATTACTGGCAACAAATCGAGTCGGATCCACGCCGAGCAGGTCGAAAGCCTTCTGCTGCAGCGGCGTT
>JAJDTT010000288.1 GCA_022827025.1 Acidobacteriota bacterium
GGCCCGCGCAGCAGGTTCCCGTCTCACTGCCGGAGTCGATTGCCGCCCTGCCGCTCAACGGGAATGGTTTCCAGACGCGGACGAAGCGGTTCCTGCCATTGTCGGCCAAGTCCGATGGTGCGCTGAGGGCTATGGCGAAGCACTATCTGGGCTGGCTTGCCGAGCATGCCGGGGAGCCTTCCTTCGGGGGTGCAGCTGACCCGGTTCTCTCCGATATGGCTTGGACGGCTGGAGTCGGCCGAAGCCACTACCACCGTCGGGCGGGAGTGGTGTTCCGAGATGCCCGATCGCTCGAGGAGGGTCTGAGGAAACTCGTGCAGACCGACGCGAGGGCGGAGAAGAGTCCGGGCGGGGAGACGGCGCGAAAAGTCGCCTTCGTCTACACGGCGGAGGCCGGCGAGTGGATCCGGATGGGCAAGGAACTGTATCGCGCCGAGCCAGTGGTACGCGGGGTCATGGATCTCTGCAGCTCCGTGTTCAACGAGAAACGAGCCGGCATCTCCTTGATAGAAGCGGCATTCGGCCGGGAAGGCGCGGACGGCGACCCGGAGGACCCGGCATGGACGGCGCCAGCCATCTACGCGATGCAGTGCGCTCTCACGGCGCTGTGGTCCAGCGTGGGGATAAGCCCGAGCGTTGTTGTCGGACACGGCCTCGGGGAACTCGCGGCGGCGCAGGCAGCGGGAGTGTTCAGCTTGGAGGACGGTCTGAGGTTCGCCGTCGAGCGGAGTTCGGACAAGATGCAGCCTGCGCTTGCCGGCCCGGGGCCGGTCACGATTGCGCCACCATCGATCATCCTGGTGAGCAGTGTGACCGGCGGCGTGGTGCAGTCTGTCGAAGAACTCCAAGAGACGGCGTGGCGCCGGCCGGCGCGTGAATCGGCACCGCTCGAAAACTGTGTGAAGACACTCTCCGAATTGGGAGTTCACGTGGCCGTAGAGATCGGTCCGCACGCCACTCTGGGTCCGATTTGCGACCCGTCCTCCCCGGACTCGGCCGACGCTGCCGGAACACCGGTCGTCCTCGACTGCCTCTTGGGCCCGGTCAAGGACGCGGCAGCGGATGGTGAAGGAAGTTTCGTCGAGGCGGTCGCGGGAGCGTACGAGTTGGGACTCGGCGTATCCTTCCCGGGGCTGTTCGCGGGGGAGACCCGTCGGCGGGTCTCGCTACCAGGCTACGCGTTCCAGCGCCGACGCCATTGGGTCGAATCGTTGGTGCCGGCAGATCCAGGCGCGAGATCCTGATGCGCTGTCATCGGGCACCCTCGCCGCACCCGTTCCGGGTCCTGTCCGGGGGAGCCGGCCGGCGGAGACGGATCGACGATGGACTGGTTGGAAAGCATTCCCGGCGACCAAGGGTTGACCAGGGGAATCCTTACCTATAAATTGCCCGTGCCTTCTGTAATTGACCGGTTGGAAAGGAAAAGATTTATGGCTTCGAGCGAAAACAGAATCAGAACCCTCATCAATGAGAACCTCGGGCTGGACGGGCAATCCCTGGATCTGAACCTCAGCCTCACCGATGCCGGCGTGTCCTCCATGGAGCTGGTCGCGTTCGCGAAAGTGGTCGCACGGGAATACGGACTCACCTTCACTCCCCAAGATTGCGCGAGTCTCGGCAGTGTCCGGGAGTTGATCGATTTCATAGATTCCCGCGCCGGTTGACCGATCCTGAAGCCGGACGCCTTCCGCCGGTTCGGCAGCAGCCACCGAGTCTGCGGCAAACTGCCTGGATGTGGCCGATACCGCTTCCAAACTGCGGACGGAGTCACCCCCAGGCACAAGAAGCGGCTGATCTCCGCCAATACTGACACGTCCCTCGATGCGATTCCCTTAGCGACTATCGGCGAACTGGACTCGATCCTGGCGCCGGTTCGGCAGTTGCGCAGTTTATTGACCCGATTGCCTGACCTTGGTAATCTTCCGGGCATCTCAAGGTTGCCAATCTCGCGAAAGGAATCCCCCAAATGGCCTCTATCGAGGAACGTCTCCGACAACTCGTCGACGAGAACTTGGAGTTGGATGGCCGGCCGTTGGGCCGACCGCTGGACATGACGACGAACCTCATTGCGGCTGGCGTGTCTTCGATAGATGCCATTGCGTTCATGAGGTTGGTCGCGAAAACGTTCAGCGTCACGATTCCTCCAGAAGAGTGTTCGAAGATTCGTTCCGTCGGGATGTTGATCGAATACATCGACAGCCACATCGAGTGAACGCGCCTGAATCCGGAGGGGACCGCTACTGGAACTACGCCCGCGGACTTTGTGACTGTCCACCGGGATATTGTCGTCAGGGAAGCTGCGCCGCTTCGACCGCGTCGGTGAAGCGAGTCCAAAATACAATAGTCGTCACGACATTCGACCGGGTCTGCGTTGCTCCCCGGTTGCGAATGGTCTGACGTGTGCGGATTTCGATCCTGGTGAACACCCCATCGATCCAACGAAGAATCGCAGGAGAAACCAACGACTTGACGGCCGCAACAGCTAGCGCGTGGAAAATACCCGAGCCACTCTCCACGCGTGACGTTCCTGTGGGCCATGGCACTGTCATCACCTTGAGGCGCCACGGAAATCCGGCGGGTCCGCGACTCGTTCTGTGCCACGGCAACGGACTGGCCATCGATCTCTTCTACCCCTTCTGGTCACTCTTGACCGACGAATTCGACCTGGTCATCTATGACCTGCGAAACCATGGTTGGAATTCCGTCGGCAATCTTCAAGAACACAACATTCCAACGCTTGTGCATGACCACGACCGTATCCTGGAAGCGATCGACGGACATTTTGGGAAGAAGCCGAAAATCGGCGTATTTCATTCCGTTTCGGCTCTGATCACGCTCTTGTCACCGACCCGGGGAAGCGGATTCTCGGCGCGGGTACTGTTCGATCCACCCCTGTGCAAGCCGGATGACAGCTACGAAGAATTCGAGCGGGCCGCGACGCGAGTCGCCGCCATGACCCGGCGCCGCACGGGCCGCTTCAAGACCAGGGAAATGTTCGCCGATTTTCTTCCGTATTTGCCGGTCTTCCAGCATGTCGTGCCCGGAGTCTGCGATCTCGTGGCGATGACGACGCTTCGGCAGTGTGCCGATGGAGACGGTTTTGAGCTTCGATGCCCACCCGAATTCGAAGCACAGCTCGTAGATTACGCGCGGGCGTTCGCCGTGCTTGTCGACTTTGATTCAGTTCGCTGCCCGACCAAGGTCATTGGGGCTGATCCGATGCTGCCGTACTCCTATCTCCCCACCATGGATATGAGCAATATGCTGACCGTCGACTACGATTTCATTCCGGAAGCGACACACCTACTGCAACTGGAGCAACCGCAGGAGTGTGTCGCGGCCATGCGTGAATTCATCGATCCCATCATCCGAACCTGATCCGAACGGTCACCCGCACGCGGGCGCCGGGGAGTCTCAATGCGCCTTTGGAGCCTGCATCCCAAGTAATCGGGTTCCTTGAATCGGCCGGGCAACGATCTTATTTTAGGAGCGACCGTCCACTCGTCGGGAATCGCAATTCACACGTGATTCCGATGGGAGAGGGAGACAGCGATTTGTCCAAGAGAGACTACTACGAAGTGCTGGGAGTGGATCGCAAGGCCACCCAACAGGCCCTGAAGGCGGCGTACCGCAAGCTCGCCATCAAGTACCACCCGGACAAGAACCCGGGAGACAAACAGGCGGAAGAGCGTTTCAAGGAGGCCGCCGAGGCTTACAGCGTTCTCATCGACCCGCAGAAGCGCACCCAGTACGATCGCTTTGGCCACGCCGGCGTGAGCGGCGCCGGAGGCCCGGGCGGAGGATTCGGCGGCGATCCCTTCGCCGACTTCAGCGACATCCTGGGCGATCTCTTCGGCTTCGGCGACATCTTCGGCGGCGGACGCTCCGGCCGCAGGACCCGGGCTCGCCGGGGCGCCGATCTGAGATACGATTTCAGAATCTCATTCGAGGACGCCGTCTTCGGAGCTACCACCAAGATCAAGATCCCCAGACAGGAGACGTGCGGTTCGTGCAACGGCTCCGGCGCCGAGCCCGGAACCGGTCCCGTCGCCTGCGCCGCTTGTCAGGGTCAGGGCCAGCAGCGCTACCAGCAGGGCTTCTTCACCATCAGCCGCACCTGTCCCCAATGCCAGGGCTCGGGTCAGATCATCAAGAACCCGTGCCGCCGGTGCCGCGGATCGGGCCGGGTTCAGCGGGAGAAGGTCCTGGAGATCAAGATTCCGCCCGGCGTCGACCAGGGATCGAAGCTGCGGATCGTCGGTGAGGGAGAGGCCGGTCCCAACAAGGGACCTTCGGGAGACCTCTATGTGGTCCTTTCCGTCGAGGAACACCCCTTCTTCCGCCGTGATCAGAACGACCTTCACTGCGAGCTTCCGGTGAGTTTCGTCCAGGCCGCGCTGGGGACCGAACTGATGGTCCCGACATTGGAGGGGACGGAAAAAATGCGGCTTCCCGAAGGCACACAGCCCGGCACGGTATTCCGGCTCAGAGGACGCGGCGTCATGAGTCCCCGAGGACACGGCCGCGGGGATCAGTTCGTCAAGATCAAGATCACCTTTCCGAAGCGGCTGAGCCGGGAACAACGGGAGTTGTTGCTCCAATTGGACACCCTCGAGAAGTCGAGCCGGGACAACGAGGGCTTCTTCGGCAAGGTCAAGGAAGTGTTCGGATAAGGGTTAACGGCCCGGCGGTCATTCATCGTCCGCCGTCCCGCATCCGGCCGCGGTTGACTCGCCCCGGAGGCGTCCATACACTCCCCCGGATGAAGCGGATCGCGATCCTGCCGGCACTCCTGCTCCTCTCCGGATCCCTGTTTGCCCAGGAACGTCCGCTGCATACGGAACCCGCCAGCACCGTTCCCGAAGGCATGACCCGCTTCGGATTCGGTTTCGAGGTCTTTCAGGACGCCACTTTCCGGCTCTCGGGGCTGAAGGGAAACCTGACCCGCGCCGGCATCTGCGATCTGCGCTTCGGGGTCGGACCCAGAGCCGAACTCCAGATGGGCTGGACGGTTCAGGAATTCCTGGGCGTTTCCGAGAGGTCCCCCGCTCCCCATACGGAGAAACTCGCCTTCTCCGGAAACTCCACCAGCGACTACGGCGACCTTTTCGTCGGCTCCAAGGTCCGTTTCCTGGATGAGAAGAACGGTTGGCCGGCGATGGGGCTGCACTTCCTCGCCCAGATTCCCATTGCTTCGAACGAAACCGGCATCGGAAATGACGTGACCAACATCTTCTCCGCCCTCGTCATGGAGCGGCACTTCGGCCGTCTGAAGGGCTTCATCAATATGGGTCTCGCCCTCCTGGGGGACCCGTTGGACGCGGCGGCCCAGGATGACCTGGTTCTTTATGGGGTCGGGATGATCTACCCCGTGACTTCCAGGATCAACCTGGTGGGCGATATCCACGGAAGGGCCGGGTCCGGCCGTCACACGGGAATCCCGGTGTCACCCGACATCATTGCCAGCCGGTCAGGCATCGGAACCGAGCAACAGAAGAGGCTGAGAATCGCCCTGGAGATCGGGGTGGGAGGAGGGCTCTACCTGGATCTGGGCGGCTTTGCTGGATTACGAGATACCGACCCGTCCTACGGAGTGGTCTTCGGACTTTCGAAAGCGTTCAAGTCTCCGTTCTAGTCGCGTCTAGTCGGAACTTCACTGGAGATATTCTCCTAACCCTTTCTAATTCGGGAAGATAGCCAAAATCAACCTGCCAAATTACTGGCAACAAATCGAGTCGGATCCACGCCGAGCAGGTCGAAAGCCTTCTGCTGCAGCGGCGTT
>JAJDTT010000109.1 GCA_022827025.1 Acidobacteriota bacterium
CGCGCGTTCGGCCGGATCGGCGAGCGTCGGATCGGCTCCGATTCGGAGGCTGAACAAGAGCACGCCGCCGCTGGCGAACAGGGCCGCGATCAGACCCCGGCCGCCGTCCAGAAGGCCGAACCCCCGGCCTTGGGCCAGTCGTCCACCCCACACCCGGGTCGACCGGATCAGGGCGCACCAGAAGAGGAGCACGCTGGTCACGCCCCAGAAGGCGTACAGAATCGACATGCCCAGGATCCCGGGCAGGGTCATGAGATAGAGTCCGCCCGCGGCCGTGACCACAAGTGAAATGCTCATCAGCTTGCGGGCCGAGAAGCGGTCGGCGAGGATCCCGCCCGGGAAATAGCAGAGCATCGCGGTGATGCCGTAGGGTGCGAAAATGTCGCCCAGGTCGGCGTTGGAAAAACCGAAGACTTCGAGCACGGTCGGGCGGAAGAAGCGCAGCACGTGAAACGGCAGGCTGAACACCATCTCTCCGGCGAGCACCAGGACGAACATGGTGAGAATGCGCGTGCGCGTCTCAGTCGAGATGGGATTTGGCATCGGACCGGAATCCGGCCGGGACACGGCTCCTCGGAATCACCGGAAGGAGAAGCTGTAGAGCCGGGCGCGGCCCTCCAACCGGAATCTCAGCCGGAGCGCGTCTCCACCGGTGGGAAGACTAAGTTGTTCGCCCCCGTAGGGCCAGGAGACCGGGACCGTCAGGCCGTCTCCGGTCACGGCGGTGCTCCGGGTCACGATCCGGTCTCCCTGCAATAGCTCCACCTGAATCCGGCCCCGGCCTCGAGAGAGCCCCGTTGCATTCAGCTCCAACTCCAGGGGCGCCCCCGTGGGTTTCAGCGGAATCGTGGTCCAGGAGCCGGATTCGGACCCTTCCGCCACCGACAGGCTGACGAACCCGTCCCGGCGGATGGTGGCCAGACCGGTATGCATGGGCGTGTGGATCCAATCGTGGAACCAACCGATGGTGGTGGCGCTGCCGGAATAGTAGATCCAGAATTTGCCGTCGACTTCCAAGGGGACGTTCACGGGAGAGACCCAGCCGGCGTCCCATTCCCCCTCCCGGCCCAGATCGATCACCGGCTGGCCGTCGAAAACATGGACGAAATTGAGTCCGTCCCGGCTGACGATGAGCTGCTGGGGCATCCGGTGATCGGGGCCCCAGATGTCGAACATGCCGGGATACAGGCCGGAGTCCAGCCAGACCGAGGTCAGATGCTGCTCCGCCTCCAGGCCGGCGCGGGGGAACATGTTGGGGTTCCTGGGATCGCTGGTCCACTCCAGGAGGTCGGAGCTCCAGTAGACGCAGGTCATCCGGACCCAGCTGTAAGTCTCTCGCCCGCAATGGGAGTACACCTTCCATCTCCGCTCCGGATTCGTCTCCAGGTCGTCGTAGAAGAAGTTGCGCCGGTCGCCGAACGACATCCGGACGCGGCCTCCGTGGGTCCAGTGAATCCCATCGGCAGAATAGAGGAGGGGATTGCCTCGGGTGGCCACGATGGCCTTGTAGCGCCGCTCCGGATTCGTCTCCCGTTCGTCCTTGATCACCATGGGCATGTAGGCGCTGTTGCCTTCCCCGCCCATGTCCATGATGTTGTTGGCCTTGGATCCCTTGTATTCCACCTGGTTCAGATCGGGCTTGACCCATTTCACTCCGTCGCTGCTCTCGGCGTAGCCCACGTAGTGGGGAGACCGCTGGTTGGCCGCGTAGTCCTGGGAGAGGCCCGAATACCACATCCGGAAGCGTCCCTCGTCGTAGAGGACCTCGCCGTAGGCATGGGCCCGGAGGTCGTCGAAGCTGCCCGGAGGGCCGGTTCTCAGGACCGGATTGGCCGGATGCTTCTTCATGGGATGGAGGCTCTCGGCCAGTCCGTCGGTGGCGCTTACCTCCAACATGTCCAGGAAGAGCACCTTGCGGCCCGGTTCCACTTTGAGATCCGGGACCGCCATGCGATCGAAGAAGACGCCCCCGCCGGTGGAGGCGGTTGCGGCGAGGGTCATCCCCAGGCTCCCGGAGCCCGGCGGCATCTGCTTCTGGACCGTGTGGAAGTCGCTCGGTGCGGGTCCGGCGGACAACTCGTTGACAGGAATGTTGGTGGCCTCTTTGTGAAGCAGCGGGTCCCCGGCCAGGGTGCGGCTTTCGTAAGGGGCGCTGAACCGGGTTCCCAGCCAACGCGAATAGAAGGTGTGGCCCCGCGTCGAATTGGACCAGAAGACCCAGGCGACGCCGTGTTCGTCGCGGGCCAGTTGGGGACGGTGATACTTGTCCCGGCCGTAGTGCAGCGGCTTCCGGGTCCAGTCCCGGCCGTCGAAATAGCAGTAGAGAATGATGTGCTCCGACTTCTCGAAGACCACCAGCGCTCGTTCGCCCCACCCGACCACGCTGTAGTTGACGAATCCGGTCCCGCTCCAGGGGCCGTGAGGCAGGATCCGGGTCAGGTCCCGGTCCTCGGCGAAGGATCTGGCCAGGTCGGGGATCTGGAGATAGTAGAGAAGCCACGAGTCGTCGCGGGAGAAGGCCAGGTGGAGAGTGCCGCCGGGGTCCAGGTCCATCACCGGCGCCCGGAAGGCTCCCGGCAGGGTCAGGACCTTGCGGGTCCAACCCCCCTCCGACGGGGTGGCCATCCAGATCTCGTCCGACTCCTTGCGTCCGTTGTGGCGGATGTACACGACTCCGCCGTCCTGGACGCGCGAATGGCCGTCGGCGATCGGCGACGCCTGGCTGTAGGCAATCCAGAGCCGCCCCGCTTCGTCGACGGCCAAGTCCCCCATTCGAGGGTCCTTGGCCAAGTCGTCGACCCGTTGGGCCGGCGCCCAGTTGCCGCCGTCGCGGATCTTGCCGGACGCGCCGGTTCCGGATACGTCGCAACGGCTGTACCAGATGGCGTCTGGACCGGTACCTTGCCAGATCAGGTGCAGCACGTCGTTTCCGTCGAGTACGAAGCTCACCGCGCTGGCACCGCCCTCCGCTCCGGCGATGCGATTTTCGGGGGACCCTCCCGCCAGGGGAACGGGCGGGTGAAAGTCGCCGGCGAACTCGGGGTCTCCGCTCTTGGAGACGGCCAGAAAGATGGTCCTGCCGCCCGGGGATCTGCCGTCGTAGGCGGCGAACCAGAGCCCCGCCTGGTTCTGCCCGATCTGCCGTCCGTTGGAGTGGGGAAAGGGAACGGCGCCTCCGCTGCTGCCGACTTTCAGGGTCACGACCGCCGGGAGGGACTCCCCCAAAAGAAACAACGAAAAGAAGCAGCAGCAGATCCGGCCCGTCAGGTGCAGGACCCTCGACGGCGACCGTCTCGCAGGGGCGGCCCTTGTGGTCGCCCTTTCTCCCAACGGCGTCACCCACCTCTGGTTGTTTGGTCCCTTCCGGCCCGGTTGCTGGCGCAGCCCTCCGGCGGGAGAACGATGCGACGCCGGAGGGCCCCCACAAGGGGTGCCCCTACGGTCATCGGATGTCGGAAGTTTCGAGGAAGGAATCGTTGGGGCAGGGAAACGAGTAATCACCATCTAACAACTTTCATGAAGCGATTGAAGTGCGAGATCTGAGTAGGAAGGATCGTAGCAGAGTCTTGTCCAAGAGGATGGCCTATGGGCTCGATTCGAAGCGCTCACCGGCCACGCTGGTGATAACCTCCCTTTTAGTGGATCCCCGGCGAGCCATTTTCGGCAAATGAAGGACGGGCCGTTTCCCTCCGGCCGCCACTGCTCCGGCGCCGGCTTTTCCTGTGTCCGGGACTTGGGTTATATTCCCAGGAGATTCCCATGAGCCGCCCTGTACTTTCCCTTTTCCTGTCGTTGGTTCTGGTCCTCCAGGGAGTCGCACCGCTGGAAGCGGCGACGCGGGCCAAAGCGGGAGACGATCACGCCTTTCGGGACTCGGTCCTGCCCTTCTTGAACCGGAACTGCGTGGGCTGCCACAACCGCCAAATGAAGACGGGCGGATTGGAGTTGGATGCTTTTCCCGAGTCCGGGACGGACCTGAGAGAGTTGCTCCTTTGGAAGCAGGTGCGGGAGAAGCTGGTCCGCGGCGAGATGCCGCCTCCCGGCCAGACCCGGCCCGAGCCCAAGGCGGTCGAGGCGGTGCTGGCGTGGATCCGAAGCCTTGGCGGGGACTCGGCCGGTGCTCCCGGTGACGGACGGCCCGACCCGGGGCGCGTCACGGCCCGGCGCCTGAACCGGGCGGAATACGACAACACCATCCGCGATCTGTTGGGCGTCGATCTGAAGCCCGCAGCCGACTTTCCCGCGGACGACTCGGGTTACGGCTTCGACAACATCGGAGACGTCCTCTCGCTGCCTCCCATCCTGATGGAGAAGTACATGGCGGCGGCGGAGCGGATCGCCGAAGCGGCCATCGTGGCCCGGCCTCCGGTGGAGGCGACCCTGGTGAAATACCTGGCGCCCCGGGAGGCGGAGCACGAGGGGTTCTTTCCCGCGGGAGACTACCGGATCGATCACGAATTTCCGGCCGCGGGCGAGTACGAACTCCGGGTCCGGGTCGTGGATCGCCGGTACCGGCCCAAGAAGGATGAACCGCCCCCGCCCATGCCGGCCAACGGCATCATGGCGGTCTCCTTCGGCGGCAACCGGATGAAGACCTTCGAGGTGGAACCGAACGTCTACGAGCGGGGAACCTTCGACGTCACCCTGGACGCCGGCGCGCGAAAACTGGAGCTGTACGCCCACTTTCTTTCCGACGGCATGGAGAACATTCCCGAGCCCGTGGACCGGGACAACTCGTACAAGGGAGAGCGGAAACTGTTCGTGGACAACTTCCTTCTCCTGGGACCCCTGAAGGCGCGGCCGCTTCCCGTGACCGAGAGCCACCGCAGGCTCATGACCTGCGGCGACCCGGACGGCGGTTACCAGGCCGATTGCGCCCGCCGGATTCTGGAACGGCTGCTGCGCCGGGCCTACCGGCGCCCGGTGAGGGAAGGCGAAGTCGAGTCGGTCCTGCGGTTGGTGGAGATGGCCTGCAAGGAGGGCGATTCCTTTGCCGAGGCGATGCGGGTGGCGGTTCGGGCGGTTCTGGTCTCCCCCCACTTCCTGTTCCGGATCGAGCGGGACCCCGACCCCACCGATCCTGATCTGGCCCACGAGATCGACTCCCACGAACTGGCGGCCCGGCTCTCCTATTTCCTCTGGAGCAGCATGCCCGACGACGAGCTGTTCCGCCTGGCCGACAGCTCGAAACTGGCCGATCCCGCAGTCCTGGAGGCGCAGGTGCGCCGCATGCTGGCCGATCCCAAGGCGCGGGCGCTGGCCGAAAATTTCGCTGGGCAATGGCTGGAGCTCCGCAACCTGGACGAGGTCCGTCCCGACCCGGACCTTTTCCCCGACTTCGATGCCCCCTTGCGCGCCGCCATGAGGCGGGAGACGGAACTCTTCTTCGAAACGGTCCTGAGCGAGAACCTGAGCATTCTCGACTTCCTCGATGCCAGGTTCAGCTTTCTGAACCAGCGCCTGGCGCGTCACTACGGGCTCGACGGCATCGAGGGCGGCCACTTCCGGCGAGTCGAGCTCGACGGCCTCCAACGGGCCGGG
>JAJDTT010000234.1 GCA_022827025.1 Acidobacteriota bacterium
TGCTGTTCTACTCCCGCCACACCCCCTGGGGCCCCACCGGGTACGGCGGGTGGGGGGCCGGCGACGCCCCCGACGACCGCTTCGACGGGTTCATCGACGAGGTCCGGGTCTACGACCGGGCGCTCTCGGACCGGGAGGCGCGGGTGATCGGCCTCCTGGATCCGGTCGCGGAGATCGCGGCCCTGGATCGGTCGAAACGCAGTGCGGCCCAGCAGGACAAGCTGGACCTCTGCTTCATCGAGGGCGGCCATGCTCCGGAGAACGTCAGGCAGGCGGTCCGGGAACTGCGGAAGGCCCGGCAGCAGCGCCGGGAACACTACGACTCCCTCCCCAGCGTGATGGTCATGAAGGAGCGGACCGAGCGGCGCCAGACCTACGTGCTGGACCGGGGCGCCTACGACGCCCGCACCGAGCCGGTGCAGCCGGGGGTTCCGGCGTCCCTGGAATCGAAACTGGAAACGTCCGTGCCGGATCGCCTGGGACTGGCTCAGTGGCTCGTGGACCGGTCCAACCCCTTGACGGCGCGGGTGACGGTGAACCGGATTTGGCAAATGTTGTTCGGAGCCGGCCTGGTTCGGACTCCCGAGGACTTCGGCTCGCAGGGCGACCGTCCCACCCACCCCGAGTTGATGGACTGGCTCGCCGTGGAGTTCATGGAGAGCGGCTGGGACGTCAAGGCGCTGCTTCGAAGCGTGGTGACCAGCGCCACCTACCGCCAGTCGTCCCGTCAGACGCCGGAGCTGAACGAGCTGGACCCTGAGAACCTGCTGTTGGCCCGGGCGCCCCGTTTTCGTCTGCCCGCCCAGGTGATCCGGGACCAAGCCCTGGCTGTTTCCGGCCTTCTTGCGGAAAAGCTGGGCGGACCCTCGGTCAAGCCTTACCAGCCGCCGGGTCTCTGGGCGGAGCTGACCTTCAGCAAAAGGGGATATGAGGCCGACCAGGGCGAGAGCCTGTATCGCAGGAGCCTCTATACCTTCTGGAGAAGGACCATCGCCCCGCCGGCCATGGTGACGTTCGACGCCTCCACCCGCGAAGCCTGCGTCGTGCGGACCGACCGGACCAACACGCCGCTTCAGGCCCTGAACCTGATGAACGACGAGACCTACCTGGAGGCGTCGCGCCGGCTGGCCGAACGGATGCTCGAGGAGGGCGGCGCAACGCCCCTGGCGCGTGCCGCGTACGGTTTCCGCCTGGTCACCGCCCGCTGGCCCCGGCCGTCCGAGCAGACCGCCATGATCCAGGCCCTGGAGCGGTTCGGGGAGGACTTCAAGTCCCGGCCCCAGGAGGCGCTGGACTACCTCTCGGCGGGAGCGTCGGCCCGGAATGAGAATCTGGACCCGCAAGAATTGGCTTCCTATGCCGGCCTTGCCAGCGTTATCCTGAACCTGGACGAGGCCATTACCAAGGAGTGACGCCGACATGGATCCCTGGAACCGATATCGACTGATGCAGACCCGGCGCCACTTCTTCGGCGCCACGGCCGCCGGGATCGGGACCGCCGCCCTGGGCTCGCTGCTCCAGGAAGACCTGCAGGCGGGGCGCACCGCCGCGGACGGGACCGCCGCCACCGCGTTGCCCGGAGTCCCGTCACTGCCCCACTTCGCTCCCACGGCCAAGCGGGTGATCTGGCTGTTCCAGTCGGGAGGCCCCTCCCAGATGGACCTGTTCGACTACAAGCCGGCCCTGGCCCGGCGCCGCGGCGAGGAACTGCCCGAGTCCATCCGCCAGGGGCAGCGCCTCACCAGCATGACCTCCGAGCAGGGCAGTTTTCCGGTGGCCCCGTCCATCTACGAGTTCGCCCAACACGGCCAGTCGGGAGCCTGGATCAGCGAGCTCCTGCCCCGGACCGCGGAGATCGCCGACGACCTCTGCTTCATCCGGTCCATGCACACGGAGGCCATCAATCACGATCCGGCCGTCACCTTTCTCCTCACCGGCGCGCAGATCGCGGGCCGACCCAGCCTGGGCGCCTGGTTGGCGTACGGCCTGGGCAACGAGAACAGCAACCTGCCGTCCTTCGTGGTCATGGTCACCCAGGGGACGGGCGGACAGCCGCTCTACGACCGCCTCTGGGGCAGTGGCTTCCTGCCCAGCCGCTACCAGGGGGTCAAGTTCCGTTCGGTGGGGGACCCGGTCCTCTACCTCTCCGATCCCAAGGGCTTCGGACGGGAGAGCCGCCGGCATTTTCTGGACGCCCTGAACCGCTTGAACCGGATCAAGCTGGAGGAGTCGGGCGACCCCGAGATCTCCGCCCGGATCTCCCAGTACGAAATGGCCTTCCGCATGCAGACCTCCGTCCCCGAGCTCACCGACCTTTCGGGCGAGCCGGACCACATCTTCCAGCTCTACGGCGAGGACGCCCGCGAGGCGGGGACCTTCGCGTCCAACTGCCTGCTGGCCCGGCGCCTGGCCGAGCGCGGGGTGAGGTTCATCCAGGTCTTCCACCGGGGCTGGGACCAGCACGGGAGACTGCCCACCGCCCTCCCCCGGCAGTGCAAGGCCACCGACCGGGCCTCGGCCGCGCTGGTGCAGGACCTGAAGCAGAGGGGAATGCTGGAGGACACGCTGGTGGTCTGGGGCGGCGAGTTCGGACGGACCGTCTACTGCCAGGGGCCGCTCACCGAGTCCGACTACGGCCGCGACCATCATCCCCGGTGCTTCACCATCTGGATGACCGGCGGCGGGGTCCGTCCCGGCGTGGTCCTGGGGGAGACCGACGAATTCTCCTACAACATCACCCGGGATCCGGTCCACGTCCACGACCTGCAGGCCACGCTCCTCCACTGCCTCGGCATCGACCACACGAAGCTGACCTACAAGTACCAGGGCCGCCACTTCCGCCTCACCGACGTCCACGGAGAAGTGATCGGCCGCGTCCTGGCCTGAGCGTGCCCGGGTCGGAAGTTACAGAAGGAAGCTGAAAGGTTCTCGCAAATCCCGCCGTCCATGACAGGCTGGTATTGCCGGAGAGACTTTCAGTCCCCCTCTCCATCGCCGACGCGGAATCGAGTGTTACAATCGGGATCACCCTGTAGGATCATTCGATGGAGATGACGTACTCTTCAGCACCCCCCGGGGTATTCCTCAGTTTCGCCATGGAGCACAAGCCGCTCGTCGATCTGTTTCGAAATCAGGCGCAAAACGGCCATTCAGGTGTGGTTTTTCGTGACTACTCCATCAAGGAACCAGTGGAAGGTGCGTGGAAGATTCATGCGGAGCGTCTCATTCGGGCATCAAGTGTGACGATCTGTTTGGTCGGCGAGAACACTTGGCGTAGCGAGCCGGTGAACTGGGAGGTTCGAAGGAGTGTGGAACTTGGTAGACGTGTTTTGGCTGTCTACCTGGAGTCAAATGCCGCACGAACTCCGGCGGCGCTCATGGAAGTCGGTGTAGTACCCATGCCATGGGACATCAAGACGATCGTGGCTCACCTGTACGATGAAAAACACCAAGTCAGTTGATGATGTGTTGTTTCGTAACGGCGAACCCGGGCCCGGCCACGCGGAAGCCCTGCTGGCGCAATATCGATTGTTCGTGGAGACATCCGAAGCGCTTGTCGTGCGGCGTCAAGGTGTAAACACTTTCTTTCTCTCCGTGAACTCTATCGTCCTTGCGGCCGCCGGTTTGCTCCTGCGCGATGATAGTTTCAGCGACCTGGAATCCATCGCGTTGCCCTTTCTGAGTATCGGCGGCGCTGTGCTGTGTGTCGTCTGGTGGCGATTGATTTCTTCCTTCCAGCAACTGAGCAAAGGCAAGTTCGACGTAATCCATGCGCTTGAGCGGCGATTGCCTGCCCAAATATTCGCTGCGGAGTGGGTTGCCCTCGGATGCGGAAAAGATCCGAAGAAGTATAGGCCGTTCACCAAAATAGAGAAAGCCACACCCTGGGTCTTCGGTGTGCTTCACGGTCTACTTGTCATCGCGAGTATCTACGTGCTTGTTGGGTGCAATTTTCAATGAGTACACATCGAATCCATATCTTCATCAGCCACTCTTGGGCGTACTCGAACCACTACACCAAACTGTATGATTGGATCTTCGACGAAAACTGGTCGGTTGGCCAAGCGTCACTTGTATTTCTTGATTATTCGGTTCCCAAGGATGATCCGATCCACAATGCTAATTCGGATCGTGCACTCAGGGAGGCAATCTTCAGGAAGATCGTCCGCAGCCACGTGGTCGTCATCCCAACCGGAATGTACGTGAACTACAGCAAGTGGATCCAAAAGGAGATCGACGGCGCGGAGGAGAAAAAGAAACCGATTCTTGGGGTAAATCCATGGGGACAACAGAGAATCTCACGGGTCGTAACGAATGCTGCGGACAAGTTGGTCGGATGGCAGAAGAAGAGTGTCGTTGGCGGGATCTGGAAGCTATACCGGAGTTGAATGTCAATTGAGAGCAAACTGGACTTTCCCTATTTTTCTGGAGATTCAGGAGAACAGGGGAAGTAGATTTGAACGAGGATCGCAACGAGGTGGTCCGATCCCAGCGGCACCGCCAATCAACTGCTTCTTGATCCCATCCCTCGTGGTATAGAGATGGTTAAACCGATCCGTTCCCAGACCGACGCCAGTGGACGGCCCCCCACCGGGCGGCCGGTGATCTACGGTACACAGGGGGTCATCTCCAGCGGCCACTACCTGACCTCCATGGCCGGGATGGGCATGCTGCTGGGGGGCGGCAACGCCTTCGACGCCCTGGTGGCGGCCGGGTTCGCGGCTGCCGTGACGGAACCGATCGCGTCTTACTCGCTGGCGGCCGAGTCGGTCTTCATGCTCTACGACGCCGAGAGCGGCGATCTCCTGTCCCTGAGCGGTCAGGGCACAGCTCCCAATGAGGCCACGGTCGAGTTTTTTCGGAGCCAGGGACTGGACGAGATCCCCACCGGTCCCGGACCCCTCGCCCATCTCTCCTTCACGGTGCCCGGCGCGGTGGACGGGTATCTGTCTCTTCTGGAGCGTTACGGAACCCTCCCTCTGTCCCAGGTCCTGGAGCCGGCCATCCACCTGGCGCAGGCCGGCTTTCCGCACTACGAGTACATGATCGAAGCTCTGGACTCCCAGGCCACCCGGGACCAGTTCAACCAGTACCCGCCCGGCGGCAACGAGATCTTCTACCAGGACGGAGAGCTCCCACGTCCCGGTTCACTCCTGGTTCAGCCCGGACTGGCTCGAACGCTCCGGCGGCTGTCGGCACCTGATGCCGGGGGGACACGGGATCGGATCGAAGGAATCCGGGCCGCCCGGCGAGAGTTCTACCAGGGAGACCTGGCCCGCACCCTGGTGGATTGCGCGCGCCGGGCCGGAGGCATTCTGACCGCCGAGGACCTGGCAGGGTACCGGGCCAAGTTCGAGGAGCCGGCCCGCACCCGCTACCGGGGCTACGAAATCTGCTGCCAGCGGACCTGGTCCCAGGCCTCCGTCCTGCTTCAGACGCTGAATCTCCTGGAACACTTCGATCTCCGGGCCATGGGCCACAACTCGCCGGGGTACGTCCACACCGTGGTGGAGGCCCTGAAGCTGTCGATCGCCGACCGGGAAGCCTTCTACGGCGACCCCGATTTCGCGCCGGTTCCCCTGGACGGCCTTCTCTCCAAGGAATACGCGGCGGAACGGGCCCGGCTCATCGACCCCGGCAAGGCGCATCCCGACACACCGCCGCCCGGCGATCCCTGGAAACACGCTGGAGAACCCCTGCAACGTCCCGCTCCGGAGGCTCCGCCGCCGTCCGACCTGGCGGGTCCCACTTACGCGGATCAGGGGACGACCCACATCGCCGTGGTGGACCATCAGGGCAACCTGGTGTGCGCCACCCCCAGCGGCGCGTCCTTCGGCAAGGCGGTCTTCTTTCCCGAGATCGGCTGCGCCCTGAGCACCCGGAGCGAGATGTTCTTCCTGAAGCCGGGCCACCCCAATTGCCTGGAGCCGGGGAAGCGGCCCCGGACCACCCTGGTCGGCTACCTGGTGGTGAAGGACGGGCAACCGGTCATGACCGTGGGCTGCCCCGGCGGCGACCATCAGACCCAGGCCAACATCCAGCTCCTGCTCAACGTGCTGGTCTTCGGGATGAACATCCAGGAAGCCATCGAGGCGCCCCGCTTCGGAAGCGACAGCTTCCGCAACTCGTTCTACCCCCACGTCTACTTCCCGGGACAACTCTCCCTGGAGGAGGCCTTCCCCGAATCCACCCGGCGGGAACTGGAGCGCTTGGGCCACAAGGTGGTGCCGGCCCTGGTCTGCGGCATGGGGGCCACCATCACCTGGCGCGATCCCGCCACCGGGACCCTGGCCACCGGCGCCGACCCCCGCCGCTCCTGCTACGCCCTTGGTTGGTAAGGGGAGTATCCATGTTGCAATGGGAGCGGCGTCATCCTTGGCGCCGTCTTACGACCTCGCATTCAAGAAAAACCGAGCGGACGCATCGTCTCTCCTCGCCCGTGTTCTTTTTCACCCCTCCCCCAGCCCGAAAACGAGCGGAAGGACCAACCTCCCTTCGTCCGAGAAAAACATGCCCCCCCGGAGGGGGGACATTCTTGTCCCCCTCTTTGCCACGGTTGCCTTCGCTGGTCTCCGGCGGGGCCGGAGTTAGGCGAATAGGAGGGGGGACTTTTAGTCCCCCCGTGGGAGTGGGGGTAGGAAAACCCCCACTCCTTTTCACGCAGGATTTCGCCGGACCGGGGCCGGTGGG
>JAJDTT010000246.1 GCA_022827025.1 Acidobacteriota bacterium
CTCCCAGAAAGGTCCCCACGGCCAGCACCAGCCCGGGAATCCACAAGACCTTCCCCTGAGAGACGAAAATGGCGAGAGAGACGACGGTGAAAGCCAGGATGCTCAACACCTTGACGGCGTTCCCCCGGACCAGGTCCAGCCCGGCCATGGTCGTGGCGGCCAGGACCAGGAAACCGACGCCGGCCTGGACGAATCCGCCATACACGCCGGTCAGGAAAAAGCTGAATGCCAGCAGCGGAAGGCTCATGCCTCGCTCCCGGCTCTCTTCACCCTTTCTCCCCAGGGGGTCCCAGAGGGTCCACAACGTCACGGCGATCATGAGGAAGGCCAGGACCTTCCGAAAGGCGGCATCGCCGATGGAGAGGGCGAGGACGGTGCCCGCGACGGCTCCCAGGCTGGCGGGAAGGGCCGCCCAGAGGATGGACCTCCAGTCCACCAGGCGGTTGCGGTGGAATCCCCAGACGGCGCCCACGTTCTGGAAGAAGATGCCCACCCGGTTGGTGCCGTTGGCGACGCTGGCCGGAAGCCCCATGAAGATGAGGATGGGCAGCGTCAGAAAGGAGCCTCCTCCGGCGATGACGTTCAAGGCGCCGGCAACGATACCGGCCAGGACCAGCAAGGGGTACAGCCACGGATCAGTCATGACGCAACATCATAGGGGGAAAATCCCAAATCTCAAAAGGAGTGGCGGCTTCCAGCCGCCGAACGGGAGCGGCGGTTTCCAGCCGCCGTCCTCCGGAGTGAGCGTAAGCGGACGTAGCGCGAGCGAATACGCCGAGGGGGCGATTGGAAATCGCTTTTTCCACGGGGCGGCTAGAAACCGCCTCTCCTGCCGGGCGATTGGAAATCGCCCCTCCATCTGGGCGATTGGAAATCGCCCCTCCGGTCCGCCAAGCGCCGCTGGAGGATCCGGATGCCGTTCCGGTAGACGCGAAGCACCGATTCCCGGTCGCGGGAACTGGAAAACGAGGCCCGGGAACGAATCTTCTCCACGCTCTCCTCCATCTCCGCCAACACCTCCCGGGCGACCTCGGGCCGGAAGATGGACCGGCCGTCCAGTTGGAGATAGATGGGGCTGGTGTGGGCGAACAGGGACCGGTCCAGCTCGTTTTCGGGCAGGTTCGGAGGAATGCGCAGAGCCACCCATCCCGGTTCGGAAACCTGGAGAGGGAAGTCCAGGTCGGCCACGAAATGGCCTTCCGACGGGCGGCTCGAAACGGAGTGGACGACACGTCCGTTGAAGATCAGCTCCAGGGCCTTGAAGTCCAGGCGGCCCACACCCCGGCCCCGGACCCGCACCGTCTCTTTTCCGGAAACGGAAACCGTGCCGCCGGGCTGCCGGCCCCCGGCTTCCAACTCCAGAAAAGGACCGTTGGTGATGTAGGAGCGCCCCTGGGAGAGGACCTCCAGCCATTCACGCTCGGTGACCGGTCCCTCCAACGGCACGTAGACCCGGGAGAAGTCGTAGATGAACCAGTCGGTCCCGGTCGAGAAGGGTACCTTCAGTCCCAGGTTCAGGTAGCGGTAGAAGGTCTCGGAGTAGTCTCCCCGTGAGCCGCCGTCGAAGATGTTCTGGGCGTCCACCAGGCCCGCCATCCAGTTGGGGAGGTCCTCGTGACCGAACGCGTTGTGACACCAGATGATGGTGCCGCCGTCCGTCCGGGCCTGCCGTATCCCCGTCTGCAGGGGGCGTCCGTCGTTGCCCGCACCCATGATGCCGGGCCCGATGCTCACCGGACGGATCAGCTTGAGCAGGTTCAGGAGCATCACGTGGCCGTAGCCCTGCTCCCCCGAGCCGAAGTTGTGGCGGTGCTCCTGGCCCCAGCCGAAGTCGATTCCGCCGCCTGAGAGCCTTTCAAGATCCGCCCGGGTGAAACCGTTGGTCGTATAGCGGGCCTCGTCGGGCATTCTCCGCAGGTAGGAGACGAACAATAGATCCAGTCCGTCCCCGAGGGGCACGTCCCGCAGGTATCGCTCGGCGTCCCGGAAGGTGATTCTCGCGAGGTGGAGATGGGTATTTCCGGACTTCAAGCCCCTGGCCCGCGGGTCATAGATGCGGCGCAGCGGCAACCGGATCTCCGCCCGGTCCTTTCCCGACAGGTCCAGGGACGTTGTCGTCTTCTCCGTTTCCAGTCCATGCAGCGCCTCGATCCGGAGCCGGGTCCGGGGAACCGCAAGCTCGGCGGACGGAGGCAGCGTGTGCCACCCCCGGGACCGGTGAAAGAGCCCCGGCAGTTCCAGCGCCTCCTCCTGGCCTTCAGGAGTGATCCGGATCAACCCGGGGAGCTCGGCCCCGGATCCCTCTTCCGTCAAGGTCACCCTCAGCGTGCAGACCTCGTGACCGGTCAAGGCACCCGCTCCCACCGGACGGGCCAGGGCGGCGACGTTGTGCCGCTTGAGAAAGGCGGCGCGGGTGCTCTCGTGCGCGGGGACCGGAATCAACTGCAAAAGGATTGCCGCCAAAAGGACACTCATCGCCAGCGCGGATCGGGGAAACGGATCCTTCATGGAGGCCTCCTCATCGGGGTGTGTTCGCGCGATCTTACCAGCCCGTGGCAAGAGTCGTCGCGGCATTCGACCGTCCCTGCATCCCGGCGGACTACGTTGCTATGGGCGCACATACTCCCAGTATGCACCCGAATCGCGCCTTGTCCGGCGGGCGCAGGAACGGTCTCGGTGCTCGCGAGACTTTTGCCACGGACTGTCGCCACCTCCCGCTTCGGGTCAGGAAACCGGAAGAGCGGAGCACCGGATTTCGATTCCGAGGGAACGAACAGGCCCAGCCCTTCGTATAGTATGCTGAAAGTCGAAGCGCCGCCCCGGTTTGGAATCCATCAGCTATCGGCGGCTCCTCTCGTGGTCCGCAATGAAGATCCGGGTGAAGGTATACGGTTTCCTGATCATGGTGGCGATTCTGGCCGCCGCCTGGCACTTTGGATCTCCCTACCTGGACAAGGACTCCGGAGATCCGTCCGCGGATGCCTCGCAGGAAGAAAAACCGGAGGACGGAGCGATCCCGGTCGAGCTGGACCAGGTCCGTCAGGGCGCCATCTCCTCGTTCCTGACCTCGACGTCCAACCTGCGGGCCCTGCGTGAAGTGGAGCTCATGGCCCAGGCGGAAGGGACCGTTCGCAGCGTCCTGGCCGAAGAGGGGGATTATGTCCGCGAGGGACAGATCTTGTGCGTCCTGGACGACCGGGAGCTGGTGATCCGCCTCCGGCTCACCGAGGAGAAGCTGGCCCAGACCCGAATCCAGTTGGAAAAGGCCCGGATCCGGGGCCAGAAGGCACAGGTGCAGATCAAGAACACCGCCTTGGAGCTGGACCGGAAGGAGCGGGCCTACGCCGATGACCTGGTGAGCGAGGAGGAAGTGGCCACGCTCCGCTACCAGATCGCCGAGTTGGAGCACGACGAGCGCGCCGCCGCGTCCGAAGTCCGGGAATTCACCCACCGGGTCAGCGAATTGGAAGCCGAGATCGAGCAGGTCAAGCTGGAGATCTCCCGCAGCGAGCTTCGCGCCCCCTTCTCCGGCCGTATCACCCTGCGGACCGTCGAACTGGGCCAGACGATCCGCGGATCGGATTCGCTCTTCCGTTTGGGCGCCTTTTCCCCGCTGTACGCGGACGTCCACGTCGCCGAGCGGGAAGTCCGGCTGGTCCGTCCCGGACAGGCGGCCTCCATCGGTTTCGACGCCGGAGGGGCGGAGTCCATCGAGGGGCGAGTGATCCGAATCAGCCCCGTGGTGGACGAATCCACCGGAACGGTCAAGGTCACCGTCGAGCTGGTAGCGACCAATGTGCTCTTCCGGCCGGGAGCCTTCGTCCGGGTCGACATCCGGACCGACACTCGGGAGAACGCCACCATCATCCCCCGGAGGGCGCTCCGGGAGCAGGACGGCGAGAGCTTCGTCTTCCTGGTCCGGGATGGAGTCGCCCACCGCCGTCCGGTCCGGTTGGGCTATCAGCGGGACCAGGCCGTCGAGGTCCTGGAGGGCGTCGCCCCCGGCGACTCTCTCGTGGTCGCCGGCCAAGGCCAGTTGAACGAGGGAGCCAAGGTCCGGGTCACCGGCCCGAGTTCGTGACCGCGAGCCGATGAGAACCGTCAGGACCGCGATCCGCCGCCCGGTCACCGTCTCCATGTTCGTGGTGGCCGTCTGCCTCTTCGGGGCGGTTTCGGTGGACCGGCTCTCGCTGGATCTCCTGCCCGACATCTCCTATCCCTCGCTGACGATTCAGACCGAGTTCGAAGACGCGGCTCCGGAAGAGGTCGAGGCGCTGGTGACCCGTCCCGTGGAGGAGAACGTCGGGGTGGTTCCCGGCCTCTCCCGCATCAGCTCGATTTCCCGCCCGGGCCAGTCGGAAGTGATCCTGGAGTTCGGCTGGGACACGGACATGGACCTGGCGGTCATGGACGTGAGGGAGAAGCTGGATCTGGCCAACCTCCCGATCGAAGCGGACAAGCCGGTGATCCTGCGCTTCGATCCCGCCTATGACCCGGTCATGAGGCTTCATCTGCATGGAGACGCCCCCCTCAGCCGAATCCGGGACCTGGCCGAGCGCAAAGTGAAGCAGGGGCTGGAATCGGCCTCGGGAGTGGCGGCGGTCAAGGTGGCGGGCGGCCGGGAAGAGCAGATCCGGATCGAGATCGACGAGAAACGGCTGGCCGAGCTGAACATTCCGGTCAGCGAGGTCAGCAGTGTGATTCGCGAGGCCAACCTCAATCAGGCCAGCGGGAGCCTGTATGACCTGGACGCCAACTACCTGGTCCGGGTGCTCAACGAATTCCAATCGGTAAGGGAGATCCGCAACCTCATCATTCGGGATCTGGACGGACGCCAGGTGGTTCTGGGAGACGTGGCCCGGGTCTGGCGGGGGACCAAGGAGCGGGACGTCATCTCCCGCTTCAACGGCCGGGAGAGTGTGGAGCTGCGCGTCTACAAGGAGGGCGACGCCAACGCGGTGGCGGTTTCCGAAGCGGTGCGGGAACGCCTGGAGCAGCTCAAGGAGCAGAAGACCTATCCCGGCGAGCTGACCCACGAGATCGTCTACGACCAGGCGCAGTTCATCAATCTGGCGATTCGGAACGTCGCCGCCGCTGCCCTCCTGGGAGGTTTGCTGGCCACGTTCGTGCTGTTCGTCTTCCTCAGGGACCTTCGCAGCACCGCCACCATCGGCCTCTCCATCCCGATTTCCGTCATGGCCACGTTCACCTTGATGCACCAGACCGGCGTGACCCTGAACATCATGTCGCTGGGCGGCGTGGCTCTGGGCGTCGGGATGCTGGTGGACAACTCCATCGTGGTATTGGAATCGATCCACCGGCATCGCCGGCGGAACCCGGATCTGGCGGAGGCGGTCTACCGGGGCACCCGTGAGGTCGGGAAGGCGGTGGCGGCGTCGACGCTGACCACGGTGGCCGTCTTTCTGCCGATGATCTTCGTGGAGGGGATTGCGGGCCAGCTCTTCAAGGATCAGGCCCTGACCATCACCTACGCCCTGCTCGCCTCCCTGGCCGTCGCCCTCACCGTCATTCCCATGGTCCTGTCCCGGCGGAGGATCGCGGTGGAGCCGGTCCAGCGGTCCGGAAACGGGCAGGCCCCCGCCGCGGGCGGAGAGGAGGGCCGGCTGGCGCGCCTGGTCCGGGCCGCGGGACGCGGGGGCGCACGGGTCTTGAAATTCCTCACTGTGGATCTGGTTCTCGTCGTCGTTGGCGACCTGCGGCGATTGCTCAGGACTCTGGGAAGAGGCCTGTTGAAACTCTTGAACCCGTTGCTGGGGCGGGTCGACTCCGGCTTCGAGTCTCTGCGGCGAATTTATCCCCGCCTCCTGGCCTGGTCTCTCGACCACAAGGGGAGCGTATTGGCTCTCACCTTGGGACTGGTGGTCGGCAGCGCCGGTCTGGCCCGGTTCCTGGGAGCCGAGTTGATCCCCTCCCTGGTTCAGGGAAAGTTCTCCTTCGAGATCGAGCTTCCCCAAGGGAAGCCGCTGGAAGAGACCGATCGGATCATCCGGGAAGTCGAGAGCCGGGTGTTGGATCTGGAGGGCGTGGCCACCGTCTTCTCCAGCGTGGGAGGAGGGGCCGATGACCAGTTCGCGGCGGGTCCCCTCGAAGAGCACCGGGGCTGGATTCACGTCTCCATGAACGACGGCCGGGACAAAGCGGGCGAGGAGAGGGTGATCGACCGCACCAGAAGCCTGCTGGGACAATATCCGGGACTCACCCACCTGTTCGGGCGTCCCACCCTGTTCAGCTTCAGAGAGCCGGTGGAGGTGGAGATCTACAGCTACGACCTGGCGGCGCAACGGAGCATCGCCGAGGAGGTGATGGCGCGGCTCTCCGGGGTCGACGGCATTGCCGACGTTCAGAGTTCGACCCGATTGGGGAACCCCGAGGTCCAGATCAGTTTCCGGCGGGAGCAGTTGGCCCGGCTGGGTCTGGACGAGGGTCAGGCGGCCGAGATCGTGAGAAGCAAGATCCGCGGCGACGTCGCCTCCCGCTACCGGGACCAGGAGCGGCAGCTCGATATCCTGGTCCAGGCGGCCGAATCGGATCGGGACGCCATTCAGGATATTCGCGACCTGGTCATCAACACCCGCCAGGATGGTGCCGGCGCCGCCGGAAATCGGAGTGGCGCCCAGTCCCGTGCGTTCGGCGAACGCTCCGGTGAAGGCGGCACGGGGTCCGGATCGAATCCGGGACGGTCGGAGGTGGATTCCGAGACCGGGGAAGGGGATTCCCAGGTTCCGATCCGGTTGGGGTCCGTGGCCCGGGTTCAGCTCGCGCGGGGACCCGGCGAGATACGCCGGGTCGGTTCCCAGCGCGCGGCCGTGGTGTCGGCCAATCTGGCAGGAGCGGATCTGGGCACCGTCGCCCAAGAGATCGAGGCCCAGCTCTCCGGGATGACCCGAGATCTGCCGCCCGATTCGGTGGTGACTCTGGGCGGACAACACCGGGAGTACGACCGTTCCCGGAGCAGCCTGCTCTTCGCCCTGGCGCTCGCGGTGCTCCTGGTCTACCTGGTGATGGCGTCGCAATTCGAGTCCCTGGTCCACCCTTTCGTCATCCTGTTCACGGTTCCGGTGGCCCTGGTGGGCGTGGTGGCGGCTCTTTTCGTGACCGGTTCCACGGTCAGCGTCATGGTCCTGCTGGGCGTGATCATCCTCGTCGGGATCGTGGTGAACAACGGAATCGTCCTGATCGACTACACGAATCAGCTCCGCCACCGGGGGTTGAGCCGCCGGGAGGCGCTGATCGAGGCGGGGCAAGTGCGCTTGCGGCCCATCCTCATGACCACCTTGACCACGGTCCTGGGACTGCTTCCCATGGCCCTGGGCTGGGGCGAGGGCTCGGAGGTGCGAACCCCCATGGCCATTACCGTGATGGGCGGACTGCTTTTCGCCACGCTCCTGACGTTGATCCTGGTGCCGGTGCTCTACGAGGGACTGGACAGCAAGTCGGAGGCATCGAGCCATGCGGGATGAGCGGAAACCGAACTCCTCATCGACTCCCGCCGGTAGCGGGAAGTCCTCGGCGCTGGCGGGTTTTTCCGTCCGCTATCCGGTGACCATCTGCGCCGTCTTCTCCCTGCTGCTCCTGGTCGGCCTCGTCTCCCTGTTCAAGATCCCCCTGGTGCTGTTTCCCGACCTGGACCTCCCCTTCGTGATGGTGCAGATTCCCTATCCCAACGCCACGCCGGCCCATGTTCTGCAGACCATCACCAAGCCGGTGGAAGAGGCCGTGAGCACGGTCCCCGGGATCCAATGGATGCAGTCTTTCTCCACCAGCGGCAGGTCCGGGGTGCAAACCTTTTTCGATTTTGAGATGGACGTCCAGCGCCTCCGGGGGGAGGTGAGGGAGAGGGTCGAGCGGATCCGCAGCGAGCTTCCGGAAGACGTGGAGCGGATCGACGTGGTCAACTTCAGCACCGACGATACGCCCATCCTGGGACTGCGGATCGCGTCCGAGAGGAACTTGCAGACCGCCTACGAGTTCCTGGACCTGAAGATCAAAAGGCGGATCGAGCGGGTCCCGGGAGTGGCCGAGGTCGAACTCTTCGGAACCCAGAGGCCCGAGATCTCCGTGTATCTGAGCCTGGATGAGCTCCGAAGGTACCGGGTGGACGCGGGCCGGCTCTTCCGAAACCTTTCCGACATCAACCTGGACCGTTCTTTGGGGCAGTTCACGGACGGCGGAGTCCGCTACGGCGCCATGACCCGGGGCATGTTCCGGTCTATGGAGGACTTCAAGCTTTTTCCCGTGAACGAGCGGGGACTGCTCCTGGAGGACGTCGCCAACGTGGTCTACGAGAGTCCCACGGCCCATGCCAGCCAGCATCTCAACGGCGAGTACGCAGTGGGTCTCTGGGTCCGCAAGGCGGCCGAAGCCAACACCGTGACGACGGTGCGGGACGTCGAAGCGGAATTGGAAACGATCAGGTCCGATCCCGCGCTGCAGGGAATCCAACTGGACGTCATCCGCAACGCCGGCGCGGAGATCGTCAAGGCCCTCAAGGGTCTCCTCACCGCCGGGACCGTAGGCGCACTCCTGGCTCTGGGGGTCCTGGTCCTCTTCCTTCGCAAGTGGAGTGCGGCCCTGGTGGTTGCCCTGGCCATCCCCCTCTCCCTGGTCGGGAGTCTCGGGTTCCTCTACTTCGGCGGCCTGAGCCTGAACGTCCTCTCCATGATGGGACTCATGTTGGCGACGGGAATGTTGGTGGACAACGCCATCGTCGTGTTGGAATCGATCTACCGGAATCTGGAGCAAGGGGCAGACCGGCTGCAGGCAGTCAAACAGGGCACCCAGGAGGTGCAGATGGCGGTGATCGCAGCCACCCTCACCTCCATCATCATTTTCGTCCCCCTGGTCTTCGGCGCCGAGAGCTTTCTCAGTTTCTGGCTCCGCCACTGCGGTCTGGCCATCATCTTCGCGCTCCTCTGTTCCCTGTTCCTCTCATTGACCCTGATCCCCTTGGCCATGGGACGCTTTCTGAAGCTGGACCTGGCACGTGCCGCCGGCGGCGCACCGATCCCCGCCGGAGGTGAAGGCAACGCCCCTGCCGCCGGGGACGGACCGAAACCGGGCCGTCGGCGGATCATGGATTTCTACCTGAAACTGGTGGCCTGGCCGCTGAGGCATCGCTTCCTGGTCGGTTTCCTGATGGTTCCACTGGCGGTCGCCGGTTCAACCTGGCTGCTTCTCAACGTGGTCCCCGACAACGCTCCGGACGCCCAGGAACCGGGCAGCCTCCGGATCAGTTACGAATTCACCGAGAACTATCACTACGCCAAGATCGAAAGGGACTACGTCGATCCGGTCGAATCCTTCCTGGCGGAGAACAAGGAGGCCTTCAAGATCGACCAGGTCTTCAGCTCCTTCTCCAACAACAGCGCCTCGACCGAAATCTTTCTCCACGACGGCGAGGTCAGCCTGGAAGAGATGGAGGAGATCCGCCTGAAGATCTCGGACGGCCTCCCGGTGATCCCCGGTTGCCGGATCGAGTTGTCCGGCCAGAGTGGAAGGCAGAACCGGGAAGGGATCAGCGTGAGCCTCTACGGCGATGATCCTCGAGTCCTGGAGAGACTGCTGCGCGAGGCCCGGGCCGGCCTCCGGCAACATCCGGACTTTTCCCGGGTCTCCGCGCCCCGGGACAGCACTCGCGAGGAGGTTCAGATCCGCTTGCGCCGGGACCTGGCGCGCCGGTACGGCGTTTCCACTCAATCCGTCTCCCAGATTCTGGGGATCCTGATGCGGGGCCGGCAGGTTCGAGGCTTCCGCACGCCGGAAGGGGAGGTGGACGTCATCGTCCGGCTCCGGCCGGAGGACCGGAGCGGGTTGGAAGACCTGCGTTCGGCCGTGGTGGGATACGGAGACGACGGCGAGGAGATCCTCTTGTCCCAGGTCGCCGAACTTCGGATCGAGAAGGTTGCGGCACAGGTCCAGCGGGAGGACGGGCAGACCTATGCCAACTTCTTCGCCACCTATGCGGGAGACAAGAGGGACGAGGGCATCCGGCTGATGACGGAGGTCATGGACGGCCTGGACTATCCGGCGGGCTACGGGTGGTCGCTGGGCTTCTGGACCCGGCGCAACCAGCAATCGGATCAGGAGTGGATCTTCAACATCCTGCTGGCGCTCTTCATGGTCTATTTCGTCATGGCCTCCCTGTTCGAATCCCTGACCCATCCCCTGGCCATCATGCTGTCGCTGCCCTTTTCGGTAGTGGGAATCGCCGGCTTTCTGCTCATCACCGGCACGCCCTTCAACATTATGGCCAAGATCGGTCTCCTGGTGCTCATCGGAATCGTGGTGAACAACGGCATCGTCCTCATCGACCGGATCAACACCCTTCGACGCCGCGGGGTCGACCGCCGCCGCGCCATTCTGCAGGGTTGCCGCGATCGCTTTCGGCCCATCGTGATGACGGCGACCACCACGGTCGTGGGCCTGATCCCGCTGGCCTACAGCTACAGCAGCTTCTTCGACCTGCGTTACTTTCCCATGGCCCGAACCGTCATGGGCGGACTCATCGCCTCCACGGTGCTGACGCTTCTGGTGCTGCCCACCTACTACACCCTCTTCGACGACCTGACCAACTGGCTCAGGCGAAGCTGGCAAGCTAGCGACCCATCGGCGGGTGGCAGAGCAGCGTCATGGAGCGGCGTGTTTCACGCGCCGAGGAGCGGCGTCCTTCCGGGCGCCGATCTCCAGAGCGACAAAGATTGACGGGGCGCCCGAAAGACGCCCCTCCCAGTGGGCGCCAGGGATGAGGCCCCTCTGGAAAACGACTTGACGGTGCGTTCAGTCCAGTAGCGCCTTGAAGACGCCGTCGGCCGGGTCGCTGTAGAACTCGATATTGATCTTGGTCCAGAGCTCATCGGGCAGGTCGATCAGCGCCCGCCGGGACGACACGGGCATGAGCAGGGTGGCAGCCTGCTTGTCCACCGCCAGTTCCGCCATGGCGACCGGGTTGTGGATCAGTTCAACGGATCCTCCCAGGTTGAGCGGACCCACGATGATGGCGCCGCCGCGAGTGCTCCGTTCCAGAAGCGATCCGACACAGGCCACTAGCACCGGCAAACCGAGTCCTGCGCCCGATTTGTCCGCGTCGAACGGGCGGAGTTGGATCGTGTACTCGTGGGAACGGGGATCGCGACTCCCGACCAGCTCCTTGGCCCTCGCATAGAGATTCTGCTCACCCACCTTGACGCTCTGCCGGAATGCCGGGGGCGATGGCTGGTTCAGGATCTTGGCGCCTCCGCCCGGACCCACGGCCACCTCGATCCGGTAGAGTCCGACGCCTGCCTCGCCGCTGCCTGATCCCACCGCCCAGACTTGACCCGGCGGCAGCGGGTCCGAATCGATGGCCTCGTCGCTGTGCAGCTCCGGAGTCGCGACAAACTGCTCGACGCCGTCGACTCCCAACGTGAACGAGAAGTGAGTATTCCGGAACTCACTCTTGAGGCAACGCTTCTGCTGCTCCTTGACCCGGCGGCGTGATTCCAACGCCATGCGAAGAATCCACTCCAGCTCTTCATCCGAAACGGGCATCTCCGGGTCCGGATACAGCAACTTGATCAGCCCGGATGTGGTCTTGTGCACGGCCTCAATGTCGCGGCCAGAGAGTGCCCCACCCCAGAACACCCGGTTCTGAAGCACTGTGAGCCGGCTGGTCTGCCTCATACGCGACCAGCATTCGCTCAGGAAGTCGCTCACCAGTCCGAAGTGGCGGGTCAGGTGATCGTTGGGATTGAGCTTGGGAAAGTCCCATCCGGGGGCGTAGCCGTGAAGCCGGTCATGGAACGCGGTGTCGTCGCGCATCTCCTTGGGCAACGGACTCAAGAGGTGTCCGATCCGTTGCTGTTGCTCGACGTCGACGTCGAAGTTTCCGACCATCACGATGGAGCCCTCGGCGCGGATGCTCTCTTTGCCCCGGCTGAACTCACCGGCGGCCATGTAACCTTTCATGATGTTGACGCCGTCCTTCTGGTCGAAGGAGATCCCGGCGATCTCGTCGAAGCACAGTACGTCGTACTGACAGACGAGACCGCGGCGGCCGTTCGCCATGTTGACGAACATCTTGGCCACCGTGGCCTTGCCGCCCGAAAGCAGATGGGAGTAGGGCGAGATCTGCTGGTAGACGTGGCTCTTGCCCGTCCCGCGCGGACCGAGTTCGACTAGGTTGTAGTTGCGTTCGACGAAGGGAATCAGGCGCAGTAGCGCGACCTGTTTCGCCCGTTCCTCCAGCGCTTCCGGTTCGAGGCCGGTGGAGCGGATCAGGAAGTCACGCCACTGCTCCGTATCGAACTTTCGCCGGCCTTCGGCCAGAACGTCGAGTACTCTCGGGTTCGACATCTGAATCGGACGCAGCAGACCGATGCCGAACGGGCGGCCCCGTTTCTCCTGGGCCGTGACGGGATCGTACGTCAGGGACACCTCCGCATAGAAGCCGTCGGCGAGCATCCTCTCGTTGTCCTTGACGATGGAATCCGCGACCTGCACGTCCTTCAGATGCAGACTCGGGAGCTCGGCGACGTAGCAGTCGTTCCTGGCGTCCAACCGCGCCCGGACGATGTCGATCAGCTTGACCGAGCCATTCTCCCGCGCCCGCGACTTGAAGATCTCCCGGTCGCTGGTCCGGACCGTCCGGCCCTGAAGCTGCCTTTCGACGATGGCCAACCCCTCCTCGATCTCCTCCTCGTCGACGCTGGCGCAGTAGCGGCCAAGCAGGAACTCCACCACATAGGTCGGAACGGGGTATTGGCGTGCGTAGCGGCGCACCAGATCCTTGCGCACCAGGTAGCCCGGAAAGGCGCTGGCGGCGACGTTGTCCAGGTGGTCCATCTCAACGGATCGGGTCATACATCCACTCCCACGCGGGTCGACCGATGAGTCAGCACCCGGTCGGCTTCGTCCAGCAATACCAGCACCAGCGCCGCAGTTTCGTGTTCGTCGTCGGCCAGGACCAGGCTGACGGCGCCCTCGGTGTCGACCGGTTTCGACTTCGCCGCCACCGACTCACCGTTTGGCCGATTGAGCCGAAGGTCGGCGGTCACCGGACCGCCGCGGACCGCCGTTTCGATAAAACAGCGCAATCCCCGCCAAGTCATCGAAGTGATGCGGGCGGTCGCCATCGTCTCCTTGCCGCGTGTTACGACCATGTCCGGGATGAGGCATTCCTGGACGCTCAAGCCGCCGTGCGCATATTCTTCGGACTTGTTGAAGCAAGCGATGCCGGGCGCCGTCGCGAACCACTGTCTGCTGTTCCAGTGCCACGGAGCGCGCGTGACCTCAGGCGTCGACTCGCCGGCGATGACCGCGCAGCGGGCCCAGCGGCTCTCGGTCAGGTGCTTCGGCAGGTCCACCTTGGGGAGCCCTCCGGGCAACAGCAACCACCCGTGATCCGTCACGACGCGCACCGCGGACCATCCGGCATCGAGGACGCTCTTGATTCGTTCCGCCAGGCGCTTTATCTCCTGGTCCAACTGGCGCGCGGCCCGAGCTCCCATGTCGTGGCCGAACTTGTCGAATGCTCCTGTCTCCAGCCAGCCGCGCGCCGGATGGGAACTCGGCGCGTCCGAGGCCGTGCGGCGGAGCAACTGGTAACCTTTTGCCCCGATCGCGGCGCGCAGCCGCGACGCATCTACCGGCTTCCCGCTGGCCTTCAGCCGCGCGCCGAACGCCTGGTCGAGCATGTCTCCGTCGACCTGATCGGCGACCGGAGTCACCGCCGGTTTCGCCGTCCCGGTGACCGTCGGCAGTGCCGCCCACCGGTGTCCCAGGTCGACCCGGAGACCGCGGCCTTCAAGCGACTCTGCCAGACGGTTGGCCAGGTCGAACCGCAGCCCGTCGACGAACAGGATGCAGCCGTCATCTTCCGCCTCCACCGTCGGTTGCCCCTCGCAGCCTGGCAGGGGCGCTCGTTCGACCGCGGCCTGAAACGCCCGCGCCGAGTCCTCCAGCCACGGTTGGAGGAGGTGGCGGACGGTCGCCTTGATCCACTCTTCGTCTTTGAACGGCGCGACGGCCAACGTCTCCCAGGCTCCCAGGTCCGCCTGCCAACCCCGATCGAGATAGGCCCGGGCCACATCATCGGGCGTCGTTCCTCCCAGGGCCTGCCGTGCCGCCTTGGCAAGATTGGCGAGGGGCTTCAAGACCTCCGCCATCGGGGCCGATCCCATGCGGGCCCAAACCCATTGCCGACGCTCGCCATGGCGCTTTTCGAGTCCGATGATCGTCTTGTAAGCCTCATCGTGCTGGAGCGTCGGGATCGCCATGAGTCTGTCTCGGACGGTTTCCTCGTCCTCTTCGTTCAGGTCGGGCCACCGGTCCCGGTCGAAGGGCAACCCGCCCGACGGTCTGCCGCGCCGGAGCAGTCGGGCTATGTCGCCATAGCTGCGGGGCGCCTCGGCGAACCGTTCCCACACGGCCGCCCATGGTCCCTCGCCCCGCGCCATGAACTCGCCCGCCACGACATCCGCCTCGCTGGCAGGATCGAAATCCAGTTCGTCCCGGCAACGGCTGCAGAAGGCTTCCCATTCGTTTGATCCCAAGCGGGTCCGTGCGCCGTCCGGGTTCCCCATCCATCGCAGAAGGTCTCTGACGACGTCGCCGGCGAGCATCCGGTCGAAATCGTCGCCCGCGAGGTGACGGCGAGCGAGTTGTTTCACCGGACTGAGAGCCACCTCGGGCAATGCCCGCAGCAACGCGTCGCGGGTGGCCCGATCGCCGGCGATGTCAAGGTCCAGGGTATTTCGTGAAGTCAGATAGGCGTTCACCGTCCAGTCGGTGCCGTTGGGGTGATGCCAAAGTGTGCCTCGGAACAGAAGCTCCACCATCGGCTTCAATCGGTCCGGGCACTCCGCCCCGGCTCGGAGTTCCTGGCGAGCCACTCCGGGCAGGTAGACGATCGGTGGTCGGTCCTCGGGGAGATTCGGTTCGTCGACCGCACCGTCGACGACGCAACGCACCCAGACGGCGGGACCGGTGCGTCGTCCGGGTTTGTAGTCGCCCAGGACGAGAAATTCCGTGACCTGATCGAGAAGCAGGTCCTTCAGCGGCCGCCACTCCCGCTTCGGGTCGGTCCAGAGGACGGCGGCGGGGTGTTCCTGGCCGTCGAGTGGCGTGCCCTTGGCGCGCACACTTGCGACAAGGCGATCGAGGACAGTCTGCTCGCTCATTCTTCGGTCGCAGGCCCTTTCCGCATCGTCAGCTTCAGATAGTCCTCGGTGGCGTCGAATTCAGGGTCCACGCCATTCACTTCTCGGAGCAGCGGGACGATCTTCTTGCGAACGCCCATGCCCCGGGCGTCGACGTAGCCGTAGTCTCGCAAGACCGCGAAGACAAGCGGGTTGCGAGCCGAACGTTGACCGGCCAGCATTTTTTTGACGGTCATCGTGTTCTGCAACGCGCCGGGACTCAGGATGTCCAATCGATCGACATAGCGGACCACTTCGATCTCCTCGTAGCGGGTCCAATCCCGATGAGCGAGCGCATTCACGACCGCCTCGCGGAGGGCCTCGACAGGATAGTGCCAGCGGCGCTCCCGGCGCTTGGCATCGTCGACATCGCTCGTTTCCTTTGAAACGAACGGCCGCATCGAGTCAACGAGAATTTCGACCAGACCCTTTTCAACAATCCTCCTTCCGCTACGGGGCGATTCCTTCCAACGGGCGATCAACGGGCCATCGAGCACTCGGTCGTCAAGTGCATCATAGGCCTTGTCATCACCCTTGAATGCCATCCAGCGGATGCCCGCATGGCGCATCAGGCGTTTTGGGCTGTATCCGAACAGCAACAGACCCGCGATGGTACACAGCGGGGGACCATCCGGACGCTCGGCCATGAAGCCCAGTCCGCACAGCCGTTCACCCCACGCCTCTTCGGAGGTTGGGGTTTCATGATCGCCGACGATGGTCGTGAGATAGTCCTTCAACCGTTCCCGGCTGAGGTCGATCAACCCACTGCCCGAGACCGGAAGCAGTTCGGTGTGAAGCATCCCGCCGACCGCGAACAGACGCGCTTGGGTTTCACGCCTGGCGCGCCGAGCGACGTTGCCGGCGCGTATGAAGATCTCCTCTCGACCGTTATGGCGGACGACGTAGGGTCTGGCCGTACCTTGCGACAAGCTGACGACAGCTACCCGTCGGTGGTCGTCTACCTGAATCTCCTCGTAGAACGGCAGGATCATCGGATGGACCTTGCGCCCAAATACCTTGTCCATGACCCAGGTTTCGAGATCGGGTCGGCGAATACCTGTGATGGTACCGTCGTCTTCTACGCCAAGTAGAATTCGGCCGCCTCCGAGGTTGGCCAGCGCAACCACCTCTTTGGCAATCTGCTCCGGACGCAGATCATCACATTTGAACTCCACTCCGGAGTTTTCGCCGTTGGAAATCAGTTCAAGAAGCTCTGATTTTGTCATTTACCCGGTGGGCGCGAAAATTGTCAGGACGAGTTCCGTCTCGCCGATCAATCGATACTCAGGCGTTCTTCCGGAAAGCCGTTCGCTGTAGTCCAGGATGATCCTCACGCCCTCTCCCCGCTTGTCCATGAAAGTGACACGATCGGTGCGTAATTCCGGACCATCGGCCGGGACAGGACACTTGGCGAGCAGACTTGTTATCACGTCATTCCGGGACGACTGCAGATGCACGAGGCTCTCCACGGTCATCGTGTTCGGAATGCCGCCCGGCGAGTAGAGCTCCAGCCGGTCGCCAAAAACGCGCAGCCGGATCTTGGACCCATGGAGTGAATAGTCCCGGTGCGCGACGGAATTCACAATGGCCTCGAAGACGGCCGTCAGGTCGAATTGGGGTCGGTCCCTGCGCCCCTGGTACTTGAAGGCGGCCGTCTTCATGTTCTTCGAGACGAAGTGACACGCGTTCGCGATTTGAACGTCCAACGGCCCTGAAATATCGGCGGCGTCCAGTTGATATGGATCGCCGAACGCTTCCGGCCGGATCTGGTTCCCTCGGTAGGCAACGGCCTGAATGTAGGCGTTGGGAATCCAACGGCGCGGATCGTCGGTTGCCATCAGCACGCCAGCAACGGTGGGCCTCAGTGTGCCAAGTTCATCAGGACGCGCCATACGCAGTTTGGAAAGCAGACCGTCACGAGCATCCCCGGTTCGAGGCGTCTGAAATCGCTTCCAGAGATCGGGAGATATGTCGTCCAATTTGGCGCCGGGAACGGTCTGCTCATCGAACCGAATGATTCCGGTCTGGCTGCGATGCTGAAACAATCGAGCGAGATACTGGGGAGACATCGACCTCTTGGCATCGCCGACTCGTTGCAAATACCCGCCGGGGCTCTTATGTACGAATAGGCTGCGCTGTACATCGACCTTGACGACGGCAAGTTCCTCACCTGTGGTCGCCGGCAACCACAGCGAGTCGATCACGGGACTCAGCGGTGGGTCGATCGAATCCATGCAGACCTCGCGCGCGAAGCGCACCACTGTATCGAGACGATCCACGGGAACGCCCACAATTTCGCGCAGCCTGTCTTCAACCCCAAGAAGGCAAACGCCGCCGCGGCTGTTGGCAAAAGCCGCCAGTTCGTCGGCCAACTCGTCACGGCCCGGTCCCCGGACCTTTCTGCCGGAAAAGCGCACTTCCTTGAGTTCCAGAAATGTGGCCTCGCCCAGGCGAATCTTGTCCAACAACTCTTTCCGGCTGTCAAACATGTGTAGGCTCCGGTCCCAGCCGCCGATAGCGGCGCTCAAACGCCTCGCGTCCGCCTTCCATCACTCGGCAGACTTCCTCTCGCATGGATTCCTTCTGTAAAGAGCCCGACTGCGCCACGATGCACTGTCCCGCCCGAAAATCGAGCGCATGCAGCATCTCCGCATCCCCGTTCACGACGATGTTGGGGTTGTGCGTCACGACGATAATCTGGCGTCTCAGCTTGTTCTCTCGAATCTGGCGCACGACCAGATCGTAGATCAGATGATTGTCCAGGTCGTCCTCCGGCTGATCCAGAACCAGCGGTTCGTTGCCATGTGCGAGCAGGAAGGCCAGCATGGCTGCCGACCGCTGGCCTGCCGAAGCCTGGGTAATGTGCCGGAAGTCCGTGCCGTCTCCGCGACGACTGTATTCCACATACAACCCGTCCTCGGGAAACCAGGTCATCAGCTTGTCGAGAAACTCTGGATTCTTGCTGAATTCGTTCTTGAGATAGTTGTTGAAGTGACCGCCGAAAGGACGCGCACCGGCACAGGCGGCAGCAAGAGCCTTCTTGAGAAGATCGATGCGTTTCTCGAACTCGTGACGTCGTTCTTCCGGAATCTCCGGCAAGTTTTCCAGCAGTTCCGCCACGATTCCCGTTTTCGGGTGCTCATCCTCGATAACAAGGATGTCGCCTTGGAAACGACCGTCGAAAACGCCTAGCACCTCGCGTAAGGATCGTTCGATGATTCGGTGCTCGTCGCCATATGTTCTGCTACGAATGCGAACAAAAGTGTTCTGCGCCAACATATCCTCCAGAAAGTGGTCGCGGGTTCTGCTCACTTCGCGGCGAGCTTCAAGAACTTCATGACGCCTCGACTGTGCCTGCCCAAACAATCGATCACGCTCCTTCCGCATCGATTCCAGTCGTTCCAACTCGCTGTCAAGCCGTTGCCGGTCTTGCACCAATCGACCGTATTCACTCGGGTCGGACACGCCTTCGGACTGTAGCGTATCGATCAGACGCCGATAGTCGACGACAGCTTGCTCGACGGCCTTTTGCCACCCACTTGCAACCAATGCTTTGCGCTGCGTCTCAACGACATCCCGGAGTTGCTGTGCGTTCTTGCGCAGGTTCGCGGCTGCGGCGCGCACGGCGGTGGACAATGCGTCCATGATCCCCGTCACTTCACGATCTTCATCTGATTCGGTGACGAACAGTCCTGCGGGCAGGTCTTCAGGTTGCAGATGTTCAACTGCAGCTTCGATCCGTTCGGAGGCCACCTCGGCTGCACGGAACTGCCGATCCGCTTCTCTTCGCTGAAGGCTCCGCAGTCGATAGGCTTTGAGGATTTCGGTATGCCCTGATTCCTCAAAGCGCTTCAACTTACGCCCGATGTCCTGTCGCTGGACAATGATGTGGTCACGATTGCCCAGTTTGCTGTCGAGTTCCCGAATCCGGGCTCCTGACGCGTAATATGCGTTCCTCGCTTCATTCAGTTTTTCTTGGCGCGCCTTGACTCCTGCTGCATCGTCGATGACTTGTAGCAACGCTTGCTGATTTTCACCTGCGAGTGCCGCGATTTGCCCCTGGCTGAAAATGCGTATGGGAAAGCGTTCAGGTGTGATTGCCTGAATTGAGGACATTTTCCAGCCGCTCTTACCGTTGTCCTCCTCGACACGCAGATGGTCTTTACGGAATCGCCCTTTTCCGTACCGCCAACGCAGGCGATACCGAACGTCATCACGCATCATGGTCAGGTTGATCTCGGTTGTCGTGGACAGCCCGCCCGTCTCTACACGGTCGGTTGGCGTCCGATTGAATCGCTCGAAGGTCAAACGCGGCTCACTTGTTTCGTCAAAGCTCGCTAGTTCGTTCTCACGCTTCGCCGCCAGCCGTATTGCGTGGACAACGGTGGACTTTCCCGTGCCGCGCCCCCCTACGAGCGCATTGAGCCATGGGCTGAACGGGAGCCGGGCTGCTTCTCCGTTACCCATGTATCGCGCCTCTTCGATTTCCACCGTCTCGACGAATCGGCTCGGCAACTGAAAGGGATCGAAAGTTTCCGGATCATCGCTACGCCGGATCGAGAAGCCCTCTCCGTCCATCAGGGCCAGACGTAGACCTTCGAGAGACGGCTTCTCCATCTTTACCCATGTATAGCGGGATCCCGGTGGATTTTCGCCTTGGAAACTGTGACAATCCGATCCCAAGACCTCCGACCATAAGAGTTTTGCTTCTTCGTACAGCGCAGGTTTTGGCTTGGATCGGTCAATTACTTCCATCGAGATAATATTTGGGCTTTTGAAGATCTGGCGAAGTGTATTGGAATCCAACGCTGCGCGTCTGGACGTATTGTCTCTCAATCGAAGTACACCCTTGTCGGCGTCCGTGTGGGCGGGAATGGGAATGCCGCCAGCCCGCACGACAGCTTCCAGTACTTCGACAGCCGATTTTCGTGTCACACTGTCGCTGTCGCCCCTGACTCCATCATATTCGACTGCACCAATAAGCGTGTCGATATCAGACGTGGTTGTGTTTGTGTCGAATAGTGCCAACAGATGGAAACCCCCGTTGACGGATATCTCGACTCCCGGAAAGAGATGCAATTCTCGAAACCCCGTCTCATTGTCCTGTTGCATGCACCCATACGCAGCTTTGAGCTGGTCGATCCAAGCGCCGCTGTTGTGATCGGTTATTGCAATACAATCAATTTCAGCATTCATGAAGTGCTGTAACCATTGCTTCGGGGTCAACTCATTGTTGCTTCTGCGCCAATATGTGTCTCGAGACGCGGGTGTATGCGTGTGGAAGTCAAACTTCCACCACCGGGCTCCCGGGTATCGCCAATGTTGGCTTTGATCAGATGTCATGATTGTGCCTCAATTCGTGGCTGCTCCGTTCGTTGTCTCTCATCCAGAATATGCATACCACTGAACCTCTTGGTCTTGTACGGCTCTTGTCAGTCATGTTCGAGTTTGGCGCGGAAAGACGCCCAGCACTTCCTCTTCGCTCCTCATCTCGCTTGTTTTGCCGTTTCTACCGAAAGTTGTCGTGTCTGGTCGTCGAGACTGCGGATCGCCTTCTGGATGGCGACCACCTCTCGTTCCACGAAACAAGGTTCGCCGCACTGGTCGCAGACCCACGCGGGGACGCTGTCGAGCGCCAAATGGTAACTGTTCCGAATGACGTGGAAGGGCGCCGTCGAGCGTTGCATTTCTCCGCGGCAGTGGATGCAGTTCATGACTTTCTCCTCGTCCTCAGGTCTTGCTCCGATTCTTTTCGCGAAGGAAGATTCGCTGTGATGACGGCGAGAAAGTCTGGCAGATCGACTTCGGTGAAAAACGGAATTCTCACGAGATCGCCGCCTCGGCCACCCTTCGCGCCCGTGCGGTCGTCTTGGCGGCATTCGTGTAGTGCAGGTCATTCCAGCGGTTGCCGTCGAAGTCACCGCGGCCCTTGAAGTCGGTTCGCTCGGTGCACGTGCCGTCGCCGGGACAGTTCCAGAACCAGGGGAACGATTCCTTTTCGCGGAATGGTTCCTTGCCGCGATCCTTTCGCCAGTGGATGTTCGGCTTGGTGCGCAGGATGCCGGCGCCCTTCCTCCCGCCGGGAAGGTCTTCGGACATGAACGGGCGGATGTTGAGGCGCACGCCGTCGTTGATGTCCGGCTCCCAGCCGATGGACTGTTGGTCGACGGATTTCCAGCGGACGAAGATGTCGAAGGGCGGATCGCCGTCGAGAATGGAAACAAGCCGTTTTTGCAGTTCCAGTGCTGCGACCAGTCGGCCTTCCGCGCCGCCTTCGCCACGTTTCACGCCGTCCCGCTGCCGGTTGATCCAGTCGCCGAGATAGCTGTAGGTGAGGGACGCCAGGCATCGGCGGCCCTTACCGTCATCCTCGGCCAGATTGTGGTAGTTGACCAGCGCATGGAAACCGTCGCGTCGGCGACCGTCCCAGACATGCCAGATGAAGGGGCGCTGGCGGAACAGCTTGCAATGCTGGATGAAGAAACGGTCGCGGAGCCATGCGTCAAGGTTTGGACTGCCTGCTGCGGAAAGCAGTGTGCCGAGCACGGCGTCATTCCATGAATCTCCGTAGGAGGTTGACAGCAATCGGAGCAGTCGTTCCCACGCGGGTGACTCTCCTCGTACCGATGGGACGCAGACGATACCATCCTTGTCCGCGCAGGTAGCCAGAGCAGAGCAACGCCGGACCCATTCGCGTTGCTCTGCGGCCAACTCCATATTGGCATCCTGCTCCGCGGGCCAATGGTAGCCCAGTAGCCGAGCGACGGCGATCTGCAACACTGTGGGGTCTGTGCGAATCGGACCCTGCGCGGTTCGTTTCTCCGTCTCGTCCCAGACCACCGACCCGCAGGGGTGACCGTGGAAGATCCACTGTGTGGGGTCATCGGAATAGGGGCAGGGGAGTCCGTTGGGGTATTTTTCTCTGGCGACTCCCGTCCAATGGTCGAGATCTAGAGGAACCTGAGCGACTAAACCGCGCGTTACATTAAGCTTCTGGTTGATTTTTCGCAAGTAGCTGGAAAACTGTCCTGACTCAACAAACGTGAAGATCGCTGGTCCATCCTCCGGATCCTTGGGAATGATTGTATATGTATTGTCGTCATAGAAATTTCCAACGTATATGGCCGACAGTAAACGACTCATTTTGGAGAATATGACTCCACTCTTACCCCAGGCAGCACTTCCCCTAATGCCGAATTCGACGATCGTTTGGCGCTCAATTTCTCGTTGGCTAAAGCATATCTTTGCCTTGCCTGAATAATGAGATTCTACGGTCGGCGAGGACTCCATCAGCCTCCAGAGCGCTTGATTGACACTAAAAATTTCCCAAAAGGCTCTCGTTACTCGAACCGTTTGTCCAGGCTTTGAACCATAGTTCACGTTGGCGAATTGATTGATGGCAGGGAAGCGTTCTACGTTACTGCAAACTACCGCCGAGCCTGGATTGCGAAGTTGATCCGCTTGTTTCACGCCCACGATTGCCATATCACGCAACTGTGTGGCTTTTTCGCCGGCGGTTCGGAATTCCGAGACATCAAGACAATGTATTGTACCGGTGACCCCTGTTTCGTTAAGCAGTGCGTTAGGATGCCGGATGGATTTACCGTGAGTCACGTTGATCAGGATGGCTTTGACTACCTCACCACTAATGGTTTCGAAAGCTCCCGGACCAAGGCGAGCCAGCAAGTGCCAAGCCTCAGTCTTCAGCAACCGCTCACGAAGCATTCGATAACTGGTGAGAAACAGCCAGTTCTGCGGCAGCACGAGACCTGCTGCTCCGCCTTCGGTGCAAAGTTCTAAACAGCGTTCCAGGAATACCGTGGCAAGGTCGTTCTTTGCGTTGGGTTGGCGTTGCGCGCAGTAAGCTCTCAGCGTTTCATTCTGCTTGTCACGTCCGAGATAGGGCACATTCGTGATCACCCAGTGGTATCTCTGGAACAACAACTCCGCTGCCTGGGCCATTCCCTGTGCAGCTACGGCGCGCTCGGCCTGCTCGTCGTTTGTTAATTCGTATTTCAACGTCGCCGCCAGCAGTGACCTAACCGACTCAAAGTCGCTCTCGAAGAGGTTGGGCCTCACTGCATGCGGGTTGATAAGCGAGCCCAGTATTGGTGCCTGGGCGAACAGCTCGTAGAGTGTGTCGAGACTATTACGGAGTGGCACCGAGAGCAGCGAATCGCGGAGAGCGAGCAGGTTTCGCCTCGCGGGCATCCCGCCGACGGCTGCAGCGGGCTTCGCCAATGTGAGCCACTGTTCCTTTGTCGCGTTGGGAGCCAAACCCGAGCACGCCAAATTCAACTCCGGCAGGGGCCGAAAACCTCCCGCGCCGGGGTATGTCCAAGCGGCGAGAGCGAGTGAAAAAGCGGCAAGCTCGACGCAGCGTGGGTCCAATTCCAGTCCGTGCAGGTTCTCCTGTAACACCGCATCCACGGCTGCTTGTGGGGTGAGGTCCTCAAGTTCCATGCGCATGGGAACCAGCATAGAAAAGGCGGCGACTAGGAAGTGCCCGGAACCGCAACAGGGATCGAGGATTCTCAGTTCTCCCAGGTCTTCCGGCCAACCGTCAAAACTGCGGGATGCGAAGTGCCAACGAGCCGTCCCTCGGGTGTCTTCGTATCGCACGAATCGCAGGTAATCGAGCGGAACACCGGGAACCGCCGCTTTGTGACGCAATTCGATTTCAGAGCCGGCTGCTCTCAGGTCCGAGTCGCGCAGTCGGCGGGCGGCCCACCACGCTCCAAGTCCATTGTCGAGCAGAAAACTCACCATGTAAGGCTCAGTGAACAACTGCGTCACTGCAGACAGTTCATCCGCCCCGATCTTGATCCCGGAGCGGTTCACCTCGTTCTTCTTCTCGGACTGCCAGAACTGGTAGACCCAGCCCATGGAATCGGTCGATGCAAATACCTCGGTCGGCAGCGAGTCGACTAGCCGCTCTAATGCCTGTCGGATTTCCGGAGTAAGCTTGACCTTGAGAGCGGGGGCGTCGGGACGAAAGATGCGAGGCAGCATCCGTTCAGCAAAGCTCCCGGCGAGCGTCCAGCGATCCTGCTCCCGCTCGCGAGCCAACTCGTCACACTCATCCAGCGAAATGGCAACACCCGATTCCGGCTCGATGAGAAGCTGGTTCTCGGCCAGGAAACGCGCGAACAACATCCGGTGCCAGTGTTCGTAAGCCACTTCGTGGGAGAGGCGCCTGATCTCCTGAGCACCGGTCCTCGGATCACGCCGGTCTCCGAGTTGGCGTCCATGAGCACGGAGCCGACGCCTAAGAACGCGCTCAGCCGATGACATTGAACGATGTGGCTTATGATTGTCTACGGTGAGCATACGGATCGCCTGACGCGCGCCTTCTTCGCCTACCAGACGAGCCTTTTGTACGGTCTTGGCGAGCTGATTGCGCAAAGCATTCGACAAATACCTGCTCAAAAGACACCTCAGCCTCAGGTTAAATCCAATGTCGCAATTAGTTCTTTCAAGCCTTGCTTGCGAGCAGACGAAAGATCAGTCTCGAGTAGTTTGTCAACAAGTTGTCCTCCTCCATACCACATGTGTCCAGACGAACATGACGTTCCCAAATGAATCAACAGTTGTGCGACCTTTTCAGGATATCTCTGCCAAATGTCTTTTGTGTCGAACTCATGAATCAGCGTCGAGAGATCCGATTGAATCTCTGGCATCCTGACCGCGCAATCAACGGCCTCGGAAAACACGGCTTGCAATGCCGGCAACCATCCAAGCATCATTCTCGTTTCTTCCGGTTCGAGAGGGGCCGGTTTCCCCTGTAGACGCCCTGTCCAGTAAGCCTCAAGCCAACGATCCCACTGTTGAATTTGTTGTGCGTCGTCCATCGATCGTAAGCAGTCCGATACTTTCATTGCAAAGTTCTCTCTTATGTCGTTATCAGCATGTTTAAACAACCTTGGTATCCATTTCCGGAGCGGATTCTCGACGAAATAGACGATCATGGAAACGTAGTGTCCAACAAAACGATCACGACAGCCGGACAATTGCGCTCTAATTCTTGGAACAGCCTTGAAGAAGGCTGGGCTCAACAGATCTGCCGAAGTCGGTGCAAGCTTTCCCCATTTCAGGAAGCTGTGCCAGGCCGCCTGAAAGTCACCGACATCGTCGCGCACGTAGAACAACGGAAGCACGTTCTCCCGAGTCCACGCTTCGTCGACTGCTACAAGGAACGAGAAGTGAGCAGTAAGAACCGCACGACCAAGCCTTCCTGGAAACGATTGATCCTGTAGGATTTGTGACAATGCAACCAGATATTCACCCGTCATCCCCCCGGGTGCAAAATCTTTCTGATTTTTCCGAATCGAGAGTGAGTGCAACCAAAATTCAGCCAATTTCCCCGCAGGACGGTTGATTGCCGTTGTCAACCAGTCACCGGTTTGTTCTGGCGGTTCCTCCTGGCTAAGGTGCTGCCACAGATCCGAAGCGATCGTGTTTGCCCGAGTCAGCACGTTCAGTGCATAAGGTCTTCCGCCATCTTTCACAAGCGAGTAAAGATTTTTCGCAATACCGTTAGCCTGTTTTCCATACAGTTCCACCGACCCAAGCCGATCCAGCACGGCACGATGGCGACTCTCGTTCAGCTCCATGTTCGACCAGACGCGCATCAACGCGGACCAAAGATCCGAGTCCCATTGTTCCTCATCCGCCAGAGCTTGCGCCAATCCGAGACCCCATTCAAAGTCTCTTTCTGACGCGGTTTCAACGGCATGTAATAATCCAACGCGGTCAGGACCGTCGAACTCCGTTCGTTCAAATGACAGTAGTCTTGGTAGCCACTCACAAGGCCGGCGTTTCAGGAGTTTCTCAACGGTCCAAGGGCTCTGATGAGAAAATGATCCCCCGCCGATCCCGATCCAGTGAGTAAAATCGGGATGTTCGCGGGGTTTGCACATGGGGTACTGATCTGACAAATTTCGTAACTCGCTCTTGGCCAAATGGCAGTCCGGAGCTGCCCTGTGCAGCCAGTCCAGCCAGTCGAAATGGTATTGCGCAGTGTATATCTCCGTCTGTGGATCATCCTCATTTGGCCAACGATAGGCCCGCACCGCATCAACGAAGGCCCTACGTTGTTCTGGACTGGCGTCAGGATAGGCTTTTTGTGCTATACGAAATATTTCGTGATGGGCCGCGATATCGTTGATATCAATTTTCTTGAGCAACCAGTCGATTTTTCCATCTGGCAGAAGGTCACGTCGTATGTAAAGTGTGTGCACCGCCATTCGACGAAGCAGCGGTACGTTAGAACCGGCGAGTTCGTCGCACCAAAGTGCTGCTGCCTCAGTATCATTGTGAGCCAGCCATTCGAGACAGTCCCGTGTGGTATCAATCAGCACATCGACGGCTTCAGGGTTTTCGTCTTGTTCATGGGACTCAATTGCTGATCGATCGTAACTTGTTTGGTCCCATTCACATGTGGCCGCTTTCCAGGCCCTCAACTTAAGATGTTGGTCTTGCAACCGTCTGGATATCCTTTTGAGCAGTGGTTCGGCCACTTGAGCTAAGCTCGGTTTCAGACCTTCCCACAATTCGTTCATTGAAAAACGGTCGTCGAAAAAATAGGTCTCCACCCGAATCGGAGATTGTGGCCCAGATCGGTCTAGATCAGGCAAACGATACGCTGGCTTGAGGACCAAATGGCTCTCCGCCATTGCGTCGAAAATAGATATTAGATCTTCGACCATTCCATGGTTTATGCACTGCTTTCCCAGCCACAGAAATATGAAGTCACGTCCGTCCCGCGGTGCTGCAGTTATCAACAATGATATCCATTGTGACAAAATATCCTTTTTTATCGGAACTTGTTCCTTCAACCCAATCTTACGTCCGAGTTCACGCCAAAAATATGGATTCAAGTACATACGATGTTGGGCAATCAACGAAAACAACTCGTCGGCATGATCGTGAGCGAATTGCTTGGCCAACCATTCAGCTAAAATCTTGTCTCGTTCTCCGAGATCGCCGTCGTTGAATAGAGTGCCAAGTTTCTGGCGTTCATTAAGCCATTCGATCCATTCAGGTAGACAAGCAGACTTGGTGAAAAAGCGAGTCTTAATTGGATCCTCGAGAGCTTCCTCGATAAGATCGATTTCGTCGTCGCCGATAGGAGGAGGTTTTGCCGCCAATTCCGTTATTTCTCGTTGCCAGTCGAGGATACTGCGTGAAACGTATTCCGCCAGGCGATGGACTTCTCTTGACAGCGTTTGGTGGTCTTGTTTGCTCGCCTGTCGATAGGGTATGGTCTCGACACCGAGCAACTGCCAGCGTTGCGGATCAACATCGAGTTGCGGCGTCAAGGCAAATCTTTTTCCAGGCTGATTTTCCGGCAGGGCGCGGGCCAAGTAGCGCATTACCGTGTCGTTGTGCCCGTAACCTACAAAAAGTACAGTGTATTCTCGGAACAGCCCGGTTAGAAAACGGCGTGCCCACCCCTCAGTGAGGTACGCTCGACCGAAGTCCGCGTCTGTAAGCACCATATTCTCTGGTCGACTAACGGCTCCGTGAACGTGAATGATGCCCGTGAAGTCATGCCCCAGAGGAAGAGCAGGTCCCCGAAATATTTCTAATTCCGGTTTTGGGGGAAACAGGTGCTGTGCCGCCAGTTCGAACAGCAAATCGAAATTCGTCGTGACGATGCGCACGTGGGCCACATCGGGAAAAAGTCGCAAAAGGTCTCGGTGCAATTTCGTGGGCACCAGATCATTTCCCGACAGCTCGTGGACGGCGAGCTCGTGGACGTTCGTCCCGTTGTTGCGGAGTTTTCCAAGGAACTGATCTACAGGCTCGTCCGGTCTCGGCGTGGCACCCGTACCTTCGGCGATCCTGCAGGCCAAAGTGTCGAAATCCGGGAGGCAAGCGGGTTTACCCATCGAGACTCCGGCACCGGCAAAAACCACCAGCCGTCGGTCGCGTAAGGCAGCCTTCAGGGGTTTCGGAAATCGAATTCGCGGAAAATTCCTGATTTCCGATCTGGGATGCTCCACGCGTGCGCCACCGGACCGTTCGGTCATTATCGCACCTCAATGTCCTGATCAACGGCGACCAGTATCTGCTCTGCATCAAGACTCACGGCTCTGTCCAGGGCCCCGATCTTCTGGATCGACACGTCCCGGGCAAATTCCGGACGGGACCGGACGAGGGACGCGAGGCCCCGGATACAGTCGTAGCTGTGCGTCGTGGCGAAGACCTGAACCGAGGATTTTCTCGCCGCTTCAACAACCAGTCGCCACATGTCTTCCATGATGGTCCAGTGCAAGCCCGTGTCGATCCCATCGACCAGCAGAAACCCGTTGGCCGTTCGAATGAGTGAAATCGAGAGTGCAAGAAGTCGCCGCATCCCATCCCCGTAGCTGCCGAATGGAGCTCGACGGCCACTCCCGCGAAATCCCAGTAGTACGCCGGCCCTGCCCGAACGGCCCCCTGAACCGGCGCTCGTCAGAAAGTGGATGGACTCAAGATCGGCGTCGAGAATCTGCAATGCCTCGATGACCTCGGATTCTCGTCCCTCCATCAGGACCCGGTCCCACATTGTCCGCGTGTGATCGGGATCGAGTGAATCCGGAGCGACGAACCGGACCGACGGTCGCACGGGTAGAATCTCGGACCACGGTCTGCGAAATCGGACGCCTGTTGGAATCAACAGCGTTCCGTCTTCGGTGATGGGAATGTCTGGTAGGTTGTCGAACATGCGCCCTTTAATCTGGGGGGCTATCCGGAGGACCAGAGGCAGGACCTGATTGGAATCGTCATCGAAAACGGGGGATTGGACCCGGTCTTTAAGGGTGGCCTGCTCAACCATGACGGACACCTGTCCGTACCTTCCGTTCCCGTCACCTGATGAAAGACGAAAACCCGCGCCCGGCGCCACACGATGACCGGAGAAGAAGTGGGAGATGTCAGGCTCCCATCCTTGTCCAAGCGCGGCGTCCGTGTCATTCACTACACCCTTCCGATTCGCCAACCGTGCAAGGACAAGGGGATCGCTTCCCGAAACCAGAAGATGTATCGCTTCGAGAATCGACGTCTTGCCACAGTTATTCTTGCCGACGAGCAGATTGATGCGTGTCAGATTAGTCAATTCGTAGACGTCGAATCCGCGAAACCTGTCCAGTTTGAGGGTGCCGAGCATGTTGTCGTTCCTCGTGTCCATGCATGGCAGTCAACGTACGATCACCGGTCCGTTCTTTACCGCTTCGACCAGTTTCTCCTCCTGCTCCTGCAGCCAATCCCGCACCGCGATCTCGTCGGCCAGGGTTCCCCGGCGAACCTTGACCGTCGTCGTGTGAAGTTCGGGTTCAATTTCATGCAGCCGCTTGGCGGCCTCCTCCATTGCCCGGTCGGTCCGTGCGGTCACGGCGTCGATCTCGGCGCGCCAAGCGTCGAGCGGGCGGGCGTCGAGGGTCCTTCTCAATTCGTCGTCCGTCGCCACGGCGGGAGCCGTCGACGCTGCAAGGCCGGTTCGACGGAGGATCTCCTGTTGATCACGGGGGGCCAACGTCGACCAACTGGCGTCGCTGAGCAACGTGGCTCCAGCGGCTTCGATCTTCGTGGTCAACTTCAAGTGCATCGCACTCAGGGCTTGGCGCAACGCGCCTGCAAGGGTCGCAACCAGCGGCCGGACCGGGTCGGTCTCGTCCAGCAGCGAACGTTGGGCATGGATGGCGTCGAGTTCCGGTCCTGTTTCAGTGGCCACCGGAAGACCGTAGGCGTGGCGGTGAAGAGCAGTCGCGAGGTCCCAGATTGGTTTGCGGCGGCGAACCCTTCCTTCCAGAATGGTCCAGACGCTTATTCGTTTCTTCAGGGCGTCCTTCCGCGAGTGGATCTCGGCGAGTTGCTCACTGCCGGCCAGACGCTTCAGGTCGTCGACGAAGGTGGTGTCCGGCACCGCCCGAAGAGGGGCAGGACCGCCGGCGCGCCGTCCCAGATCGGCGAGGGCATCGAGGAACTCAGGTGCCCGGTTCTCCTCTTCCCCCGACCTCGTCGTCACGTCGAGCTTCGCGAACAGATCTCGCAGGGCGATCCGCTGGACCGCCGTCAGGCGAACCCTCTCTGGGCGGAACACCGCCCCCTTGATCCCGGCTTGGTCGAGGCTGCCCGCGGGCACGGGCTGCCCGTTTCGGGTGGCTCGCAGATGTCCGTTGCGATGAAGCGCGATCAGCACCGCATCGACGGCGTCTTGGGGCCAGCCATAGGGCGCCGTCTTGAGCTTCTTGTGCACCGCCGTGCCGCGCGCGCCCGCGCCGATGACGGAAAGGGTTTCTTTGGCGACGGGATGGGCATCGGTAGCGCCATCCCAACCGACCACCTTGAGGGGCTGGTCCGAGCCGTCCCGGGCACGGCGCAATGCAGACTCCCATGCGTTGTGGTCACCGTCGCCGAACCGGTGGAAGAGGCGAGCAAGAGACGCCTTGGCGCCGGTCGTCAGCTTCTCGCCGAGATCGATTCCGAAAATCTCGGTGCCTCCCCCTTGGAGCACTGTCGCGGAGCGGATGATCTCACCGATGATCTCGTCCCGCTCCCGCTCGGCGAGTCTCTGCCGGCTCTGCATGCTGTCACGGGCTTCTTCTCCCGGGGACGACGCAGGGGTCCCGTAGTGTTCCAGGACCTGACGGGCGGCCTCGACGTCGATGATCCGATTCTTCAACTGGTCCGCGCTCTTCTTGGGTAGATGGAGATGGAGGATCGGGTCCTCGGCACCCAGCCGACGGGCATGGTCTTCCGTTTCCCGAAATGGCGACGACCAGCCGTCGCGCATCCGGACCGTGACCTTGTCGCCCCCGCTTCTGGGGGCGTTGCCGCCTGTTTGGACAGCGATTCGACGCCGGAGTTTGGATTTCCCGTGGATGAGTCTGACGCCGTTCAGAATTTCTTGGACCGCCGCGCCGAAAAGCTGGTCGCGTCGCGAGGCGATTTCGACCTCACTCTGGCGTAGCGCGGCCTGCCTCGTGCGGAACTCCCCGTCCCACTCGGCTCCCTCGGTGGTCTGGATACGGAATTCGTCGCGGACACGCATCAGGACGGAGTCACGCGCCAGGGAGTCCAACGCATCCTCCACCCTCTTCCGGAACGGACCGGAGTCGTCTGTGACGTTGGCCACCAGCAGATCGGCCAGCGTGACGGCGTTGGCTCGCACTCCGGTGTCTACAACCGCCTCGCGCGGAAGCTTCCCGATCAGGAAGACGAGCCCGCACAGATCGCACCGGAGGCGGCCCTCCTCCGTGCCGTCGTCGAGCTTCCGGATGCGGGTGTTGATCTCATTCAGAAGCACGCCGGTGTTGACCAGGCTCGGCGCCAGCGCATCGAAGAGATCGCTTGCCGGGATGGTGGTGCCGAGGGGCCGTTCGGCGACCCGGTGGAGCGAGTCGTGAAGGATGCGGAGTTGCGAGCGGAGCTGGCTCTGGCTCCCGGCGGTGTCCACCGCTTGGAAGCAGGCCTCCCAGAAACGGCGTCTGGAACAGAGCAGGGGGTAATCGAGGGTGCGATCCTGCCGGTCTTCCGTCCGTGATCCGAGACCCGTGCCCTGGAGATGACGTGCCACCTCGCCGGAGTGGGCCTCGAACATCTGCTCCACGTCCCGGACGGCGCTCGCCTTCTTGTGCAGCAGCACCTTGCGGGTCACCGTTGTCACGTCCGAGTCGCTCAGCTCCACTGTGATCCGGAAACGGTCGCGCAACCACATCAGGGCAGGCGTCCCGGCGGAAAGGGCCGACTGGCCGGCGCCGACCAGCATGACGCGGCTGTCGAACTCAGTCTGGACCGCCTCGGCAACCTCGGTGATGGCGGCCGAACGGTCCTGTACCTCGTTGATGTACTGCTGGACCTCGTCCAGAACCAGCACGGTCAAGGGCAGCGTTCCATCATCGGCAAGGGCCTTTCGGGCCGAGTTGATGAACTGCTCGGTGCTGATGTCGGTGGTGAGCTGCGGGAACTGATGAATCAGCACTTGGCGAGCGGCCTTGAGGTCGGACGCGAAGCCCGGGTCGGCCTCGATCAGAGCCCCCGCGATCACCGGGCTGACGTAAAGGTTGTTCAACTCTCTGAGCCATGCTTTGCCCGTCGCTTCGACTGCGCTACGGACGGTTTCGAGGAGCCCCTCGTCTCGTAACCAGAAACAGAATTGTGCCTGGGGGTACTGGGCGGGCCAACCGCGGGCGCGCAACAGTATCGAGAGCACCGTACTCCTCACGTGGTCGATACTGCCTCCCAGGAGCGTGCCGGCCGCAGCCACCGGAGCCTTGCCGGTGCGGCGTGCCTGGATGTCGAGTTCGCGAAGCTGAGCCTCGATCTCGTCAGGAAGTCCTCGGCGCACCAGGGCTCGGGCTTGGGCTCCGTCGGGAAACCGTGTGTTCACCCACAAGTGCGTCAGCATCTTGAGCAAGTGGGACTTGCCGCTGCCGAAGAAGCCGCTGACCCAGGCCGAGTCCTGGCGGTTTTTTCCGAGATTGGAAAGGTAGTTGTCCATGATCCGCTGGAGAGCATCGCCGAACTGCCCGTCGCAGACGAAGGTTTCAAGTTCGGCGTGTAATTCGGCTATTGCCTGCTCGTCTTCCGTCTCCATGATCCGCGCTTGGCCGTTGTTGGCGAGACGCGCCGAGCGAGGATCGCGATCGAGTACTTGGTGAATCTTCACGGGATCGGGCCTCCGCCGTGGAGTGTGATGCCTTGCGCCAGGTAGCTCCAGCCGTCGCGGGCGTCGAGCAACCGGTAGTTGTTGTCGTTCTTGGTGCCGGGGAAGAAGACCACGAGACGGCCCCGGATCGATTGCTCCACCGAGCGGATCAGATCGGAGACGCGCAGAAACCCGTAGAGCGATCCGACCCCCAGGAGCGCCACCACGGTGTCGTCACCGGTGTTCTCCAACTCCGCGGTGAGCTTGTGAACCGCCTCGCCCCGGAACTCCCCCGCGACTTTCATCCCCAGGAGTTCCGGGTTTTCGAACCAGGCTTCCCGGTACTCGTCCCCGGCCAGCCAGTCGGTGAACCAGCGGGTGCAATCGACCAGCGTCCAACGGTGTCTGCTACGCTCGGTCGCCTGCTTGAACTCCCCGATGCGCGCCCGCAGGGTGCGCTCCAACTCCTTCTCGTAGACTACCAGCATCACCCGTTGCGCACCCGCCAGAGTTCGCTGCCAGGGCACGCTCACATGCCGTTCGTAGACCGCCGCCAGATCCTCGATCCTGCCCATCTTTAGACTCCCATCGCAGGGTCCAGCCACCGCGCGTCGATCTCGACGACATCCCCTCCGGCTCGCGCGTGAATAAGGCCGAGTTGCTTCGCCCTCAAAGCCACTGGCATCAGTGTCATTCCGTGCCCATCGAGCACATGTGTCCACCAACAGTCGAGCAGGGACCTGCCGGCGAACCCTTCAACCGTTCCCAGCCAGAATGCCATTGCCAGGGGTCCGGGCGTGGGAATCACTAATCTTCGCGTCTTCCGAACGCGACCTACAAGGTGGCCGGACTGAGCCCATGAACTCGCGCTGTTTCTGGCCACCTTGTCGACCACGGCGTCGTTGAGGCGCTGTCCTACAGCCTGACGGATAGTGTTGTGCAATCGCGCCCGAACGAGTTCGGCGCCCACGGGCAACCCGAGCACCAACGCAGCCGTCGAGCGTAGTAGGGGATCTCGAGCTAGAGCACAAAGCATCGCCAGTCGTGGCCGCCCGGGTACGTCCACCGGCCAGAGCCGCCGGAGGACTCGAAAGATCGGGACGCGTGGGTCGAGCGCGTATAGCTCACCCAAACGTTGGTTTGTCAGGCGTCGCGTCGCCGCGGTCGCCTTGCCGAGCACGTTCTCCTCGATGATGGCCGCCGCGTAGTCCGCGCGTTCTCCACCGGTCGGTACGATCGCCAGAAGCTCGCACAGCTCGGCTAGCATCATGGTCCGGCTGGTGTGAGTCCCTTTGGCTCCGAATCGAAGTCCAGCCTTCACTGAAGATTGCAGGGGCTCCAAATCAGCGGGAAAATCCAACATCGGAGGAATTCTAACAGAGAGATGTGACTCTTTTCAAAGGATAACTATTTTCGCCGGCAAACTTGCCGGCCCAATATATTTTGAATGTTATTTTTTCTGCTTTTCTTTCGGTGGCAAGGAAGTGACCGGGCCACGTAGCGATGTGCGTGCTACCAGAGGGACCACTTTCCCTGGATCCTCCTTGTCCAATCAGGGTCCTACCGAATGTGGTCTCCGGGAGCAACGCATATCGGGGTCCACCTCTGGCGGTGTCCATTTGCCGGTGTCATCATAGCTCGCCGCAAACGAATCGTTCCTTGTGACCAAGGATTCCAACGTCCACTGTGAGGTGATCGGGAGGAGTGCCCATGCCGGGACGGCTCACAATCTGGGGAGGCATCGGCGGAAACAACGGCGTATTTCCCACCGAGGGAAACCGGACGATGGTCTGCGACTTCCTGGACCAATGCGCCGAAGCCGGAGTGAGCCGCTTCATTCCCGGCTACACCCCGGGCCGGGACATGTGCCTTCGATTTGACCACGGCCGCGGAGGACACGATCCGGCAGACGTCCTCGCCGTAGTGCCCGGCTTCTACTCGGTTCACGGCTGGGACCCCCTCTCGTTCCTGGTGGAGGAGGCCCATCGGAGAGGAATCGAGGTCCATCCCTACAACGCCGTCGGCTACACCGGAATGACCGGCATCGACTACCAGAGCGGCACCCGGCTGCCCGAGTGGCGCCTGACCCGATTTGCCAACGATCATCCCGAGTTCTGGATGCGACGCCAGGACGGAATGACCTCCTTCGATGTTTCGGGATCGGTCGTCCTGAGCTACGGGACCCGAGAGTCCCGCCGGTACGAGCAACGTCCGTTTCTGGAAATGGCCCGGGACCATGACGTGGACGGCGTCCAGTTGGAGTTCCAGATCGAATCGGTTCCGGGTCAGGTGGACGACCACGGAGTGATGGTCTACGGCTACGAGAAGGCCATCGTCGAGGACTACCGCCGGGAAACGGGCCGGGACCCCATGTCCATTCCCAACCATGATCGGGACTGGACCCTGTTTCGGGCCGGGTACGTCACCCGCTTCGTACGGGAACTGAGGCGGCAGTTGGAGGGGCTGGACCGGAAAGTGTCCCTGACCGTCGCCGTGGCCTCCAATCCCGAGACGTCCTGGAAGCGTCTGCAGGACTGGCCGGCCTGGGTCCGGGAGGGACTGGTGGACGAGATCCACATCCGTCACCTCACCGGGAATCTGGCACACATCTTCGAGGACACCCGCGCGGCTGCCCGGGCCGTCTCCGGCCGGGTCCCCCTGGTGGCGCAACTGGTCTGCTGGGGACCGCCGAAGCTGGTGACGCCCGACCAGCTCCGGCAGGGCGCTGATGCCGCCCTGGCCGCGGGAGCCGACGAGGTGGGTGTCTACCGGGCCGACAGCATCGAGCGTCTGAATCTGTGGAATGCGGTCCGCGCTCTGGCCCGAGGCGGCAGTGGGGTGAAATCGGCGTGATCCAAGCCCCCTTGAGCTTCCGGAAACTCCGCGAAGATCTGCCTCTGACTCGGCGGCTTGCCTATTTCCAGACCGGCTCCTACGGGCCGACGCCCGATTCGGTGCTCAAGGTGGTCGCCGAGACGATGGCCTTCCAGAGCCGTCACGGGTCGGCCTCGCCTCGCGTGACCGGCGTTCTGATGGATCAGGAGCATCGGGTTCGGCAACAACTGGCCGAATTTCTGGGCGTCCGGCCGGAGCATTTGGCGTGGACCTCCAACACCAGCCAGGCCATGCAGCGGGTCCTGCGGAGCGTGGATTGGCGGGCTGGAGACGAGATCGTGGTCTCTTCGGCTGAGCACGTCAGCACCCAGGATGCCTGCCGGGCGCTGGAGCGGCACCGGGGCGTCGTGATCAGGACCTTTCCGGCGGAAGCCGGGGACGACGCTCTCCTCAGTGGCCTGGAGGCAGCGCTGAGGGGCCGGGCGCGGTTGGTCTGTCTCAGCGACGTCTCCACACTCGATGGCCGGAAGCTGCCTGCCCGGGAAGCGGCACGTCTGGCCCGTTCGCGGGGAGTTCCACTGATGCTGGACGGCGCCCAGGCAGTGGGGCAGTTTCCGGTGGAGATTCCCGCCCTGGACTGCGATTACTACATCGCCTCGGGCCACAAGTGGCTGCTCGGTCCCCTGGGCGTCGGATTTCTCTGGGTGTCCCCGGACCGGCTCGACCGGTTTCGCCCCGACTTCATCCCCGATGCCAGCACCTGGTTGAAGCCGGGAGATCCTCGTCCGCCGGTCACGGCCGCCTTGCGCACCGAGCTGGGGACCCACAACTACGCCCTCCGAATCGGTCTGGGCCGGGCACTGGAGATCATGGAGGCGCTGGGTCCCGGCCGGATCGAGCGGTACGTGCAGGATCTGGTCCAGCTTCTTTTCCATGAATTGGAGGACCGACCCGGAATCAGAATCGTCACTCCCGCCGGGCCGGGGCTCGCCTCGGGCCTCGTGGCCCTGGAGTTGAAGGATCTGACCGAGATCGAATTGCGGAATCTCATCGAAGACCTGCTGAAACGGGGAATCGTGGTCAAGTACCAGCCGGAACGGCCGGCACTGCGGGTATCGGTCGCCGCATTCAACACTCAGGAGGAGATCCGTCGTCTCGTGGATGCGCTGGACACATTGACCTAAGGGGTGAAAATAGACGGGAGGGGCGAACCAATTTGGTCCATTGAGATCTAGATGTTGATTGCAATGCAATCGCCGCATAGACTTGTCACAAGCAGGGAGGCTGGACAATGGCAAGCATCACGATCCGCAATCTCGACGATGGAGTAAAGACCCGACTTCGCGTTCGCGCAGCTTCCAACGGTCGTTCGATGGAAGAGGAGGCACGGGTTATCTTGCGCGAGGCGGTCGACCGGGAGGCTGAGCCGGAAAACTTGGCCAGTTTCATCCGGGAATGCTTCGCGCCATTCGGCGGCGTGGACATTGAAATACCGCCGCGTGAGCCAATGCGCGAGCCTCCTGATTTCAGGTGAGGCTCGGATGGTCATTCTCGATACCAATGTAGTGTCCGAGTTGATGCGTCCTGCACCCGATCCGGCGATTGCATCCTGGGTTTCGGAATGTGCGACGTCAAGCCTGTTCCTGACAGCGGTGACCGAAGCCGAGTTGCGCTTCGGGCTTGCGATTATGCCACAGGGAAAGCGCCGGGACGGGCTTGCGAAGGGTCTCGAACGGATGCTGGAAACGGGGTTTGCGAACCGCGTTCTGCCGTTCGACAGTGATGCGGCGCGCGCTTTCGCCGAGATCGCCGCCGCGCGGCGTCGGCTGGGACGGCCGATCGCGCTAGCTGACTGCCAGATCGCGGCGATTGGCCGGGTACGCGGCATGCCGGTCGCGACGCGCAACATTCGGGACTTCGAGGATACCGGGATCGAAATATTCGACCCGTGGGGCGGCGCGTGAGCGGAACGGCCCAAGCCTTTTCCGCGCCGAGTCAGACCTGCAGGTTCCCCAGAATCCGGTTGGTGAATGCCTGGGTGTTGAGGTCGCCGCCCAGATCCGGCGTGCCGTGGCCTTGGGCGAAGGTCGCTTCCACCGCCTGTTCGACGGCGACGGCGGCTCGTTCCTCCCCCAGCCAACGAAGCATGTTGGCGCCACTGAGGATGGCTGCCGTGGGGTTGGCAATGCCCTGACCGGCGATGTCGGGAGCCGATCCGTGGACCGGCTCGAACATGGAGGGGAAACGGCGTTCCGGATTGATGTTGGAGGAGGGCGCCTGCCCGAGTCCTCCCGCCAGGATCCCCGTCAGGTCGGTCAGGATGTCCCCGAACAGGTTGGAGGCCACCACCACGTCGAACCGTTCCGGCCACCGGACCAGGTTCATGACCGCCGCGTCGATGTGGTATTTGGCCACTTCGATGTCCGGGTACTCGGCCCGGAGCTGCTCCAGGACCTGGTCCCAGAGGACGAAGCCGTAGCGCTGGGCGTTGGACTTGGTGATCATGGTCAGGTGGCCGCGCCGGGCGCCGGCCATCCGGAACCCGAAACGGAGAATCCGCTCGATCCCCTTGCGCGTGTGCAGGGCGGTCTGGACCGCGAACTCGTCGGGCGTGCCCACGCGGAACCGGCCTCCGTTGTCGACGTACTCCCCCTCCGAGTTCTCCCGGATCACCACCAGGTCGATGTCCTCGGGCCCCTTCCCGGCCAGAGGCGTCCGAACGCCGGGAAAGAGCCGGGCGGGCCTCACGCAGGCGTACTGGTCGAAGCGCTGGCGGATGCGGATCAGCGGAGTCAGGGTCAAGTGGTCCGGGATTCGGGCCGGATCTCCGATGGCTCCCAGGAAAATGGCGTCGCAGGGCGCCAACTGCTCCAGGTAGTCGTCCGGCACCATGGCGCCGTGCCGGCGGTAGTAGTCCGAGCCCCAGGGAACCCGGGTCACCTCCAGGCGGAAGTCGCCGCCGTCCTGCACCGCATCCAATACGCGGAGCGTCTCCGCCGTGACCTCCTGGCCGATGCCATCGCCCGGGTAGGCCGTGATCCGATAACTTTGCATGGCGTTCTCCGTGGATGTCGAGAGGGTTCAGGTTAGCAGTCCGTGGCGAAAGTCGCCACGGACGGTTCACGATCGCCCCAGGCGCTGTTGGAGAAGGATCCCGCAGATGATCAGGGCCAGGCCGGCCAGCGTGGATGGAAGGATCGTTTCACCCACTAGCATCCGGATGAAAACCAGTGAAAGGAAGGGGGAGAGAAAGACCAGATTGCTGACCCGGGCGGTGGCGCCGGCCAGTTCCAGCGCCTTGAGCCAGAGCAGAAAGGTCAGACCCATTTCGAACAGTCCGGAATAGACGCCTCCCAGCAATCCCGGCCATGCGGGCAGCCGGATCCCCTCTCCCAGAAGAACCGTAGCCAGGATGAACACGGAGCCGAATCCGAAGCTGAGGAAGAGTTTCAGGGCTGGGTCGCGCCGGTCCCGCAGGTTGAAGATCCAGAACAGGGCCCAGATCAGGGAGGAGCCCAAAGCCAGGGAGGAGCCCAGGGGATGGGAGACGCCCAGGCTGGCCAGATCTCCTCGCGTCGCGATCATGATCACTCCGGAGAAGCTGACCAGGATGGCCGCCAGGCTACCTGCTCCGATCCGCTGTCCCAGTAGAGGCAGTGAGAGAAGGACCAGGACCACGGGCCAGGTGTAGTTCAGCGCCAGGGCTTCCTGGGCCGGGAGCAGGGAGTAGGCCTTGAACAGGACCAGGTAGTAGAGAAACGGGTTCAGGGCGCCGAGAGTAGCGGAACAGAGGAGTTCGCGGCCGGAGACCCGGCGCAAGAGGGAGACCTTCCCCTGTGCGGCCAGGACGATGAAGAGGACCAGAAATGCCGTCCAGGAGGAGATCAGGAGCAGGTGGAGCACGTCCACGTGCCGCAGGGTGAGCTTGAAGACGGAGGCGACGGTGGACCAGAGGAGGACGGCGGACAGGGCGTAGAGCCACACTCGGCCGGGCATGGCCTGGATTTTCCCAGGATGCCGGAGAGGATGCCACCGTCGGCCAGCGTCTGTCGGCCTTCGGAGGTTGCCTTGCGGCCTGTCAGCCGCCCTGCACGATTCTGTCCACGCGGCCGGAGCTCATGAAGACGACCAGCCCGGTTTTAGCGGTCGTCGCTCGAAGATATTCACGGACCTGCTGGTGGTACATGGCAACCTGCTTTCTGCCGGGCATCACGTCGCTCTTCCAGTCCACCACCACGTCGATGCGTCCCTTCCCATCGATGGCGACGGCGTCGGCAATCCCCGCCGTGAGGGATACCGTCGAACCCTCGACGTCACTGGCGTAGACCGGATATTCGGGAACGAGCCGCGGCCGGAGGGCGGCGACCTCGGGAAGCCGCAAGGTTCGCACCACGGTGGCTGCCATCTCGGCACTGGACGGCCCCGCCGCCGCATCTTCCCCATCGTCAAGGCCCAATTGGCCGATCAGTCCGGCGGCTCGCGCCCGCACGGTGTCCTCATCCGCTTGGATTTCTCCGGTCAGGAGTTCCTCCATCAGTTTGTGCAGGATCAGTCCGCGGGTCCATCCTCCTTGGACCGGCGTCTCTTGCGCCCCCTCCGGAACGGCTTCCAGCGTTGCCTCAATACCGGCAAATACGGCCCCCTCTTCTTTCTCCGGTTCCACAGGCGCCTCATGACGGGACGGTCGCTTCCACGAAATCTGCCGCTGATTGGAGTGAATCTCGGCAGCTTCCCGATTCCAGGTGGCGAGGTCCTGAACGTTGGGACTGGAGCCGCGACGCGGACTCGGAGATCCTCCGAACTCTCCGCCGGCGGAAATCGACGGAAGGCAATCGAGATCGATGTCAATCAGGCTGAGCCAGTCGTGTGGAATCCTCGCGTTCTGCCTGGGGAGCAGCAGCAGGTCCCGTGCCCGGGTCAGCGCGACGTACCAGAGACGGACCCGTTCCGCCATCAGCTCCGCTTCTTCCTCCGAGCGGACTTCCGAATATTCGGGGCTCGAAAAGAGGCGGCTCTTGATGTGGATGCTGTCGTCCCGGCGCCCGTAGAGGAATCCCGTCACCCGCCGCGGTGTGGTCGTCGAGTTGATGGGAATCACGATGGGCCACTCGAGCCCCTTCGCCGAATGCATGGTGATGATCGACACCGCGTCGGCTGCGGCGTCGGGACGGCCCTCGGCTTGCGCGTCCTGGTCGTTCCAGCGCTGCCAGAGGGCGCGGGCGAAGTCGCCGATTCCACGGCCCGCATAGGCTCGCGCCATTTCCAGGACCAACTCCACGTTGGCGAGGGCCCGTTCGGCTCCTCGCGGATGGCGAGCCTTCAGAATGGAATTCACGTGCAGTTCTTCGACCGCTTCCACCAGGAGATGGTACGGGGTCAGTCTACGGGCCTTTCGCGCCAGGTTCTGCAATATCTCCAGGGTTCTTCGGAGCACGAGGTTGCCGATGGAATCCAGGTCGGTCCAGAGCGAGAGGCGGTCGGCGCCCTTCGTCTTGAGACCGTGGCCCGAGTCGCCGCATTCGGCTTGGACATGGAGCGCCTCGATCTCGTCGGCGATCTCTTCTTCAGTAAGGCCCACCAGGGGGCCCCGAATCAGAGCCCCCAGCGCCAGCGTGTCACGGGCATCGGCGATGACTCGCGCGATGGCGATCAGGTCCTGGACCTCCTGCCGGCGAAAAAAGCCCTTTCCGGCCTGAGTGGCGATGGGAATCTCCAGGTCCTCGAAGGCCTGCTCATAGATCCAGAGACTGGTTCCGGTGGGGGCGAGCAGAGCGATGTCTCCGGCCTTCGCCGGCCGGAGTGACTCCTCCTGCTTATCCCAAACCGGACAGGCTCCGATGAGGTCGGCGGCGATGGCGGCCACGGCCTGGGCCTCTTTCCGGCGGACACGGTGGACGCTCAGTTTCCCCCGGGCATTCCTGTCCGACGCATCCAGCTCGATGTCGAACGCGGCGACGCAGGGTTGGCCATCACCCTGGCGTGTCGCCTCGAGAGGCGTGAAGCCAGGCTGGTCCCGGGACTCGTCGAGCATCCGCTCGAAATGCCGATTGACGTATTCCAGGATCGGCCTCCGGGTGCGGAAATTGGCTGTCACGTCCAGGATGGCGGCCGGGTCATGACGCTCCAGAGCCTTTTTTGCCAGCAAGTAGGTGTTGACGTCCGCACCCCGGAACCGGTAAATGGCCTGTTTCGGATCTCCCACGACAAACAGTGCCCCCGGACGAATGATCCGGTCGTGCCAGGGCGAAGCGGGATCTCCCTCTCCGGCAAGCCTCCAAATGATCTCGGACTGCAGGGGATCGGTGTCCTGAAACTCGTCTACCAGGATGCGGGGATAGCGGCGCGCCAGCGCCTTCCGCACGGATTCGTTGTCTCTCAGGAGGTCTCGCGCCTGGTACAGCAGGTCGTCGAAATCAAGAAGAGCGGCGTTTCGCTTGTAGTCGCGGTAGAGCTCGCGGAGCCGGTCGAACTCCGCCACGAACAGCGCCGACGCCAGGGCGTCGAGCTGAGTCCGAAACCTCGCATAAGCCATGGAGCAGGTATCGTAACGAGCATTCCCGGCCGCACTCAGTTGCTCTCCCAACGCGACGCTTCCGCCAATGGCCGCGGCCGCGTTCCTCCATTTTGTCTTGCGACGCCACTGCTTGAACTCAGGTGTCCCCCGTTTGCAGGCGGAGGGGGGTTGATGGTCCAGAAGCGCCGCCAGGGACCGGCCGGTCAAGCGCTGCCTGCCCGCCTCTCCCACGAGATCGGCGACCCGGAGAAGATCCTGGATCATTGCCGCGGTATCCGGCTCCTCCACGCCGCAGTTCCGGTACCAGGCGGCAAGCTCGTCCGTGGTTTCCACGAGCCGTTCGAAGACCGACGAATCGACCTCGGCCGGGGCGGCTTGAGCGGTGCGGTGCTCCTTCAGGAAATGAGCCGTCTGCCTGACGAGCCGCAGTGTTTCGTCCGGCGCCGCCAGCACTAGGGCGGCCAGGAAATCGGACTCCTCGCCGGCGTCCCCGATGGGAGGAATGCGCCCCAGGCCTTCGGCGCCCCGGTCCCTCCCTAACCGGGCCGAGAACCAGGCGTCCAGCAGGTCCTCGTAGGCGAGTTCCGCTGCCGCCGGATCGATGACGGCGGCGCCCGGGTCCAGGCCGGTCTCCACCGAATAGGGCCGGATCAGTTGTTGGCAGAATCCGTGGATGGTGGTGCAGGTGATTTCGTCCAGCGCGTGGCTGCCCCGGTTCAGATGATCCCTCTGGGCCTCGGTCAGGCCAGACGACAATGCCTCGGCCAACTCGATGGGAAGTGCGCCGGACAAGAGCTCCCGCACCAGTGTCTCGATCCGCTCCAAGAGTTCGGCGGCGGCCGCCTCCGTAAAGGTGATGGCAACGATGTCCCTGGGATCAACCCCCGCGCCGATCAGCAGAGCCACCCGGCCGGCCATGAGCGCCGTCTTGCCGCTGCCGGCGCCGGCCTCCACTAGGAGCGTACGCTCGTGATCCGTCAAGGCCGTAATGCGGGCCGTCGAATCGGGTAAGCGGGTGACTGATCCGTCAACTGTCATGTCGAAAGTCGGGGGATGTCCCACGTAGTACCTGTTGGAACCGTTGAACCGGTCAAGGCTCTTCCCAAAGGGGAGCGAGGTTGGAGAAAGCCCGGTCGGCCAGCGGTCGCTTGAGCTCCAGATAGCCTTCCTTGGAGCCGCCCGGCAGTGCAAAGGTCAAGCTGTACCACGTCTCGGTTGCGGACGGACCGGGAAGCGCGTTTCCCTGGGCGAACAGATCCGCCGCCGCCACCAGATAGTCCGCAAGCATCTCCAGAGTCTCGTCGGGGTCATCCAGGGGACAAAGGGATCCACCGGCTCTCGGATAGAGGAGGCGCGTGTCCACGTGCGGCGCCGGGGAGATCAGCCTCCTGACCGCAAACGCGTAGAGGCACCGTTGAAGCTCCGCGCCACCCCTGATCTGGGGCGGCTGGCGGCTCGGCTTCCCTGACTTGTAATCGGTGACCCGGGCCCGGCTCCGATTGCCGGCAAGGTCGAGGCGGTCGATGAATCCACTGATTCGGATATTCGTTCGAGGAATTCGCACTTCGGAACCGGGATCCCACGGCAGCCGGGAGCGGACCTCTTCGTTGAGATCCTCCAAACGTGGACCGCCGCCGAACGGGACCTCGACCCAGCTCCGTTGCTCCGGCAAGGGCATTTCGTCCAGCGTCAACGCGTCCCGGGCCATCTCCTCCGCCTCCCTGCACTTGCGGCCCCACACGACAGGCGGCGGCACCGGCCGCGAGTCGTCCCACCGGGCTCTCACCTGATTTGCCGCCTTTCGTGTGACCTGTTCGATCTCTTCAGCGGAGGCAGCGGCGAAACCGCCGGGCCGAACCTCCTCCAGCCGAGTGACCGTTTCCTGGAGAATGTCGTGGAGCAGGGCGCCGAAGGCCAACGCATCGAGGGTCAACGGCTCGTCCGTTTCTTCGGGGGCGCTCCATCGGAAACCGTAGGTCCAGAGGTATCCCAGGGGATCCCGAAGCAGCTTGACCAGCGAGCTGGCGGATTGCCATCGGTCGAGGGCGCGAACCAGCAAGGGATGACCGCTCCTGACGAGTCCGTCGTGAGGGGTCAATTGGCGCCGATGCCAATCGCACCAGGTCTCGTGCGCGGAAACGGCGTGGGGCAGACGGCGGAATTCTTCGGGGCGCGCCATCAACCGGTCGCTGGCGCTGGCGGCATGCTCGGGCTCCCGGCTCTGGGCCAGATGGGCTTCGCCGAGATGATGGGGGTAGAGCGGAGAGATGCCGTTGAGCCGTCCTTCGCTGTCGCGCCGGGCGCGGGAACAGACGACTTCAGCGCCCGCCATTCTCAAGATGGTCTCGAAATCGCGCCGGTCCGCTTCGTGAACAGGAAGGGGATCGAGACGGTCCGCCGCGATGACGTGATTCGGCAGGAGAGAGTCTTCGCCCGCGCGGCGCGGCCAGGAGCGGGAGGTCAGGCCAAGGAGCCGGCAGAAAGGCCGCGGAACCGCGGCGATGGCGGACGCCGGTCCCCAGACCATGGAGGCGCCTGGCTCGAGCCCGTCGTCGACGCGCAGTCCGGTCAGGGTGATGTCGAGCGCTTCGGGGGGGCCTTCCAGCAGTGCCTTGCGCCAGATCCGAAGCGCTCTCCCGGCCAACAGCCGTTCGCCTATGGCCTCCGATTTCTTCAGGCCCCGGGCCAGGGTTCCGACGATCTCCTCAAGCAGCGGCCGGTGGTCGTCGGCGGGAGTGTCGGGGTCACCATCATCGGCGATCGCCCGGCGCCAGCGGTCGGCATTCAGCAACGGGGCTCCGTCGGGCAAGGCCTGCCACCAGTTTCCCGGCAGGGTTTTAAATCGTTGGTTCTGGATCCGGAGGAGCGCCACCAGACGGACAATCCGGGAGCGTGAGAATCCGCGCAGCAGGATCTCGGCAAGGGCTGCGGCAAGCTGCCCTTCGGCCGTCGAAAGCGCGGTGCGGCCGTGAATGAAGTGGAGCGGCAGATTGGACGCTTCTCCCAGTGTCAGCATATGGTCGTCCCAGTTTTCCGGCGAAGTCGCGACGATGGCGATCTGGTGGGGAAGCGCGCCCTGGGCAAGGTGTTGGCGGGCCCAGCGCAGAGCTTCCAGCACCTCGTGGCGCGGGCTGGCACAGGAGCGAGCCCGGACGGCAGGCCTCGCCTTCGGAGCAGTCTCGACTTCGATCCCCGAGTCGTGGAGCCAATCCGGAATCTCTCTCGCTTCCGCGACCCAGACCACGTCCGTTTCCCGGCTGATGAGCGACAGAAGACGACGCCATACCGGAGACATCTCCGTGCGGCCGTGAATCTCGATGCGGCCGAAAATCGAAGGGGCATCACCGGAACGCTGCGCCGCCGCCTCCAGGAGGTCTTGGGGGCGGAGCTGATGGTCAGGGAGCCGGGAGAGCACTTCGCGTTCCAGGAGGGCCAGCGAGTCGAGCCGGGTTCTGGCCGTTTGGCCGGTCGCTGCGGCAGCTTCCTGGTCCAGCTTCAGGCCCGCACGCCAAGCCTTGGATAAACTCGCCGCCGCCGCCCGTTGAAAACCAGGCAGCTTCTTGATGCCGTCCAACTCACACAGCGGTTCGAAGAGGGCTGACGCAACCGCGATCTTCATGGCATCCGGGTCGATCGGTCGGAGGAAGCCCCCGGCCAGCCGGGCCGCAAGCATCTCCATGGTCATGATCGACAGTCCTTGGTCTTCATCCATGGCCGCTTGGGTCCGGTGGCTTTGCCACCCGTAGCGACTGTGCACGACCAGCGTCTTGCGGCCGGGGTTCTTCGACTTTCGGGCCAATGGTTCAGTCTTCCTGTTCGACCGGAAACGTGACACGGGACAACGACCCGCAGACAGATTCTACGCGAATTCCCTGAGAAGTCCTCCACTGCCGACCCACCCATGGGGCAAATGTTGTGACGAAAGAGGGCGCCCACAAGGGGCGCCCCTACGATCGCTGGGTTCGGAAGGAGCCAATTCTTGAACGAGACTGCTAGAATCACCGTCAAACATGTGTCGGCGGGAGGTTTGTCCCAAGGCCGGCCTGAATACATGTCCGGGACTGGATCCGATCCGGAAGAATGAAGCGGAATCTTCTTGCGCTGATGGTGCTGGCGTCGGCCCTGATGCCGGTTTCCGCTGAAGTGCCGGCGGCCCAGGACTCGCCTCAGGTCCGGGCCGACCGGTTCCTCGCCGAAGCCGACGAACAACTTGGCCAAGGGAAGGCTCAAGCCGCCCGGGCGGCCATGAGCGAGGCGCTGGAACTGCACCGGCAACAGGGCGCCCGGTTGCCTCCTCAGTTCTATCTCAAGTATGGGCGGATTCTGAATCTCTGCGGGGCGGCCGCCGAGGCGATGGACGCCCTGCAGCGCTACTTGGCCACGGGGGTCGGCGGCCGATCCCGCAAACAGGCATTGGCGCTCCTGGCGAGGGTGGCGGCCAAGCGTCTGTGGGTCGAGGCCAGGGCGGGCAGCGACCCCGGCCTGATCCGCGTCCTGGTGGCCGCGGGGGCCGATCCCAAGGTCCAGGATGAGAGTGGCGAGACCCCGTTGCACCATTCCGCCTGGAGCAACCGGAACGCCGGAGTGGTCCGAGCCATCATCGCCGGCGGCGCCAAGGTCAACACGAAGGACCGCAACGGCTATACGCCCCTGCACAACGCGGCCTGGAACAATCCCAATCCCCAGGTGATCCAGGCGTTGATCGCCGCCGGAGCCAAGCGCAACGCCAAGGACGAGGACGGCGCGACCCCCTTGCACCTGGCGGTCGGGAGCAACGAGAACCCCGAGGTGGCCCGCGCCCTGGTCGCCGCCAAGGCCAATCGCAACGCCAAGGACGACGAGGGTGTGACCCCCTTGCACCTTGCCGTCAGCCACGCCGACAAGTTCCCGGTGCTCAAGATGCTGCTGAAGTCCCGAGTCAAGCTCGACCCCAAGGACGACTACGGGACCACGCCGCTGCACTGGGCCATCGGCGACAACGGAAGCCGCGAGTTGGTGCAGACCTTGTTGTCGGCCGGAGCCGACGCCAGGAAGCGGGACGACGTGTCCGATACTCCACTGCACTACGCGGCCCGTTACAACCGGGACCCCCTGGTCGTGGGCCTGTTGCTGGCGCGCGGCGCCAAGATCAACGCCACGAACAATGCCGGCGACACTCCGTTGCACCATGCGGCGGCGGACAATGGCAATCCGGAGGTGGTCAAGGTCCTGATCCAGGCCGGCGCGAAGGTCGGTGCGAGGAACGGATCGGGTTATACGCCGATTCTCAGCGCGGCCATGTTCAGCCGGAAACCCGAAGTAATCGAGGTATTTCTGGCTCTGGGCATCAATTCCAAACTCAGAGACCGGCGCGGCAACGGCCTGCTGGACTACGCGGCGGAAATGAACGAGAACCCGGGTGTCGTGAAAGCGCTGATCGCAAACGGCGCGGATCCGAACAACCAGAACTGGAACTCCGAGACGTCGCTGCACCGCGCGGCCGGAAACAACCCGAACCCGGAGGTGATGAACGCATTGCTGGAGGCCGGGGCCGTTCCCCAAGTCAGGAACAGGGACGGCAATACGCCGTTGCATTACGCGGCGGCGCAGAACCCGAATGCGGAAGTCGTGGAAGCGTTGCTGGCGGCCGACGCCGGCCCGAACGTCAGGAATCGGAAAGGCGATTCTCCGCTGCACTATGCGGCGTGGAACAATTCGAACGCGGAAGTGGCGAAAAGCTTGTTGCTGGCCGGGGCGGACCCCGATGCCAAGAGCCGCAAGGGGAATACTCCACTGCACTATGCGGCCAGGAACAACTCGAATCCGGAAGTCACGGAGGTGTTGTTGCTGGCCGGGGCCACGCTCGACGCCAAAGGCGAAGCCGGATTGACGCCATTGGACCTGGCGCAGAAATTCAACGAATCCATCGCGAGCGTACTGCTATATCCTCCGAGCGCCGAAGAGAGCGCCCCTGTGCCCGCCAACTCGGAAGAATGAACCGGAAATTTCGCGTGCTGATGGTCTTGGCGTCGACTCTGACGCCGGCTTTTCACGGCTTTGCGGTCGCGCAGGACTCGTCTCGAACTCTCGTGAAACAACCCTCGGTGGCGACCGACCGCCTCTTCATCGAGGCCGAGAGGGGAAGTAATCCCGGATTGATACGGAGCCTGCTGGCTGCCGGCGCCGATCCCAACACGCGGAACGAGAGCGGCGAGACCCCGTTGCACATTGCAGGCTGGAACAACGAAGACCCTGCCGTGGTCCGGGCCATCATCACCGGGGGAGCTGAGGTCAACGCCGAGGACCGGAATGGTTACACTCCGCTGCACAACACGGCCTGGAACAACCGGAATCCCCGGGTCATCCAGGCG